>DATIDU010000104.1:0-42733 GCA_035456145.1 Gaiellales bacterium | reverse complement strand
GCCTTGCGGTCGGCTACCTCCCGTTCGAGCTGATCAGCGTCCCCATCCATCGGGCCTCCTCCTGTGCTCGTTCGGTCGTCTGCCGGAGGGCGCCCGCCGCGTCCTTCGCCGCCTCGCGCGCCAGGAGTGCCAGGAACCCGGCGACGACGAGCAGGACGGCGCCCGCGACGAGCGCCGCGAGCCAGGCGGGCATCGCGGTCGCCAACCCCAGCACCACCGCGGCCACGAGGCAGGCGGCCGCGCCGACACCCACGGTGGCGGCGGCACCGGCGAGCGCGGTCGCAGCGGCCGTCCACCGCATCGCCCGCCGCAGCTCGGCGCCGATGAGGCGTGCCTCGGCAGTTGCGAGGCGGCCGCCGACCCGGGCGATGCGGCCAGGTGAGCCGGCGCGCGCGCTCATTCCGGCGAGACCGCGCGGTGCACGATCTGGAGATAGTCCGACACGGCCGACACCGTCAGCACCGATGCGATCGCGCGCGTCGTCCGCGGCGCCAGCATGAGCCCGGTCACCCCGGCGAGCGCGATCCACTGCCCGATGCAGTACGGGCAGGTCACGAGTTCGCCCACCGCCTTCTGGAGCCCATGCCCGCGCGGATGCTCCTCGACCTCGCCGGGATCTCCCGAGCCCTCGTACTCCGTGAACGGAGCCCGGGCGACGCTCGTCACCTTGTCCTTTGTGACGAGCCGGGCGGCGTGGTGCGTGGCGACCGAGAGCAGCGCCAGGTCGCCGAGCCCGATCCGCTCCGGCAGCCCGCGGCGGGCCGCGGCCACGAACGCGACCGAACCCACCGACGTGAACGTGGCGATGACGCCCGCGTAGCCCCGAAGCGGGATACCGGCCTCGGGCGGGGCGTACGCCGCCCCGGCGCGGCGAGCCTTGTTGATAGCCGCCTCCGTCACGCCGCGGTGTCTCCGACGTCGACGGTCTCGCAGAAGTACCGGCCCTTGAAATCGACGATGAACACCTCGAGGTAGCGTCCGTCATGGGCGTGGAGGATCGTGCCCTCGGTCAGCTCCTCGGGCGACTCGATGAGTCGCGGGCCGTCCTCGGTCACGCGCATCGCGAGCATGCGCACCTCGTGGAACGTGCACCACGCCCCCCGGTGGCTGCCGTAGGCGGTGTGGTAGCTCGCGAGCCGCATTTCCGCGAACTGGCTACCCCTCCCGCGCGCGCGGCAAACCACTGCCTCGCAGCGGTTTCGCGGCCTCCGCGGGCGGGCATCTCGATGCCAGACCCACCCGACCGAGGTGACCGCAATGAGCAGCACTGCCGGAGTCTTCACCCCCCGCCGCCCGGAGGTCGTCGAGACCGACATTCCAGCGCGCATGGACCGCCTGCCGTGGTCGCGCTGGCACTGGCTCGTCGTCCTGTCACTGGGAGCCGTGTGGATCCTGGACGGGCTCGAGGTGACGATCGTCGGCGCGATCGCCGGCCAGCTCGAGCTGAAGGACACCCTTGCGCTCAGCCCGTCGCAGATCGGCCTTGCGGGATCGATCTACGTCGCCGGCGCCGTGGTCGGCGCGCTCGGCTTCGGGTACCTCACGGACCGCTTCGGGCGGAAGCGGCTCTTCATGGTCACGCTGGCGCTGTACCTCATCGCCACGACCTCGACGGCCTTCACCCAGAACTTCTGGGAGTTCGCCGCCGCCCGGTTCTTCACGGGCGCCGGGATCGGTGGGGAGTATTCGGCCATCAACTCGGCGATCGACGAGCTCATCCCGGCCCGCGTCCGCGGCTTCGTCGACCTGGCGATCAACGGGTCGTACTGGGTCGGGACGGCGGTCGGCGCCGCCGCCTCGGTCGTCCTCCTGAACCCGGCCTACTTCGCGGTGGACGTCGGCTGGCGGGTCGGCTTCGGGCTCGGCGCGACGCTCGCGGTCGGCGTCCTGCTCCTGCGCCAGTTCCTGCCGGAGAGCCCGCGCTGGCTCATGACGCACGGCCAGGCCGAGGAGGCCGAGGACGTCGTACAGGACATCGAGGAGGATGTGCGCGACGACACCGGCGAGCGGCTCTCGAAACCCGACGACACGATCAAGGTCGAGCAGCGGCGCAGCGTCGGGTTCGGCCCGGTCGTGAAGGCCGTGTTCGGCGATCACCGGCGGCGGTCCTTCCTCGGCTTCATGCTGATGGTCACGCAGGCGTTCCTCTACAACGCGATCTTCTTCACCTACGCGCTCGTCCTGACCAACTTCTACGGCGTCTCGGCCGATGCGATCGGGTGGTACCTGCTGCCGTTCGCGCTCGGCAATTTCGTCGGCCCGCTTGTGCTCGGCCGCCTCTTCGACACCGTCGGCCGGCGGGTCATGATCACCCTCTCGTACGTCCTCGCCGGCGCCGGGCTCATCCTGGTTGGGGCGCTCTTCGAGCGTGATGTGCTCTCTGCGACGCAGCTCACGATCGGATGGTCAGCGATCTTCTTCTTCGCGTCCGCCGGCGCCAGCGCCGCCTACCTGACGGTGAGCGAGATCTTCCCGATGGAGACCCGCGCCATGGCGATCGCGTTCTTCTACGCCGTCGCCACGGGCATCGGCGGCATCATCGGCCCGGCGCTCTACGGCCACAACATCGCGTCGGGGAGCCGCATGACGGTGTTCCTCGGGTACCTGCTCGGTGCGATTCTCATGATCATCGGCGGCCTGACCGAGGCCTGGCTCGGTGTGGACGCTGAGCAGCGCCAGCTCGAGGACGTGGCCGAGCCGCTCACCGCGGACACCTGACGCGCATGGCCGAGGCGACGAAGCGCCGGACTCCCGCCGGTGGCGCCGAGCGTGGGGAGCAGGAGGGGGAGAGCCGGCTCACGATCCTCGTCGCGCTGGCGGCCAACGCACTGATCGCGCTCGCCAAGCTCCTGGCCGGACTCGCCAGCGGCTCGGCGGCGATGCTGGCCGAGGCTGCCCACTCGACCGCCGACACGGTCGACCAGCTCGTCCTGCTCGCCTCGCTTCACCTCGGCCGCCGGCCGGCCGACGAGGAGCATCAGTTCGGCCACGGCAAGGAGCGCTTCTTCTGGGCGTTCGTTGCCGCCGTCTGGATCTTCTTCGCCGGCGCGGTCTTCTCGATCGGTCAGGGCGTCCTGGCGCTGCGCGACGGGCACTCCATCGGGGATCCCCTCGTGTCGTTCGTGGTTCTGAGCGTGGCGTTCGTCGCCGAGGGCATCTCGCTGATCCGGGCCGCGCGCCAGCTGCGGCAGGGGGCCGTGCGCTCAAGGGTGTCGTTCACGCGCTTCGTCGGCGAGGTGCGCGACCCGGTCCCCCGGGTCGTGCTGCTCGAGGACACTGCGGCTGTCGCGGGCGTGCTCGTCGCTGCCGCCGGGCTCGGGGCGAGCGTGCTTACCGGGAGCGAGACGTTCGACGCGCTCGCCTCGATCGGGGTGGGCGTCATCCTGGCGGTAGCGGCGGTCGGCGTCGGCACGCACGCCAAGGGGCTCCTCCTCGGGGAATCGGCCCGGGCCGAGACGCGCGAGTTTCTCGAGCGCGAGATCGAGGGCCGCCCCGAGGTCGTCTCCGTCCCGGAGCTACGGACGATGCACGTGGGCCCCGACGACGTCCTCGTCGCCGGCCGGGTGGAGTTTCGCGACGAGCTCTCGGTCCCCGAGATCGAGGAGCTCACCGACCGGATCATCGACGACCTGCGGAGCCGGGATCCGGCCATCCGGCACGTCTTCCTCCAGCCGGCCACGACCGAACGCGCCTGACGTCGAACCCTGGGGTCAGACCCGCATCGCGGCTGTGACACGGGTGTGACGCGTCTGGTGCGGGGTGTGACCCCGATCGCCGGCCGCCGGACCGAATCGGGACGTCCGGGAGCAAGCGACTGACGGGGGAGGCGACGGCGAAGACCGCGTTCTTCGCCGTCGTGCGGCAAACGCGACGCCGGCCGTTAAGGAGGGGGCTCGCGGGGAACCCTGGGTTCCCCCGCGTTTAGCTCGCCCCGGTCCCGCCGTGCTCCTCGATGTGGCGCCGCCACGCGCGCCGGGCGGCCTCGTCGGGTGAGGCGGCCCACGCGTCGGCGTGCAGCCTGCCGTTGCCGGGGATGGCGCGCACGAGCGCCTGCCACCTCGTTCCGCGCAGGCGGACGACGAGCTCCATGCCCTGGCCCCGGAACGCCTCCTGGACGTCGGTCAGGCTGCTCGTCGCGTCGATCCCTGCGCCCTGCGCCATGCCCAGATGCCCTCTCTTCGCGGATACGGTTGCCCCCGGACCCGGCCCCCGACGAAGCCTGCGACGGGCGTTGGGCCGGTAGGCGCCGGCGCCGGACCGGGGGACGTTTCTCCCAGCGGAGTCGCCCCGGTTCTACCCGTCAGACGAACGGGCCAAACGGAGGGTTGCGCCGCTTCGCGTGCGGGTACCACGGAGCCATGATTGCAGCAACCCCCATCCTGATCGTGATCGTGCTCCTGCTCGCCCTCGTCTCGATCGTGATCGTGCCGGGCGCAGCTCTCCTGGCCATCCCGCTTGTGATCATCCTGGCCCTCGTCCTGGTCGGTGGCGCCCTTCGCGGCGCGGCCGCGAGCCGCGGCGGCCGCCGGGTCGAGGAGCAGGAGCCCGGCGAGGCGGTCGGCCAGGCGATGTCACCGCCCGAGACCGAAACCCGTGACACCGTCGCGGCGTCGCGCGACCGGACGCAGGGATGAGCCGCCCAAGCTCCGGCGAAGACCGCTCGCACGGCGAGGAGTATCCGGGCGGCTCCGACCCCGGCCGCCCGGAATCCGAGGAGGACCGCTACGGCACCAAGCGCGAGGCGCCGAAGCCTGACCGCCGGAACCGCGACGAGGCGAAGCCGGCGGCGCCCGCGCCTGACCACGAGCGCAACTCCTGACCCGTTAGCCGGGCGGCACGTGCGGGTATCCGCGCGGTGTACACGTCGTTCGACTTGGGAGCCAGTCATGCCCAGCACCTGGACCGGGAAACAGGAACGCAAGTACGAGCACATTCGCGACTCCGAGCGCGAGCAGGGGGCATCCCCGCGGCGCGCCAAGGAGATCGCCGCGCGGACGGTCAACAAGGAGCGGGCGCAGAAGGGTCAGACCCGGACCGCCTCCCGGAGCTCGACCCAGGACATGTCCTCGTCGCGCCGCGGCGGACAGCGGTCTGGCACGAACCGGCCGAAGGGCCGCACAAAGGCGCAGCTGTACAACGAGGCGAAGCAGCGCGGCATCCAGGGCCGCTCCAGCATGAACAAGGCCCAGCTTCAGCGGGCCGTCGATGCAAAGAAACGGTAGGGACCCCCAATGGCACCAGACCTGAACGGACAGACCATCGCGTTTCTCGTCGCCGACGAGGGCGTCGAGGAGATCGAGATGACCGAGCCCTGGAAGGCCGTCCAGAAGGCCGGCGGAAAGCCGGAGCTTGTCTCCCCGGAGGGCGGGAGCGTCCAGGCGTTCAACCACCTCGACAAGTCGAAGACCTACAACGCCGACCAGGGCCTCGATGATGCCGACCCGGCGCGCTATGACGGGCTCGTCCTGCCCGGCGGCGTGGCGAACCCCGACATGCTGCGGACCGACCCGCGGGCGGTGCGGTTCGTGAAGGCCTTCTTCACCGACGAGCGCCCGGTGGCGGTGATCTGCCACGGCCCGTGGACGCTCGTCGAGGCGGACGTGGTGAAGGGCCGCACCATCACGTCGTGGCCGTCGCTTCAGACCGACATCCGAAACGCCGGCGGGACGTGGGTCGAGGAGACGGTCCACGTGGACGGCATGCTTGTGAGCAGCCGAAAGCCTGACGACCTGCCCGCGTTCTGCGAGCAGATGCTGAACCAGCTCGCCGCGCACGGCTCGCGCACCGCTGCTACGGGATCGCGCTCCGATGGCTGAGTCCGTCGCCGACTTCCTCGTCTCGCGCCTGCGCGAGTGGGGGATCCACCGCGTCTACGGCTATCCCGGCGACGGGATCAACGCCATCATGGGCGCGTTCGACCGTGCGGACGGCGACCCGGAGTTCATCCAGGCGCGGCACGAGGAGATGGCGGCGTTCATGGCCTGCGCGCACGCCAAGTTCACCGGCCAGCTCGGCGTCTGCCTGGCCACGTCGGGCCCCGGGGCGATCCACCTCCTGAACGGCCTCTACGACGCGAAGCTCGACCACCAGCCGGTGCTCGCGATCGTCGGGCAGCAGGCGATGCCCGCGCTGGGCGGCTCCTACCAGCAGGAGGTCGATCTGACGACCCTGTTCAAGGACGTCGCCCACGAGTACGTGCACATGGCGACCGACCCGTCCCAGATGCGCCACCTGGTCGACCGCGCGGCGCGCATCGCGCTCGACCAGCGCACGGTCACCTGCATCGTCGTCCCCAACGACCTTGCGGCGCGACCGGCCGAGGAGCCGGGCCGCGCGCACGGCACGATCCACTCCTCCCCGGGATACTCGCGGCCCGTTGTCGTGCCCCAGCGGGCCGACCTCGAGCGGGCGGCCGAGGTGCTGAACGCCGGCGAGAGGGTGGCGATGCTCGTCGGCCAGGGCGCGCTGGGCGCACGCGACCAGGTCATCCTGACGGCCGAGACGCTCGGCGCCGGGATCGCGAAGGCGCTCCTCGGCAAGGCCGTCGTCGCCGACGACCTGCCGTTCGTGACGGGCTCGATCGGCCTGCTCGGCACCCGGCCGAGCTGGGAGCTCATGGACGAGTGCGACACGCTGCTCATGGTCGGGTCGAGCTTCCCCTACTCGGAGTTCCTCCCCGAGGAGGGCCAGGCGCGCGGCGTGCAGATCGACGTCGACGGACGCATGCTCGGCATCCGCTACCCGATGGAGGTGCAGCTCGTCGGCGATGCCCGCGCGACGCTCGCGGCGCTCCTGCCGCTGCTCGAGCCGAAGACCGACGCCTCGTGGCGTGAGCGCATCGAACGCTCCGTCGGCGACTGGTGGCATGTTCTCGAGGAGCGGGCGCTGTCTCCGGCCGACCCGATCAACCCCCAGCGGGTGTTCCACGAGCTCGCCCTCCGCCTGCCCGACCGGGCGATCATCACCTCCGACTCCGGCTCGGCGGCGAACTGGTTCGCGCGCGACGTGAGGGTGCGCGACGGGATGATGGCGTCGCTTTCGGGCAACCTGGCGACCATGGGCGCGGGCGTGCCGTACGCCATCGGCGCCAAGTTCGCGCATCCCGCCCGCCCGGTGATCGCGCTCGTGGGCGACGGCGCGATGCAGATGAACGGCATGGCCGAGCTGATCACGATCGCCAAGTATCACGAGCGCTGGCGCGACCAGCGCCTGGTGGTGATGGTGCTGAACAACCACGACCTGAACCAGGTCACCTGGGAGCAGCGTGTCATGCAGGGCGACCCGAAGTACGAGGCGTCGCAGGACATCCCCGACTTCCCGTACGCGCGGTTCGCGGAGATGATCGGGCTTGCCGGCATCCGGGTGGACGATCCCGAAGACGTCGGCGCCGCCTGGGACGCGGCGCTTGCCGCAGGCCGCCCGGCCGTGCTCGAGGCCGTCACGGATCCCGAGGTGCCGCCGCTTCCGCCGCACATCACGTTCGAGCAGGCCCGCCACTTCGCCGAGGCGGTCGTCCGCGGGGATCCCGACCGGGGCCGCATGATCCGGCAGTCCCTTCGGCAGATGGTCGCCGGGCTGCTCCCGGAGCGGTGAGCCAGGTAACCGTCGCCGGCACCGAGGCCGCCGTCTCGGCCCTCGATGCGCGGGCGTTCGAGATCCCGCTCGAGACGCCTGAGTCGGATGGGACGGCGCGGTGGGCCTCGACCGTCATGATCGTCGTCGAGGCGCACGCCGGCGACGAGACCGGCGTGGGCTACACCTACGGCTCCCGTGCCTGCCGCAGCGTCGTCGACGAGCTCCTCGCGCCGGTGGTCGTGGGCCGTGACGCCTTCGCCGTAGCCGTCGCCTGGGAGGGGATGGTCGCCGCCTGCCGGAACGCCGGCTCGGTCGGCGTGGCGTCGATGGCGATCGCGGCGGTCGACCTCGCGCTCTGGGATCTGAAGGCGCGCCTGCTCGGCCTGCCACTCGTCACGCTGCTCGACGAGGCCCGGGACGAGGTGCCGGTCTACGGCAGCGGCGGCTTCACGTCGCTCACTGACGCCGAGCTGGAGCGCCAGCTCGGCGGCTGGGTGGAGATGGGCATCCCGCGTGTCAAGATGAAGGTCGGGCGCGATCCGGCCGCCGACCCTGGCCGGGTGGCGCTCGCCCGCAGCGCGATCGGCCCCCGCGCGGAGCTCATGGCCGACGCCAACGGCGCCCTCTCCCGCAAGGCGGCCCTGGCGTTCGCCGAGGACGTGCTGGCGCCGGCCCGCGTCGTCTGGTTCGAGGAGCCCGTGTCGTCGGACGACCTGGCGGGCCTGCGGCTCCTGCGTGACCGGTTGCCGGCCGGGATCGACCTCGCCGCGGGCGAGTACGGCTTCGCTGACGTCGACTTCGCACGCCTCCTCGGAGCCGGCGCGGTCGACTGTCTTCAGGCCGACGTCACCCGCTGCCGCGGCATCACCGGGTTCCTGCGCGTCGCCGCACTGTGCTCCGCCCACTGCCTCGACCTGTCGGCCCACTGCGCGCCCGCGGCGCACCTGCATCCCTGCTGCGCCGCCGGCCGGCTGCGCCATCTCGAGTACTTCGCAGACCACGTCCGCGCCGAGGCGCTGCTCCTCGACGGCCCCGCCGAGCCGGAGCACGGATGCCTGCGGCCCGACCTGTCCCGCCCCGGTGCCGGCTACGACCTGAAGCACCCCGACGCCGAGCGGTACGCCATCCGATGAGAGGAGTCCGATGAGACGCGTGCTCGCCAACCTCCGCGCCGGGCGCATGCAGAAGACGCTGGGACTGGCCGCCGCCGCGGCCGCGCCGCCGCTTGCGTTTGAGATCTATCTCGAGCACGAGAAGGGGTCGTTCGCCGACCGCTGGATGTGGACGCCGATCGTCCTCGCGCCGCCGCTGACGGTTGCGGGCGTCGCCGCCGCCTTCTCGCCCCGGGTGGCCCGGACCGCGCTGCCGGCGGTGTCCGCGCTCTTCGTGCTGGACGGCGTGGCGGGCCTCGTGACGCACGTCCGCGGCATCCATCGCCGGCCGGGCGGCTTCCGCGAGACCGCCTACAACCTGGTCATGGGGCCGCCGCTCCTGGCGCCGGGCGCACTCCTGGCGGTCGGCGCGCTCGGCCTCCTGGCGCCGCTCATGGAACGGGAGCGATGAGCTCTGCGGAGCCGGCGGGGCTCCCCCGGCAGCGGCGCGGCACGACCCCCCAGATGCGCGGCCGCTACCCGGACTTCGACGTCATGGAGGAGCTCGGCCACTGGGACGAGCGCACGCGCGAGCTGATCCTGGCCCGTGTTGAGTCGCCCCCCGAACGCCGGTTCTTCTCGCGGGAGGAGTTCGCCACGCTGACGGCCTTCGGCGACGTCGTGCTCGCCCAGGATCGCGAGCCGCGCGTTCCGGCGCTCTCGTTCGTCGACGCGAAGCTGGAGAGCGGCCGCGGCGACGGCTACCGCTACGAGGACATGCCCGACGACCGCGAGACGTGGCGGACCGTGGCGGGCGGGCTCGACGAGGCGGCGGGGGAGCCGTACGCGAACGCCCCGGCGGAGACGCGTGAGCGGATCGCGGAGGAGCTCGCCGCGGGCCGGCTCTCCGGCGGTGCCTGGGACGGCGTGAACGTGAAGCGGGCCTACGCCGTCGTCATGCGCGACCTGCTCGAGGCGTTCTACTCCCATCCGTGGGCCTGGAACGAGATCGGGTTCGGCGGACCGGCTTACCCGCGCGGGTACCAGGCGCTCGGCGTCGACCGCCACGAGCCGTGGGAGGGCCGCGAGGCGTTCGAGGTCGACCCGGTCCGCGACGTCCGGGAGCGCGGTCTGGAATGAATCGCTCCCACCTCCTGCTTCACCCGCACCGGCGCGGCGTTCCCGGCCTCGATCGGATGCGCCGCTTTCGCGACGACGATGCGGTTGACATGGCGATCGTCGGCTGCGGCGCGGGTGGCGGCGTGCTCGCCCAGCGGCTGGCACGGGCCGGGTGGAGGATCGTCGTCCTCGAGCGGGGGCCGTTCTGGGATCCCGACCGCGACTGGGTATCCGACGAGGCCGGCTCGTCGCACCTCTACTGGAACGACACCCGCATCATCGCGGGCGAGGACCCCGTCGAGATGGGCAAGAACAACAGCGGTCTCGGCGTCGGCGGCTCGATGGTGCACTTCGCCGGCTACACCCCTCGGTTTCACCCGTCGGACTTCGCCACCCGCACGGTCGACGGTGTCGGCGCCGACTGGCCGATCACCTACGCCGAGCTGCGCGACCACTACCGCGTGCTGGAACGTGAGCTACCCGTCGCGGGGCAGCGGTGGCCATGGGGCGACCCGCACGGCTATCCGCACCGCCCGCACCCGGTCTGCGGCGCCGCCGAGCGGGCCTGGGAGGGCGCGCGGGCCTGCGGCATCGAGATGCGCGTCGGCCCGGTGGCGATCACGAACGGCCGCTTCGGGAACCGGCCGCACTGCATCTACCGCGGCTTCTGCCTTCAGGGCTGCAAGGTGAACGCCAAGGCCAGCCCGCTCGTCACGCATGTGCCCGACGCCCTCGACCAGGGGGCGGAGGTCCGGGCCGACGCGATGGTCGTCGGGATCGAGATGGACGGCGGCGGCTCGGCCTCCGGCGTCCGCTACGTCCGCGACGGCACCGAGCGCGTGCAGCGTGCCCGCGCCGTGGCGGTGTGCGGCTACGCGATCGAGACGCCCCGGCTCCTGCTGCACTCCGGGGTCGGGAACGAGCACGACCAGGTGGGCCGCTACGTGATGGTGCAGGGCGCTCCGCAGATCGCGGGCCGCTTCCCCGAGCTCCTGCGGATGTACAAGGCGCCGCCGCCGGAGGTCTCCTCCGAGCAGTTCTACGAGACGGATCCCGAGCGCTGCTTCGCCCGCGGCTTCTCGATCCAGACCGTGAGCCCGCTCCCGATCGGCTGGGCCGAGCACGTGCTCGCCGACGGGCACCACGGCACGGCCCTGCGCGAATACATGCGCGACTACAACCACTGGGCCGTGCTCGGCGCCCTGTGCGAGCTCCTCCCGCGGGCCGAGAACCGGGTGACGCTCGCCGGCGAGACGGATCAGTTCGGCATGCCGGTCGCCCGGTTCAGCTACACCCAGTGCGAGAACGACCGCGCGAACGTCGCATACGCCAAGCGCATGATCAACCGCATCTGGGAGGCGGCCGGCGCCCAGGACATTCTCACGATCGACCGGTACGCGCACCTCGTCGGCGGGTGCCGGATGGGGACAGACCCCGAGACGAGCGTCGTCGACGCGGACCACCGGGTGTGGGGCGTTCGCAACCTGTTCGTCTGCGACGGGAGCGTGATGCCCACGCAGGGGAGCGCCAACCCTGCACTCACGATCATGGCCCTCGCGGCCCGGCTCGCCGAGCGGCTGGCCGCGCGGCGAGTGGAGGCCAACGGCAGGTGGGCGGCGTGAGGGACGCGCCGCCGCCCCAGGTGGTGGTGGTCACCGGCGCGTCGGCGGGCGTCGGGCGGGCGGTCGCCCACTCCTTCGCCCGCCGCGGCGCAACGGTCGGCCTCGTCGCCCGGGGACGGGCCGGCCTCGAGGCCGCGGCGGAGGAGGTGCGCGCGCTGGGCGGGACGGCGCTCGTCCTCCCGGCCGACGTCGCCGAGCACGACGAGGTGGACGCGGCCGCGCAGGCCGTCGAGCGGAAGGCGGGGCCGATCGACGTGTGGGTGAACGACGCGATGGCGACCGTGTTCGCACCGCTCGCCGAGACGGCGCCCGACGAGTTCCGGCGGGCGACCGAGGCGGCGTACCTGGGCACCGTGCACGGCACGATGGCCGCGCTGCGGCGGATGGTTCCGCGCGACCACGGCGTCGTCGTCCAGGTCGGCTCGGCCCTCGCATACCGCGCGATCCCGCTTCAGGCGGCGTACTGCGGCGCGAAGTTCGCCGTCCGCGGCTTCACCGACTCCGTCCGCACGGAGCTCCTGCACGACCGAAGCCGCGTGTGGATCACGATGGTGCAGCTCCCGGCCGTGAACACGCCCCAGTTCTCGTGGTGCCGCACACGGCTCCCGGATCATCCGCAACCGGTCCCGCCGATCTTCGACCCCGGACGTGCCCGCCGAGGCCGTGTACTGGGCGGCGACGCACCGCCGCCGCGAGCTGATCGTGGGCGGGAGCGCGCTCAAGGCGATCGCGGCGTCGATGGTCGCGCCCGGGCTCGCCGACCGCTACCTTGCCCGGACCGGCTACGACGCCCAGCAGATGCAGGGCGTGCCGGTCGACCGCGACCGGCCCGACAACCTGTTCGAGCCGGTCGAGGACGGGGCCTCTCAGAGCCTCGAGCTCTGGCTCGCCACGCACCGCGGCGCGCTGCTCGCCGCCGCCGGCGGTGCGCTGCTCGCGGCTCGGTCGCTCCGACGGTGACCCGGCCGCACGTCCTTCGCGACTACGCATTCATCGCCGACGGCGAGCGCGGCGCGCTGGTCGGCCCCGACGGCGACATCGCCTGGATGTGCTTCCCCGGCTGGGACTCCGACGGGGTCTTCTCGGAGATCATCGGCGGCGGAGGGACCTACGCGGTGCGGCCGCGCGGCCGGTACGTGTGGGGCGGCTACTACGAGCGGGGGTCGCTCATCTGGCGCAGCCGCTGGGTGACGGACGAGGCGATCGTCGAATGCCGTGAGGCGCTCGCGCTCCCGTCGCGCCCCGACCGAGCGGTCGTCCTGCGGCGGATCGGCGTCGTGGCCGGCCGGGCGGCGCTCTCGGTGCGGCTGTCGCCCAGGGCCGGGTTCGGCGCGGCGGGCCTGGATCCGCCCCGCCTGGACGGCGACCTCTGGCGCCTTCGCAGCGGCGAGGTGGCGGGGCTCTGGGCGGGGGCCGCCGCCGCGCGGCCGGGCCGCGACGGGCTCCTGGAGCTGCACCTCGATCTCGCCGAAGGCGATGTCCACGACCTGGTGCTCGTCCTCGATCGCGCCGGCGACCCCGCCCCGCCGCCCTCCGCAGAGCGGGCGTGGCGAGAGACGGAGGCGGCGTGGGCCGATCGCGTCCCCGAGCTCGAGGACGCCGTTGCGACCCGCGAGGCTCGGCACGCCGTGGCGGTCATGCGCGGGCTGACCGCCTCGTCCGGCGCGATGGTCGCGGCGGCGACCACCTCGCTTCCGGAGCGGGCGCGCGAAGGGCGAAACTACGACTACCGCTACGCCTGGATCCGCGACCAGTGCTACGCCGGGCAGGCGGCTGCGGCCGCCGGCGTCGACGAGATCCTGGATGACGCGGTGCACACGGTCTCGGCGCGCCTCATCGACGACGGGCCCCAGCTTCGGCCCGTGTACACGACCGCCGGCGGCGAGGTCCCCGGCGAGCGCAGCCTCGACCTGCCCGGCTACCCCGGGCGCTGCGACGTGGTCGGCAACAGTGCCGCCGACCAGTTCCAGCTCGACTGCTTCGGCGAGGCGCTGCTCCTCTTCGCGGCCGCCGCCCGGCGCGACCGCCTCGACGCCGAGGGGCGGCGCGCAGCGGCTGTGGCCGCCGACGCGGTGGCCGCCCGCCGGCGCGAGCAGGACTCCGGGGTGTGGGAGCTCGACCCGGCCCGCTGGACGCACAGCACGCTGATCTGCGCCGCGGGCCTGCGCCGGATCGGCGCTGCCGGCGCCGGCCTCCCCGAGTGGGACGCGCTGGCTGACACCCTCGTGGCCGACGCGACGGCCTGGGGTCTGCATCCGTCCGGGCGCTGGCAGCGCGCGGCCGGTGACGAGCGGGTCGATGCATCGCTCCTCACGGCCGGGATCCGGGGAGCCGTCCCGCCGGGCGACCCGCGCACCCGGGCCACGATCGAGGCGGTCGACCGCGAGCTGGCCGAGGACGGCTTCGCCTACCGCTACCGGCTCGACGATCGCCCGCTCGGCGAATCCGAGGGCGCGTTTCTCATCTGCGGCCTGTGGATGGCGCTCGCGCTGCACGGACAGGGCGAGCCGCTCCGCGCGACGCGCTGGTTCGAGCGGGCCCGAAGCGCGAGCGGCGGCCCGGGCATCCACGCCGAAGAGTGGGACGTCTCCCAGCGCCAGCTGCGGGGGAACCTCCCCCAGGCGTTCGTGCACGCGCTCGTCCTGGAGTGCGCCGCGACGCTGCCGCCGTAGGGACCGTCACTCCGGCTCGAGCACGCGCGAGCGCAGGTTGGCGATGCAGAGCTCCCAGCCTTCGCGGTGCATGTCGCGGCGGGCGGCATCTGCGAAGCCGGAGTGCGTGAGGACGACGCGGGTCCGGCCGGGCTGCGGCTCGTGGAACTCGACGGTGACGAGCGTCGCGTCATCATCCTCGGCCCCGTCCGACTCCCATGCCCATGTGTACACGAGCCGGCGGGGCGGGTCCACCTCGACGTAGCGGCCGCCGACCGTCCGGACGGTCCCCGCCGGATCCTGCATCGAGAGCCGGTAGCTCCCGCCCGGACGCGGGTCGATCTCGACGGACGGCGAGGTCCAGTCGGGCCCGGCGCCCCACCAGCGGCGCAGCACCTCGGGGTTGACCCAGGCTTCGAACACGCGCTCCCGGGACGCCGCGAAGACGTGCTCGATGACGAACTGCTCGGCGATGCCGGGAGCGTATCGACCTATGCCGGCCGGGCAGCGAGGTGAGACTGCTTCTGTGCGTACATCTGCTTGTCGGCCACCCGCTTGGCCTCCGAGACCGACGGGACGTCGGGAGTGGCGGCCCAGCCGAGTGAGACCGAGAGCCGGATGCCCCGGACGGGAGGGTGCTCCGAGACCGCGCTCGCGATCCGCTCGGCTGTGAGCCGGCACCGTGCCGGTGACGCGCCGGAGAGCAGCACGCCGAACTCGTCGCCGCCCAGCCGGGCGACCAGGTCGGACTCCCGCACCTGGTGGCGGATCGTCTCGGCGGCCGCACAGATCAGCGCGTCACCCACGTCGTGGCCGCGCTCATCGTTCGCGCGCTTCAAGCCGTCGAGGTCGGCGATGATCACGCTGACCGGCCCGGCGCTTTGGGCGTCGGCGAGCGCCACGGCCTCGTCCCAGGCCAGCCGGTTCCCGACGCCGGTCAGGGGGTCGCGATGGGCCTTGTGGTCGACCGTGCGATACGCGTGCGCCAGCCGCAGCGCCTCGGTGATGCGGGCGCGCCGGTCGCGGGCCATGTCGGCGAGGAGCGCGGCCGCCGGAAGCACGAGCAGCCATGCGTACGGCTCGCCGGCCGTCGCGAGCGCCGCGAGGAACGCGGGCGGTGCGAGGAGCAGGTCGATGACCCACACGCGTGCGATCGCCGGCGCCATCACGCTGACGGGGACGCCGAAGGCGATCCGCTCGCGGAGCGCGGCGCTCGCGAAGTCGAAGCCGAACTGTGCTGCGAGCGCGGCCGCGTAGATGGGCCAGTCGGAGAGCCGCGGCGGCGGCGCCCCCGCGAACGACAGGACGAGGGCTGGGCCGACGGCGTGCCAGGCGCCCGAGGTCAGCACGAGCCCGCGCTCGGGGTGCAGGTCGCCGCGACGCCATTCCCAGGCACCGCCGCCGAGGAGTCCCGCGGCGACGACCAGCGGCACCCAGCCGGGCGGAAGCACGAAGAGCATGGGGACGAGCACGAGCATCGTCGGCACGCCCGTCCCGCTCGACACCTCGAACTCGATGCACGAGCACACGGCGTACGCCACCGTGAACGCGGCGACCAGGGCGATGCCCGGGTGGCGGCCGCCGTCGGGCGCGGCGACGGCGAGCGGGACGGCGACCGCGAGGAACGCCGTCGAGAGGAGCCCGCTCACGACCCGGTCGCGGTGCGAGAGGCGCTCGGGCATGCGGGCGCGCGCCGCAGCGATCGGTGCATCTATCGCCGAGTCGAGCTCGGCGGCCCTGCCCGGTGATCCGCCAAGGATGTCCACCATCACCTCCACCGTTGCCGGCGGGACCGCGCACCAGTCTAGCCCCGGGCGCGGCCGTGCAAATCCCTCGGCGGAGGGATGCTGGATACCGCAAAGAGGGGAGGTAGGCCTCCCTCCCCCGTGGCGAGGTAGGTCGGGTCGTCGACCGTGAAGGAGTTCCGATGCGACCGTTTATCGTCCGGCTTTCCGTCACCGTCACCGCCGCGCTCGCGGCTCTGGCGATCGCAGTCCCGTCGGCGAGCGCCTCGCTCCTCGACGGCTGCCCGAGCGCCGATGCCGTCCAGCCGTTCCTGCCGTGGGGCGACCAGTCGTGGTACGTGCTCGCGCCCGACGGCGGCTTCGAACAGGGCGGGGGCGTCTGGAGCCTCGAGGACGGCGCCGCGGTCGTCGCCGGCAACGAGAGCTTCCAGGTCGGCGGCGCCGGCGACTCGTGGTCGCTCGCGCTCCCTGACGGGAGCCGGGCAACGAGCGCCGACGTCTGCATCGGCCTCGACTCGCCGACGATGCGATTCTTCGCTCGAAACGATGGCGACCCGAACGGCTCGCTCTCGGTCAGCGTGATCGTGCACACGCTGCTCGGCCCGCTCGTCGTTCCGGTCGGCCGGGTCGACGGGACCGATGCATGGCAGCCGACACCCGTGTTCCTCCTGCTGGCGAACCTGACGGCGCTTCCGATCGTGAACGACGGGACGGCGTCGATTCAGCTTCGGTTCACCCCGCACGGCGGCGACTGGCGAATCGACGACGTCTACGTCGATCCATGGAAGGGTCGGTAAACGCTGCGAGGGCCGACCGCGGCGGGGGTGTAACCAGGTTACGCACCCTCGCCCGTGACCGTTCCGTTGCAGTCCGGTGACCGTCAGCCCGCGGTGGGCTCGTCGATCGAGCCGAGGAAGCGCCCGAGTAGCACGAGCTCGGCGACCATGAGCGCGCTCGTCACGACGATGCCGGGGCCCAGGGGATCGATGCCGCGGTGGGCAGCGACCAGCATCAACGAGACGATCCCGACCGTGAGCGCGGCGAGCATCGACAGGATGAGCGGGGCCAGGCAGTAGCCGAGCGGCCGGCGCAGGCGGAGGAGCAGGCCCGCGATCGCCGTCGCCGGGAGGGCCACGGCAAGATCGAGCACGTGGACGGGGTTCGTGAAGAGCCCGACGTCGCGCAGCTCGTCCGCGGGCGTGCCGCTCAAGGCCGCGGGCACCTCGATGGCGAGCCAGAGCGCCGAGAAGACGACCGCGATTCCGATCAGCGCCAGCGAGGTCGAGCGGACGGGTGCGGCGGGCGAGAACCGCGCGCGGACGGCGTCGAGGTGGAGCGACGCGATCCCCCCGGCGAGGGCGTAGACCGACAGACCGAACACCGCCACGTCGAGCAGGAAGAGCCGGCTCCAGTGGACGTCGAAGGAGTAGATCGCGTACGCGTACACGCCATACGCGGCGAAGCCGTTCCATGCCAGGCGCGCCCGCAGCGACCCCCTCCACGCGAGCACCGCCACGACCGCCATGACCGGGAAGACGACGAGGTTGGCGATGTCCTGCCCCGTGGCCTGCGCCGCCCAGTTGGACGTCTCGTGCGAGTAGCTTCCTCCGTCGAGGAGCGCCGCGGCGCTCCCGGCGACGGCGAGCACCACGATCGGCACGGTCAGAAGGAGCCACGCCGACGCCCGATCCGCCTCGGGGCGGGGCTGCACAGCGGGAGGATGCGATACGGGATGGGCGAGCACCGTCATCGGACGGCCTCGGCTTCAGCGGCCCGGAGCGCCTCGCTGATCGTGTCCGCCCATGCCGCGACGTCGTTCCACTCGCGGTAGTCGCCGTCCGCCGCTCTCACCATCCGCACCACCGTGCGTTCGCCCAGGCCCAGCCGGCGGCGGTCGAGCCGTCCGGGGAAGAGCCGGTGCTCGCGGGCGCCGGTCTTGGCCATCACGTCGTCCAGCTTGACCGCCGCCCCGGCCTCAGGCTTCGGCGGGTCGCCGATCGGGCCGCTCGAGAAGAGCCAGGTGGGGTGTGAGGCGAGCGCCTCGGCATGGCGGTCGACGAACCTGCGCGCCTCGCCCATCCAGCGGCCGGCGTAGACGGCGCTTCCGACGACGAACGCGTCGAACCCGCGCACGTCGCGGACATCCTCCGGCGCCCTCACGGTAACGTGGAGACCGCGGGCCTCGAACACGCCGGCGACCGCGTCGGCGATGTCGGCGGTCGCTCCGTGCTTGCTCGATGCGGTGACGAGCACCCGCATGCGTACTCCCTTCCCGTCGGACTTAGGATGCCCGGGCAGAGAGCCGCCCGCATCCGTGCGGGCACGCATCCGGCATGTGGGCTTCTACTACGGCAGGCGGCGGTGGTGCCCGGTCACCGCCGGTCGGACTTCCGCCGCCGCTTGTGCCGCTGCATCTCGGCGCCCGCCCGCCGCAGCGTCTCACGCGGCGTCTCGCCGGGCCGCGACGCGACGCAGCCGACGCTCGCCCCCTGGCAGATGTCGCGGATGCGGCGCGGCAGCGGCAGGTCGTCGACGAGGACGCGCAGCCGGTGGACGCGGGCCGAGGCGTCGGCCGGCGACAGGGGGTTCAGGACGGCCACGAGTTCGTCGCCGCCGAGCCGGGCCGCCACCTCGCCGGCCTCGAGGACCGAGGTGAGCGCATCGGCCAGAGCGACGATCAGGAGATCGCCGTCCTCGTACCCGAGCGAGTCGTTCACCTGCTTCAAGCCGTCCGCGTCGAGCATCAGGAGCCGGTACGGCGCACCGGCCCGATGGTCGAGCTCCTCCATCAGGCGGTGGCGGTTGGCGATGCCGGTGAGCGAGTCCGTCACGGCGGCGCGGTGGAACTGCTCGCGCATGAAGCAGGAGTGCACCGCGAGCGCGCACAGTTCGGCGTAGTACTGGACGTGGCCGTGTTCCTGGCGGCCGAGGGGCCGTTCCCGCCGCAGCACGAGCTCGCCGAGGCGGGCGTCGTGGGCGATGAGCGGCATCCGCAGTGCGGCGGCCCGCCGGTCGTGGCGGAACCCCTCGGGCCTCCGCCTGCCGTTCAGCGACGTCGCCTGGATCTTCCGCCGAAGCTCGCCCTCCGACGGCAGAACGACCTCGGCGGCGCACTCCCACAGCACCTCGGCACCCTTCGCAGTGGCATGGGCCAGCGACTCGAGGTCGGTGGCCTCGAGCACCAGCGAAAGCGCGGACGGCATGCGTCGGAAGAAGTCGTTCTCGTGCCCCTCGTCCCACACGATGTCGTCGGTCCGTTGCCCCAACCGGGAGACGCCCATCGCCTGCAACCTATCCCTGCCTCGGTGCTCCTCGCATCCCCTAACCGGGGGAGTCTGCGGGGCGATTTGCCTCGCCGTTCTGGGGGATGCCGGCATACGCGCAATCCGCTACTCGTGTGACATGCCGTCGATCACCGGTCGCACTCTGCTTGCCGCTGCAGCCGCCGGCGTGGCCGCGACCTGCCTCGCCGCGTCCGCCGCCGCGGCGAAGACGACGACGGAGCGCGGCGACGAGTTCCACTCGAAGACCGTCGGCTGTACGGCCTCGCGCGACATGCACCGCCACGACGTCGTCGTGCGCTGCGGGAAGGGGCACGTCGGCGAGGTGGACTGGAACTTCCACATGCGCTCCGGCGCCGGCATCCAGAACGCCTCGGCGAAGGTCTGCACGTACGGCGGCTCGTGCAAGGCGGTCGCCGCCTGGCAGCTTCAGACAATCGTCACCACCGGCGGGCGACACGTCCTGGTGGTGAAGGTGCCTTTCGTCGGGCGCTCCCCCGACGTCACCAAGGTGGTCGCCACCGTCACGTAGCTCTCGGCATTCGCGGCTTCTCCATGTACACTCGTCGGGGGGAAGGCACGCGATAACGGGGGCATGGTCATGAGGGGAGCGGTCGTTCGGCTGCGGCGCGCCGGGTGCGCGGCTGTGGCGCTCGGAGTCCTGGGAGGCGCGTCCGCGCTGCCCGCGCAGGCGGCGGTGGTCGGGGCGAAGCCCGTGTCGTCGTATCAGACGAACGGGCGCGTGAATGCGATCCTCTTCCTGAACGGCACCGTCTACCTCGGCGGCAAGTTCACGTCGGTCCGGCCGGCGGGGGCGCCCGCCGGGACCGGCGAGGTCGCGCGCAACCACCTGGCGGCGTTCGACCCGGCGACCGGAGCGCTCCTCCCGTGGAACCCCGGTACAAGCGCAGCGGTGTTCGCCCTCGCGGGGTCCGGCAACACGATCTACGTCGGCGGGTCGTTCTCGAAGCTCGGCACGTCGACCCGGTCGCGGATCGGTGCCGTCGACGCCACAACCGGCGCCGTCCTCTCGGGGTTCAAGCCGAAGCTCGACGCCGCGGTCAACTCGCTGGCGGTCGGCGGCGGCGTGGTCTACGCGGGCGGAGCCTTCACGACGGCCAACGGGGTCGCTCGCGCATCGCTCGCGGCCTTCGACGCATCCACCGGCGCGCTGTCGACGACGTGGGCGCCGGCGGCGGGTGGCAACTCCTCGACGACGCCGACCGTCACCACGGTGCGCCTGGCGCCGGGCGGCGGGCTCGTCTACGTCGGCGGCGGTTTCACCACGATCAACGGCGGGAGCCAGAGCCACATCGCCGCGCTGTCGACGGCGACCGGCGCGCCGTCGCCGACCTTCACCCACCACCTGCCGTACGGCGTCGTCGACCTCGCCGTCGACTCAACCGGCGTCTTCGTCGCGGGTGCCGGCGGCGGCGGCAACTTCGCCAACCTGAACCCGTCGACCGGAGCGGCCGTCTGGCAGGGCGGCACCGACGGTAACGTGCAGGCCATCGCGGTCCTCGACGGCGAGGTCTACGTCGGCGGCCACTACACGAACTACTGCGGGCCGCAGGGTGGGCAGCACACGTGCACCAACCCGGTTCAGCGGCTCAAGCTGCTCGCGGTCGCCGAGGGCACGGGCGCGCTCACGTCATGGAACCCGCACGCCAACAGCGCGCTTGGGATCTTCGCCCTGGCCGGCTCCGGTACGAGGATCGCGGCCGGTGGCGACTTCACCAAGATCGGCGGCGTCGCCCAGCAGGGCTACGCAGCGTTCACCGAGTAGGCCGTACCACCGGGTCTGGCGCCGTCCGGGGCCAGACCCCACGGGGTTACAGGCACCACGCGCTCGTGGCGACGGCGAAGACCGCGTTCTTCGCCGTCGCGCTCCCAACGCCGCGCCAGCCCCTTAAGGAGGGGGCTCACGGGGGAACCCTGGGTTCCCCCGTGTTTAAAGCGCCGCGCGCATCTCGCGGGCGAAGCCGAGGACGTGCTCGAGCGCGATCGACCGCGCCGCTTCCGGGTCGCCCCGGCTGATCGCCTCGAGCAACACGCGGTGCTCGCGGACCGGGTCGTCGAGCGGGGGCAGGCGGTCGAAGGTGAGATGCCAGATCCGAAGCGACATGTTGAGGTAGCGGTCGAGGTCGCGGGCCAGGTAGGGGTTGCGCGAGCAGCGGTGCACGAACCGGTGGACGCGGGCGTCGAGCTCGATCAGCGACCGCTGGCTCGACGCCGCGTGCTCGAGCTCGGCCATGAGCGCGGCCGCCTCGCGCCGGTCGTCCGCGTCGGCGAGCTCGGCGGCTCGCGCGGCGGCGTGCGGCTCGAGCTGGCAGCGCACGTCGGTGATGTCGGAGAGGCTCGTGATGTCGATGCTCGCCGCGAACGTGCCGCGCCGCGGGTAGACGACGACCAGCCCCTCGAGCGCGAGCCGCCGCACCGCCTCGCGCACCGGCGTCCGCCCGACTCCCAGGTTGCGCGTCAGCGCGTCCTCGTCGATCGGAGATCCCGACGGGATCTGAAGCGAGATCAGCCGGTCGCGCAGGACCGCGTAGGCCCGGTCTGAAAGCAGGCCGCTCGCGGGTGTGGGAGTTGCTGGGTTAGGTTCTTGCATACGCCGGGAGGCTCTGATATATCAGTTGTCTACCAGATGAGCGAGGCCGTGGCAACGAAGGAGACCCCATGAGCACGCTGCCGGGAAGCGCCCGCGCCGTCGTCATCGGCGCAGGGATTGTCGGAAACAGCATGGCCCACCACCTGTGGCGGCAGGGCTGGAGCGACCTGGTGCTGCTCGACAAGGGGCCGTTCCCCAACCCCGGCGGGTCCACGGGCCACGCCTCGAACTTCATCTTCCCGGTCGACCACTCCAAGGAAATGACCGCGCTCACCCTCGAGAGCGTGCGCCAGTACAAGGACCTGGGCGTGTTCACCGAGAGCGGCGGCATCGAGGTCGCACGCACGGAGGAGCGGATGCAGGAGCTCCAGCGACGGATGTCCTCGGCCGCCTCGTGGGGCGTCGAGCCGGTGTCGATGGTGACGCCGGCCGAGATCAAGGAGCTCGTCCCGTTCATCGACGAGTCGGTGATCATCGGCGGCTTCTACTCCCCTGGCGTCGGCGTGGTCGACTCGCTGCGGGCGGGCACGATCATGCGCGAGCGGGCCCAGGAGGCGGGCGCGCTCACGGTCTCGCCGCTCACCGAGGTGCTCGGGATCGACGTCGAGCGCGGCCGGGTGCGGCGGGTGCGGACGACGCGCGGCGACATCGAGGCCGAGGTCGTGGTCATCGCCTGCGGCGTCTGGAGCCCGCGCATCGCCCGGATGGCGGGCGCCACGATTCCGCTCACGCCGGCCGTCCACCAGATGATCGACGTCGGGCCGGTGCCGCACTTCGCCGAGTCGAAGTCGCACATCGAGTACCCGATCGTGCGCGACATGGACACCAACATGTACGAGCGCCAGGACGGCTCGGGCCTGGAGATCGGCTCCTACGCCCATCGCGCGATCCTGCACGACCCCGACGAGATCCCCTCGATCGAGCAGGCGTCGCTGTCGCCGACCGAGCTGCCCTTCACGCAGGCCGACTTCGATCCGCAGATGGAGGACGCGCTCGAGCTCATGCCCGAGATCGTGGGCGACGAGTCCGTCGGCGTGAAGTACGCCATCAACGGCCTGCTCTCGCTGACGCCCGACGGCCTGCCGCTCCTCGGCGAGACGCCCGAGGTGAAGGGGCTGTGGTCGTGCGCCGCCGTCTGGGTGAAGGAGGGGCCCGGGATCGGCGCCGCCGTCGCCGAGTGGATGACCCACGGCGAGTCGGAGATCGACCTGCACTCGTCCGACATCGCCCGGTTCTGGGATCACCAGAAGACGCGCGCGCACGTGCGCGCGCGTGCCGCCGAGGGCTTCAACAAGACCTACGGCGTCGTCCACCCCGGGGAGCAGTGGGCGTCTGACCGCGACGTCCGCCTGCCCCCGTTCCATGCCCGCGAGCGCGAGCTGGGCGCGGTCTTCTTCGAGGCGGCCGGGTGGGAGCGACCGCACTGGTACGAGTCGAACTCGGCGCTGCTCGACGCGTACGGCGACCGGGTGACGCGCCGGGAGGCGGAGTGGGACTCGCGCTGGTGGTCGCCCATCATCAACGCCGAGCACCTGGCGATGCGCGACCGGGCCGGCATGGTCGACCTGAGCGCGTTCGCAATCTTCGATATCGCCGGGCCGGGCGCGCTTCACGCCGTGCAGGGCGTGTCGGTGCGCCAGATGGATGTCCCGATCGGGCGGGTCGTCTACACGCCGATCCTCTCGCCCGGCGGCGGCTTCAAGGCCGACCTCACGATCATGCGGCTCGGCGAGGAGCTCTTCCGCGTCGTCACCGGCGGCGCCCACGGCGCGGCCGACAAGAAGTGGTTCACCGACCACCTGCCGGCCGACGGCACCGCGCAGCTCTCCGATGTCACCACCGGGTGGACGACGCTCGGCCTGTGGGGGCCGCGGGCCCGCGACGTCCTGGCGTCGGTCACCTCCGACGACGTCTCGCATGAGGGCTTCCGGTTCGCGTCGTGCCGCGACATCGAGATCGACACGCTGCGCGTCCTGGCCTCGCGGATTTCCTACGTCGGCGACCTGGGCTGGGAGCTGTACGTTCCGATGGAGCAGGGCGCGCGGCTGTGGGACATCCTCTGGGAGGCCGGCCGCGCCCACGGCGTCGTGCCCGTTGGGATCGGCGTCTACGGCACCACCGGCCGGCTCGAGAAGTGCTACCGGGCCTACGGCTTCGAGCTCGAGACCGAGTACAACGTGGTCGAGGCGGGCATGTCCGGCCCGAAGGTGAAGGACGAGGACTTCGTCGGCCGCGACGCGCATATGCGCCACCGCGAGGAGGACCCCGCGGCGATCCTGTGCACGCTCACGGTGGATGACCACACGTCGCAGAGCGGCGCGAAGCGCTACATGCTCGGCCGCGAGCCGATCCAGACCCGCGCCGGTGGGCCACTCGTCGACGCGAAGGGGCGGCGGTCGTACGTGACGAGCGCCGGCGCCGGGCCGTCGATCGGAAAGCACATCCTCATGGCCTACCTGCCGCCGGAGCAGGCGGTCGTGGGCACCGAGCTCTCGGTGCTCTACCTGGGCGAGCGCTACCCCGTCACCGTCGACATCGCCGGGCCGACCCCGATCTTCGACCCCGAGAACACGAGGATCCGCTCCTAGTGGCGCTCAACATCCTCTGCTGCGTGAAGCGCGTCCCGATGACCGGCGGCCGGATCGTCCTCACCGCCGACGAGCAGGCGATCGAGACCCGCCACCTGGGCTTCACGATCAGCCCGCACGAGGAGTGCGGAGTGGAGGAGGCCGTGCGCCTGATCGAGGCCAACGGCGGCTCGTCGACCGTCCTCGCGCTGGGCCCGGCCGAGGCCGAGGAGCAGCTGCGCGACTGCATGGCGCTCGGCATCGACCGGGCGATCCACCTGGTCGCCGGCGACGAGTTCGACGGCCAGGCGACGGCGCGGGCCATCGTTGAGGCGATCGAGGCCGAGCGCGCCGCGGGCACGGAGTACGACATCGTCTTCTTCGGCAACGAGTCCGCCGACGCCGGCGGCTTCCAGGTCGGGATCCGGGTGGCCCACGCGCTCGGGCGGCCGTGCGTGACGGGCGTGAAGGCGGTGGCGCTCGAGGACGGCGGCCTGCGCCTCGAGCAGGAGGTGCCGGGCGGTCGCGACGTCTACCGGGTGACGCTCCCGGCCGTCGTGACCGTGAAGGAGGGCCTGAACCTGCCCCGCTACCCGTCGGTCCCGGGTCGCCTGCGCGCCAAGAAGAAGCCGCTTGAGGCGCGCACGCCCGAGCGCGGCAGTCAGGGCGTCGAGAAGGTGCGGCTCGTGGTACCGGCCGACGAGGGGTCGCAGACCGAGGTGCTGGGCCGCGGCCCGGAGGCCGCCCCTGCCGTGGTCGAGCTCCTGGAGCGGATCGGAGTGGCGGGTTGAGCTCGGTCCTCGTCCTGGTCGAGCACGACGGCGCCGCCGCCGACGACCTCTCCCGCCAGGCTGCGACGCTGGCCCGCGGGTACGCCGAGGCGGCCGGAGTCGGCCTCGAGGCCATCCTGATCGGCCCGGGCGCGGCCGACGCGGCCGCCGGTCTCGGCGAGCTCGGGGTCGCGAAGGCCCACGTGGCCGAGCACGACGGCCTTTCGCAGTTCGCCCCGCAGGCGTGGGGACGGACGATCGCCGGGCTGGCCGGCCGGCTCGCGCCGGCCGCCGTCGTCGGGCCCGGGAGCGAACGCGCCGCCGAGGTGATGGCGCACGCGGCGGCGATCGCCGATCTGCCGTTCGCCGCCAACTGCATCTCCGCGGCGCCCGGCGACCCGGCTGCGGTCACCCGGGTCCGCTGGGGCGGGAGCCTGCTAGAGGAGGCGCGCCTGCACGGCGCGACGAAGCTCCTGACCGTCGCCGCGCACGCGGTCGAGGCGACGCCGGCAGCGGCGCCGGCCCAGACCGAGGTCGCGGCGTTCACGCCCGAGCTGGCCGACGCCGACCTGGCGGCCCGGGTCGTCGAGCGGGCCCAGACCGACACCGGCGGCGGGATCTCGCTCGCCGACGCAAAGGTGGTCGTGAGCGGCGGCCGCGGCGCGGGCTCGGCCGAGGGGTTCGCGGCCATCGAGGAGCTGGCGGGGCTCCTGGGCGGCGCGGTCGGCTGCTCGCGGGCGGTCACGATCGCCGGCTGGCGCCCGCACACCGACCAGGTCGGCCAGACCGGCACCAAGATCGCTCCCGAGATCTACATCCCGTGCGGGATCAGCGGCGCCACCCAGCACATGGCCGGCTGCAAGGGTGCCAAGCGCATCCTCGCCATCAACACCGACCCCGACGCTCCGATGATCGCGAACGCCGACTACGCCGTGATCGGCGACCTGCACGAGGTCGTGCCGGCGATCGTGGCCGCCCTGAAGGCGAGGGGCGGATAGACTCGCTCGCCCTCCTCGTCCTGCTCGGGGTCCTGGCGGTCGGCGGAGGGCTGTTCGCGCGGCGGGCGGTGGTGCTCGTCCGCCTGGTTCGCGCCGCTCGCCCCACCGACCGCTCGGGCGAGCTGGGGGCGCGGGTGCGAAACGAGGTCGTGATCGCGCTCGGGCAGCGGAAGCTGCTCCAGCGGCTCGTGCCCGGGCTGATGCACGCCTTCATCTTCTGGGGCTTCCTGGTGCTCTTCCCGACCATCGTGATGGCGCTGATCGCGGTGGTCTCGAAGGACTCGACGATCCCGTGGCTCGGGAGCCAGGGCTGGTTCGCGTTCCTTGTGGACGTCTTCGCCGTGCTTGTCCTCGCTGGCGTCGTGACGGCGTTCGTGATCCGCAAGGTGCAGCGGCCGGCCCGGTTCGAGGGCAGCCACATCGGCGAGGCCGACCTGATCCTGGCGCTGATCGCGGGCATCGTGACGACGCTTCTCCTCTGGCACGCCACCCGGATCGCGCTCGGCCTGAACGAGTGGCCGGCCGGCTGGTCGCCGGTCTCGAAGGCGCTCTCGAACCTGTTCGGCGGCGGGCCGCGCACCGAGGACGCCGAGCGCGTCTTCGTCTGGGCGCACGTCCTCATCATCATCGGGTTCCTCGCGTACCTGCCGCACTCCAAGCACCTGCACATCGCGACGGCCGTCGTGAACGTCTTCTTCGGGCGCACGCATGCGCGAGGACGGCTGGAATCTCTGCGCTTCGACGAGGAGGGACCCGAGGAGGACATGCGGCTCGGCTCGGGCACGGTCTCCGACATGACCTGGAAGCAGGTGATCGACACCTTCTCGTGCACGGAGTGCGGCCGCTGCCAGGACGCCTGCCCGGCGTGGGCGACCGGCAAGGCGCTCTCGCCGAAGCTCCTCATCATGGGCCTGCGCGACCAGCTCTTCGCCGAGGGGCCGGCCGCGGCGGCGGGCGGGGAGGCGACCCCGCTCGTGCCGAACGCGGTGACGGACGACGTCGTCTGGGACTGCGTCACGTGCGGGGCGTGTGTCCAGGTCTGCCCGGTGTCGATCGAGCACATCGATCACATCGTCGACCTGCGTCGCCACCTGGTGATGGTCGAGGCCCGCTTCCCGGCAGAGGCCGACCCGATGCTGCGCGACGTCGAGCGCTCGTCCAACCCGTGGGGCAAGGCCCAGTCGGAGCGGGCGGCCTGGGCCGAGGGCCTCGGAGTGCGCGTGCTGGAGCCGGGCGACCCGGCGCCGGAGGTGCTCTACTGGGTGGGCTGCGCGGCGTCCTTCGACGAGCGCGCCAAGGCGTCGGCCGAGTCGACCGCCAAGCTGCTCCAGGCCGCCGGAGTCGACTTCGCCATCCTCGGCCCGCGCGAGGCATGCACAGGCGACCCGGCCCGGCGGATGGGGAACGAGTACGTCTTCCAGGCGTTCGCCGAGCAGAACGTCGAGACCCTGAACGAGGCCGGCGCCGGCAAGATCGTCACGTCGTGCCCGCACTGCTTCAACACGCTCTCAAACGAGTACCCGGACTTCGGCGGACGCTACGAGGTGGTGCACCACTCGGAGCTCCTGGCCGAGCTGGTGCGCGAGGGCCGGATCACCCCCGGCGGCGGCGAGAAGCCGATCACCTACCACGACTCCTGCTACCTGGCCCGCCACAACGACGTCGCCGCCGAGCCGCGCGAGCTGGTGGCGGCGGTCGGGACGCCGGTCGAGATGGCCCGAAGCGGCAAGAAGACCTTCTGCTGCGGCGCGGGCGGCGCGCACATGTGGATGGAGGAGCGGGGGCGGGGGATCAACGAGGAGCGTGTGCGCGAGGCGGCCGAGACCGGCGCCGGCACGCTGGCGGTCGCCTGCCCCTACTGCACGATCATGCTCGACGACGGCGTTCGCACGTCAGGCCGCGACCTGCGCGTGGCGGACGTGGCCACGCTTCTGGCCGAGTCGCTGGACGGCGCGCCGTAGTCGCCGAACCCCATGGGGTCAGGCCCCGTACGGGGGCCTGACCCCGGTTGTCCGCCTTAGCGCTGTTCGTTCACGAGGAAGGTGACGCCGCCCGCCTCGGTGCGGGCGTCGATCTCCTTGCCGTCGAGGAGCGGCGCGGCCTGCCGTGACACGTACACGTGAACGCCGCCCTCGTCGATCACCTCGTCGCCCGCGGCGGGGGACTCGACGAGCGTGAGGGCCAGGCTCGGTGGCGCGCTGTTCAGATCCGGATCGTTCGTGTCGAGCCGCAGCCCGCCGGTCGCCGGAAGCTCGGCGCTCCCCACGAGATCGCGGATCGCGTCGGTCGCCTCAAGGGTGAGCGTGATCATCGGGTCCTCCTAAGGGTGGGGAACCCGCTCACTACCCACGACGCGCGACGCGAAACGTCAGCCGGTGGCCGAGACGTCGCCGGGCGGGAGGCGGCGTGCCAGGCGGCGGACGATCCACTCGACGGCATCGGTCGGCTGGGGCCGGCTCAGGAAGTAGCCCTGCACCGAGTCGCAGCCGAATTCCATGAGCTGCGCCAGCGCCTCCTGGGTCTCGACGCCCTCGGCGACCACCTGGAGGCCGAGGTTGTGGCCGAGGTCGATCGTCGAGCGGACGATCACCACGTCGTCGCTCCCGTCGGCCATGTTCATGACGAAGGAGCGGTCGATCTTCAAGACGTCGATCGGCAGCCGCTTCAGATAGCCGAGCGACGAGTGGCCGCTGCCGAAGTCGTCGATCGCGAGGCGCACCCCAAGCTCGGAGAGCTGCACGAGTACCGAGCGGGCGCGGGCGGCGTCGGCCATGATCGTGCTCTCGGTGATCTCGAGCTCGAGCGCCTCCGCTGCGACTCCGGCGCGCGCGATCGCCGCCGCGACCTGCTCGGGGAAGCGCAGGTCCAGGAGATCGCGCCCGGTGACGTTCACGGCGACGGCGACGTCGTAGCCGGAGCGTCGCCACTCCGTGCACTGGCGCAGGGCGGCGTCCAGCATGTACAGGGTGAGCGGCCGGATGAGCCCGGTCTGCTCGGCCACCGGCACGAACTGGTCAGGCGTGAGCAGGCCGTGGACGGGATGCTCCCAGCGCACCAGCGCCTCCATGGTGCGGACGGCGCCGGTCGTCGCGCAGGCCTGCGGCTGGTAGTAGACGACGAGCTCCTCGCGCTCCAGCGCGCGGCGCAGGTCGGCCACCAGCGTGAGGCGCACACGCGAATGGTGGTCGGTCTCGGGCGAGTACAGGGCGGGGTTGTGCGTGGCCTTGCTGACGTACATCGCGACGTCGGCGTGGCGGATGAGCGTTTCGACGTCGAGTCCGTGATCCGGCGCGAGCGCGATCCCGATGCTCGACTCGACCTCAAGCGCCAGGCCGGCGACGGCGATCGGCTCCGTCAGCGCCTCGCGCAGCTTCTCGGCGAGGACGATCGCGTCGGCCGGCGTCGCGATGCCGGCCGCCAGCACGCCGAACTCATCGCCGCCGAGGCGTGCGACCGTGTCGCACTCGCGCACCGGCGCCCGCAGCCGGCGGGCCACCTCCTGGAGGAGGACGTCGCCGCTCGCGTGGCCGAGCGTGTCGTTCACCTCCTTGAACCGGTCGAGGTCGATCAGCATGACGCACACACCGCCGCCCGTGCGGCGCGCGGTGCGAAGCGCCTGCTCGACACGGTCGTGGAAGAGCGTGCGGTTCGGCAGGTCGGTGAGCGCGTCGTGCAGGGCCTGATGCTCGATCTCGCGCATCCGCTGCTCGAGCTGCGCCCGGCTCTCGGCGAGCGCCTGCTCTGCCGCGTGGCGTGCGGTCACGTCGACCATGTAGCCCTGCGAGTAGAGCGGGTTGCCGTCGTCGTCGCGCACCCTGACCGCGACGTCGTGCACCCAGACGATCCGGCCGTCCCTGGCGACCACCCGGTACTCGCCGTCGTACATGTCGCCCGTCATGTGGGTGTTGGCGAACTCGCCCAGCACATGGTCGCGGTCGTCGGGGTGGAGCACCTTGCCGAAGAACTGGGGGTCGGCCATCCACTCCTCCGCGGTGTAACCGCAGAGCTCCTCGATCTGCGGGCTGATGTAGAGCGCGCTCTCGGCGTCGAGGCTCTCGACGTACGTCACGAGCGGCAGCTGCTCGACCATCCGCCGGTACCGGGCCTGCGCCTCGGCGAGGGTCTCCTCCGCCCTGCGCCGGTCGGTCACGTCCTGCCCGACCCCGACGATGCGCGACGGCATGCCGTCGGCGCCGGTCAGGATGGTCGCGACGGCTGTCCGCCACCGCACCTCGCCGCTCGGCAGGACGATCCGGAACACCGATTCGTAGGTTCCGCCGCCTGCGGCCGCCTCGGCAAAGCTCGAGAGCAGGACGTCGCGGTCGTCGGGGTGCACGAGCTCCATGAGCATCTCCGCGCTGCCGTCGAACTCGCCCGGCGCGAGGCCGTGGATCGCCTCCAGCTCCGGCGACATCGTACCCCGGTGGCTGCGCAGGTCCCATTCGAACGTCCCCATCCGGGCCGCGGCCAGCGCGAGCCGCAGCTGCTCCTCGCCGGTCCAGGCGAGCCGGCTACGACGGGCAACGCCGGACAGCCCGCGGCGGACGCGGGCGCGCATGGCGAAGTGTCGCCGCCCGAAGCGCAATCCCATGCCCTGCGTTATCGGCCGAAACCGGGCGGCGATTGACCGGCGCGCCCAGACGCCGCTCAATCACGGTCCACGAGGAACGCCGACGACGGTGAGCACCCATCGGCCTCGGAATGCAGTAGGCGGATCGGAATGTCATGTGGTCATGTCCGTCCACACCGGCCCACGCTCCGCGTCGGCTCCGACATCCGGTGGGCTCCGATTCACGTTTTCGACTGGAATTGGAGACACCGTTCCGGGGGTGCAAGACCCGGTATCCTCACCGCATCTTCGAACGTCGGGCCGGCCCGGCCCGAGGAAGCCGGGTGCCGCCCGCCGGAGGGAGGGACCTCGTGTACCCCGCGAGCTTCGAGTACGTGGCACCCACGACGCTCGACGACGCCTTCGCACACCTCGACGCACATGGTGATGACGGGAAGGTGCTGGCCGGCGGCCAGAGCCTGATCCCGCTCATGAAACTGCGCTTCGCGGCCCCGGCGGTGCTCGTCGACATCAACCACGTCGCCGACCTCGGCGACACCATCGCGACCGGCGACGACGGCGTCGTGATCGGAGCCCGCGTCCGCCACCGGGACTGCGAGCGGTCGGAGCACCTGAAGGGACGCTACGCGGCGCTGGGCAGGGCGGCGCCCCAGATCTCGGATCCGATCGTGAGAAACCACGGGACGCTGTGTGGCTCGCTCGCGCACGCCGACCCGCAGGGCGACTGGGCATCGGTGCTCCTCGCGGCCGGGGCGGAGGCCACGATCCGAGGCCCGGGCGGCGCGAGCCGCACCAGCTCGATCGACGATCTGCTCACGGGGCCGTTCATGACGACGCTCGAGCCGAACGAGCTGATCACCGAGGTGCGCGTGCCCGACCCGGGGCCGCGCGCGTCTGGCACGTACCTGAAGCTCGAGCGCAAGATCGGCGACTTCGCCACGGTCGGCGTTGCCGTTCAGGTGTCGCTCTCGAATGGGACGATCGGGAGGGCGGGGATCGCCCTGACCGGCGTCGGCCCCACCAACATGCGCGCCCGGGCAGCCGAGGAGGCGCTGGCAGGCCGCGCGCCGGACGACGATGCGATCCGGGAGGCGGCGAAGCTGGCAGCGGAGGCCGCCGAGCCGCGCGACGACGTGCGCGGCACTGTGGACTTCAAGCGAAGCGTCGTACGCGTCTACACCGAGCGCGGGCTGCGCCAGGCGGTCGCCGAGGCCCAGGCCGGACAGGAGGGATGACGATGGCCACCACCGTCGGAGATTCCACGCACACCTCGCAGGTGACCGTCACCGTGAACGGCCAGGAGCGCTCGGCGCAGGTCGAGACGCGGCTCCTGCTTGCTCACTTCCTGCGCCAGACGCTGGGCCTGACCGGCACCCACATCGGCTGCGACACGACAAGCTGCGGCGCCTGCACCGTCCTCGTCGACGGCGTGCCGACCAAGTCGTGCACGATGTTCGCGGTGCAGGCGGACGGCCGTGCGATCACGACGGTCGAGGGGCTCGCCCAGGGCGCCCAGCTGCACGCCATCCAGGACGGGTTCCACCAGGAGCACGGGCTCCAGTGCGGGTTCTGCACGCCGGGGATGATGCTGACGTCGGTGGCGTTCCTCGCCGAGAACCCGAATCCGACCGACGAGGAGATCCGCTGGGCCCTCTCCGGCAACGTGTGCCGGTGCACGGGCTACCAGAACATCGTGAAGGCCGTGAAGCACGCGGCCGCCACGCTGGCAGAGGGAGGTGCGTGATGGCCACCACCGAGCCACGCGGCCTCGGGCACTCGGTGAAGCGCATCGAGGACGCCCGCTTCATCCGCGGCCGCGGCAACTACGTCGACGACATCGTGCTGCCCAACATGCTCCACCTCGAGCTCCTGCGCAGCCCCGTCGCGCATGCCCGGATCAAGTCGATCGACACCAGCCGCGCCGCGGCGCTTCCGGGCGTCGTCGCCGTCGTCACCGGCGACCTCATGGCGCAGCACAACCTGGCGTGGATGCCCACGCTCTCGGGCGACACCCAGGCGGTGCTCGCCACGGACAAGGTGCGCTTCCAGGGCCAGGAGGTCGCGGCCGTCGTCGCCGAGAACGCCTACATCGCCCGCGACGCGCTGGATCTGATCGACGTCGACTACGAGATGCTGCCCGCGGTCACCTCGCCCCAGCAGGCGCTCGCCGAGGGTGCTCCGGTCATCCGCGACGACAAGGAGGGGCAGACCGGAAACCACATCTACGACTGGGAGACGGGCGACAAGGAGGCCACCGACCGCGCCTTCGCCGAGGCCGACCGGGTGGTCTCGCTCGATACCTTCTACCCCCGCTGCCATCCGGCACCCCTGGAGTGCTGCGGCTGCGTGGCCGACGTCAACCCGGCCACCGGCAAGGCGACGATCTACATGACGTCGCAGGCGCCGCACGCTCACCGGACGCTCTTCGCCATCGTCGCCGGCCTCCCCGAGCACCAGATCCGGATCGTCTCACCCGACATCGGCGGCGGCTTCGGAAACAAGGTGCCGATCTACCCCGGCTACGTCGTTGCAGCCGCGGCGTCGCTCCTGATCGGCCGGCCGGTGAAGTGGATCGAGGACCGGTTCGGCAACCTGATCTCGACCGGCTTCGCGCGCGACTACCACATGCACGGCGAGCTGGCGATCAAGGACGGGCGGATGACGGGGCTGCGCGCCTCGCTCCTCTCCGACAACGGCGCGTTCTTCGCCGACGCCCAGCCGACCCGCTTCAAGGCGGGGCTCTTCCACATCGTCACGGGCTCCTACGACATCCCCGCGGCCCATGTCAGCGCGGTCGGCGCATATACAAACAAGGCGCCCGGCGGGGTCGCCTACCGGTGCTCGTTCCGCGTCACCGAGGCCTCGTATCTGATCGAGCGCCTCGTGCAAACCGCCGCGTACGAGCTCGGCGTCGACCCGGCCGACTTCCGGCGCCAGAACTTCATCAAGCCGGAGCAGTTCCCGTATACGTCGGCGACCGGGTTCGAGTACGACTCGGGCGACTACACGAAAGCCCACGACCTGGCCCTGGAGAAGCTCGGGTACGCAGAGCTGCGACGGGAGCAGGAGGAGGCCCGGAAGGAGGGCCGCCTGCTCGGCATCGGCGTCGCCTCGTTCACGGAGGTCGTCGGTGCCGGGCCGGGGAGGATCTACGACATCGCCGGCCTCAGGATGTTCGACTCGGCCGAGCTTCGCATCCATCCGACCGGGAAGGCGATCCTCAAGCTGGGCACCAAGTCCCAGGGCCAGGGCCACGAGACGACCTACGGCCAGATCGTGGCCGAGGAGCTCGGCATTCCGGCCGAGGACGTCCTCGTGGAGGAGGGCGACACCGACACGACCCCGTACGGGCTCGGCACCTACGCCAGCCGGTCGACGCCGGTCAGCGGCGCCGCGACCGCGGTGATCGCCCGCAAGTTGCGCGACAAGGCGCGCACGATCGCCGCCCACCTGCTGGAGGCGTCCGAGGACGACCTCGAGTGGGAGCGGGGCTCCTTCCACGTGAAGGGCAGCCCGGACCAGTCGAAGACGATCCAGGACTGCGCCTTCGCCGCCTACACGAACCTGCCCGAGGGGCTCGAGGCGGGGCTCGAGGGGGTCACCTACTACGACCCGCCGAACATGACGTTCCCGTTCGGGACGTACGCGGCCGTCGTCGAGATCGACCGCGGCACCGGCCAGTGGAAGGTGCTCAAGGTCGTCGCGGTCGACGACTGCGGCGTCCGCATCAACCCGATGATCGTCGAAGGCCAGATCGCCGGCGGCCTGACGGAGGGCTTCGCCATCGCGGCGATGGAGCTCATCACGTTCGACGACGACGGCAACTGCATCGGGTCAAGCTTCATGGACTACCTGCTGCCGACGGCCTGGGAGACGCCGGACTTCGAGATGCACGAGACGGTGACGCCCTCGCCGCACCACCCGTTCGGCGCGAAGGGCGTCGGCGAGTCGGCCACGGTGGGCTCGCCCGCCGCCTACGTGAACGCGGTGGTCGACGCGCTGGCGCACGCCGGCGTGCGCAACCTCGAGATGCCGGTCACGCCCTCGAAGGTGTGGCAGGCGCTCACGGAGGTCGGACTGGCGGAATGACCCCCGACGACGTCATCGTGCTGGCCGGGCGGCTGGCGGCCGACGGCGAGCCGTATGTGCTCGCAACCGTCGTCCGCGTGCGCCGCCCGGCGTCGACCCGGCCCGGCGACCGGGCGCTCGTCCGAGCCGACGGCACGATCGAGGGCTGGGTGGGCGGCGCCTGCTCCGAGCCGGTGGTGATCCGCGAGTCGCTGCGCGCGCTCGCGGCCGGCGACCCGCGGCTCGTGCGGATCGGCCCGGAGGGCGACGACGACCCGGGCGGCGCCGACGTCGTCGTGGCGACGTCCTGCGCGTCGGAGGGCACGGTCGAGGTGCTGCTCGAGCCCTGTGTCGCCGGCCCGCTCCTGGCCGTCGTCGGCGAGAGCCCCGCCGCGCGGGCGCTCTGCCAGCTCGCCCCGGCCGTCGGCTGGCGGGTGACCCGCGAGGTGGCCGGCGCGCCCGACGCGGTCGTGATCGCGGCGATGGGCCGCGGCGACGAGGACACGCTCCAGGCGGCGCTCGGCTCCGGCGCCGGCTACGTCGGGCTCGTCGCCAGCACGCGGCGGGCGGCGTCGGTGTTCGCGATCCTGCGCGATCGTGGGGTGGACGACGCGGCGCTGGCGCGGGTGCGGAGCCCGGCTGGGCTCGACCTTGGGCCCCTGCGCCAGGAGGAGATCGCGGTCGCCGTGCTGGCCGAGCTCGTGGCGTGGCGCCACTCGGCCGCAGCGGACGCCTGGAGTGCCGACGCCGTCGCGGTCTCGGAGGCCGTCGACCCGGTGTGCGGCATGCGTGTGCCCACGGACCCGGTCGGGGAGATGACAGTGGTAGACGGCGTCTCCTACCACTTCTGCTGCTCCGGCTGCCGGGCCCGCTTCGAGGCGGACCCGGCCCGCTACATTGGCGGTGTGAAGGCGCGGTGACCGGCGGAAGCCCGCCGGGCTTCCCGGAGATTCTGGGTGCGGTCGCCGGCGCCCCGTCGGTGCTCGACGTCGGCTGCGGCAGCGGCCGGCTCGCGGTCGAGCTGGCCAGGCGGGGAGCCGACGTGACCGGCATCGACGTGAGCGATGCGCGCCTCGACGCCGCCAGGAGGCGGGCAGCCGAGGCGCGCGTCGACGCCCGGTTCCTGCACGCCGACATGACCGAGCCGCTGCCGTTCGCCGACGCCGGGTTCGCCGCGGCCGTGAGCAGGCTCGCGCTGATGATCGCTCCCGATCCGGTCGCGGTCCTTCGTGAGGCTGGGCGGGTGGTCGAGCCCGGCGCCCCGGTCGTGACCGCGGTCTGGGCCCGGGTCGAGGAGAACCCGTGGTTCGGGGAAGCCCGCGCGGCTGTGGCCGCGGTGCTGGGAGACGAGCGGGCGGCGTTTGCCCGCGTCTTCGGCCGCCTGGGCGACCTCGACGAGCTGGTGGACGCCCACCGGCGCGCGGGTCTCGATGCCGGCGGCGTCGTGCTGCGCGACGAGCTCGCGCCGCAATCGGCGGCCGAGCACTGGCACGACCTCACCGCGACCATCGGCCACTTCACCCGGCTGGCCGAGACCCTCTCGCCGGCCGAGGAGTGGGCCGTCATCGGGGAGCTCGGCCGGCGGCTGGGGGAAGGCGGCCCAGACGGCCTTCGGATCGACCGCGCCCTGGTGGTCGTCACCGCCCGCCAACGCGGGGACAGTCCCTGAACGGTTGTCGCGACGATACGCCGCGCCTTCGTGGCACACCGCGGGCCGACCTGTCCGCCCATCGTCGCGGCATCGTCACGGAAGCCTGTCGCCGAAGGTTCAGGGACTGTCCCCCCACCTGGGTCGGTGCATGCCCCCTCGCCGGCCGACGAGGCGGCCGTCATCGCGGAGCTCGGCCGGCGGCTTGGAGCAGGCGGCCCGGGTGGCCTTCGGAAAGGGCGCGGACTGGTCGTCGTCCCGGCACGTCAAATGCCCCTTGCGGAGCGGTTTGACCGCGGATCGGCGTAGTCCGTCTACTCCAATACGAGGGCCCCGGTCACGGGTTCTCAAGAAGCGTCCCGGCGCTCCGACCATCTACATATGGCCGTACCGTTCGACCGGCACGCGCTGCGCGTGCTCCTACGCGACCACGCGCGCTGGGCGTTCTTGGTCATGGCGGCCGGCCTCGTTCCGCTCGGGCTCGGGGCGGTGCTCCTTGTCCGTGAAGCGGCGATCCAGTCCCAGGCCACGCAGGACGCCCGTCTCCAGACAGCGGCGTCCAGCGAGGTCGCCGCCCTCACCCAGTCGCTCGGGCGCTCCTCCAGGCGACGGCCGTGAGCCCGGTGTGGCGCCGTGTCCTGGCGGCTCGGTCCGGCCCGGCCGGAGCCGATCCCGGCGTGCAGCGGCGCGCCGACGAGGCGCTGGTCGCTCTCCGGACAGGTTACGGACGCCGGCTGGCCGGAGCCGCCGAGGCGATCGACGGCGCTGGGCACGCGTTGGCGACGGCGCGGCCGCTCGGGTGGGCGTCACGCAGGCGGCCGGCGGAGGACGAGACCCTGAAGCGGTTCTTCTGGGCGTCGACGACGCTGCCGCCGGGCACGGTCTATCAGTCGGCCCCATATGTCGCCGAAGACACGGGCGAGTGGGTCGTCCCGAGCTCAACGGCCGCGGCGACCGGTCTCGGGGTCGTGTGATCCTCCAGCTTCAAGTTCCCGTCGACTCGCTCCGGCGCGAGGCGTTGCTCCGGGCACGGGGGGCCGAGATGTCGGTGGTCGATGCCCGTACCGGCGTGGTTCTGTTCACGAACGCACAGGGGCGCGACGTTGCGACGCCGCTCGCGGGTCCCGATCTGCACGAGGTCCGCAAGGTGACGCGAACCGGCCGGTCGGCAGGGCTCTTCGATGTCGGCGGGCGCCGGGTTGCATACGTCCACATGAACCCGAGCGCAGCGCGTACCGGCTGACGCACGACGAGCTTACGGGCCTTCCCAACCGGATGCTCTTTCGCGACCGTACCGAACAGGCGATTGCGGCAGCGAACCGGGATGGCGTCGGGACGGCCGTCCTGCTCATGGACATCGACGGCTTCCGCTAGATCAACGACACCCTTGGGCACCACCGGGGCGACCGCGTGATCGCGGCCGTGGCCGCGCGTCTTCGCGGCGTCCTACGGGCTAGCGACACGCTCGCCCGGCTGGGAGGCGACGAGTTCGCGATCCTCATGCCGCGCGTCATGGAGGAACCCGCCGCGGCCCACCTTGCTACGCGAATCCGGACGGCGCTCGCCGTGCCGCTTGTGCTTCACGACGTCCCGCTCGATATCCGGGTCAGCATCGGCATCGCCGTCTACCCCGACCACGGCGACCAGGTTGACGCTCTCCTGCAGCGTGCGGACATCGCGATGTACGTCGCCAAGGACACGCGCACCGCGATGCAGGTCTACGACCCCTCGACCGACGACCACTCGACGGAGCGGCTGGCGCTTGTCGGCGAGTTGCGCCACGCGCTCGACCGCGGCGAGATCATTGTCCACTACCAGCCGAAGGCCAGCCTGGGGGACGGCCGCGTCCGAAGCCTCGAGGCGCTCGTGCGCTGGCAGCACCCCGAGCGAGGGATAATCGCCCCGGAACGACTTCGTCCACCTCGCCGAGCACACCGGCCTCATCCGTCCGCTGACGCGTCGCGTGCTGCGGATCGCCCTGTCCCAGTGCCGCGAGTGGCGGGATCGCGGGATCGAGCTCTGCGTGGCTGTCAACTTGTCGGTGCGCGACCTTGTCGATCCGGACCTCCCCGGCTCGGTGGCGGCCGAGCTCGACCGAGTCGGCCTCGAGGCGGGCTCCCTGAGGCTCGAAATCACCGAGACGATGCTCGTCCTCGACCCGAGCCGGGCCATCGACGTGCTGGCCCGCCTGCACGACATGGGCGTGCGGATCTCGCTCGACGACTTTGGCACCGGATACTCGTCGCTGTCCTACCTCCAGCAGCTGCCGGTCGACGAGCTCAAGATCGACCGCTCGTTCGTGAACGGCCTTACGGGCAGCCAGACCGACACCAGCATCGTCGAGGCCACCGTCGCCCTGGCGCGCAAGCCGGGCCTCACCACGGTCGCCGAGGGCGTCGAGCGCGCCGACACGTGGGAGCGGCTCGCGCGGCTCGGCTGCGACGTCGCCCAGGGCTACTTCATCAGCCGGCCGCTTCCGGCCGCCGAGCTGGAGGCCTGGCTCGCCGGTGCCGACCGCCAAGCCGCGATGTCCGACCAGCCGGACGACGTCTGAGCCTCAGCCGCGGGAGATCGCGGCCAGTCCGGCCACTCCGAGCGCGTACAGGACGACCACCGCCCAGGAGTCCGCGCCCATCACCCAGAGCTGGCGCCGTGGCCGGAAGATCAGGCCGACCACGTAGACCACCGTCAGGAGCGCACCGAGCCCCGTCAGGTAGATGTCGGTCGGCTGGGCCTGCGGCAGGACGGCGTGCCCGGAGATCAGCCCGGCGGGCAGGAACAGGACGGGGAGGAACGCGTTTCCGCCGAAGATGTCGCTTACGGCCAGCTGGTAGTCGCCGAGCTTGATCGAGGAGAGTCCGGTCGACACCTCGGGAAGCGCGGTCGCGGCCGCCAGGATCGTCGCACCGAACACGACCCCGCTCATCCCTGCGCGCCCCGCGATGACCTCGCCGCTCTGCTCGAGCGCGACACCCGCGACCAGCGTGACGAGCGCGGCGGCCGCAAACACGGCGACCGCCGCGCGGGTCCCGAGCCGTCGATAGGTCCGCTCGGCCCTCTTCTCGCGCGCGTGCCCGCGGCGCTTCTCCTGGCCGTCCGGTGGGTTTCCGAGCTCGTGCCACGGCAGCCCGCGGCGGGCCCGGTCGACCAGCCACAGACCGGCGATCCACGCGGCGACGATGAAGACCGCCGCGGGCTCGAGCCTGCCGTTCGCGATCCCGAGCGGCAGCTGTGCCCCCATCACCGCGATGACCAGGACCGCGATCACGACCATGGCCTCAAGCACGAGCGAGAGCGATGCGGAGCGGTACGTCAGGCCGTCGTCGCGGCCCAGGCCGAGGGCGTCCATCACCGCCAGGACGACGGTCTGGATCGCGATGCCACCGAGGATGTTGCCGATGGCGATTCCGAGGTTGTTGGCGAAGGCCGCGCTGACGGTGATCGCGATCTCGGGCAGATTGGTTGCGATCGCGAGGAGGATGAGGCCGCCGAGCGCCTCCCCGAGCCCGAGGCGGGTGGCGAGCACGTCCGTCGTGTCCGAGAGCCTGATCCCGGCGAACCAGACTGCGAGCGCCGCCACGCCGAAGACGGCGAGCACCGCAGGGAGCGGGAGGCCGGACACTGCCCGCGAAGGATACGAAGCGGCGCGGCCGTGCGGCCGAAGCGGCGACAATCGGCCGGTGCACGGGACGGTGGCGCTTGTGAGCGGCGGCGGAAGCGGGATCGGTGCGGCCACGGCCCGCAGCCTCGCCGCCGCGGGCGCACGGGTCGCGGTGATGGGCCGGCGGCGCGAGCCGGTCGAGCAGGCGGCTGCCGGCATCGGCGGGCTGGCGTGCATCGGCGACTCGGCCGTCGCCGAGGATGCCGAACGAGCCGTGGCGGAGACCACCGCCGCCTTCGGCGGCCTCGACGTGCTCGTCGCCAACGCCGGCGGCGAGGGCTCGGCCGCCGTGCTGGACATCGACGACGGCATGTGGGACGCGGTTATGCGGTCGAATCTGACGAGCTGCTTCGTCCTGGCCCGGGCCGCACTGCCTGCGATCGTCGAGCGCTCGGGCGCGATCGTCGTGGTGTCGTCGGTCTCGGGCCTCTTCGCCATCCCCAACGACGCGGGCTACACCGCGGCAAAGCACGCCCTGATCGGCCTCACGCGGTCCCTGGCGCGCGACTACGGCCCTCGCGGCGTCCGGGTGAACGCCGTCTGCCCCGCGTGGACGCGGACGCCGATCGGCGACGCGAGCATGGACCGGCTCGGCGCCCGCCGCGGCACCGACCGGGAGGGCGCCTACGCCCTCTGCTCCGCTCACGTCCCGCTTCGCCGGCCGGTGACCGCCGAGGAGGTCGCGGCGGCCTGCGTCTTCCTGGCGTCGCCCGCCGCGTCGGGAATCACCGGCGCGGTCCTCCCTGTCGACGGCGGATCGAGCGCCGTTGACCTCTCGACCGCCGCGTTCGACGACCCGTGAAGGAGGCCTCCGTGCTGCCCACCGTCCCGCTTGGCTCCACCGGCATCGCCGTCTCGCCGCTCTGTCTGGGCGGCAACGTCTTCGGCTGGACCGCGGACGAGGAGGAGTCGATGGCGGTGCTCGACGCCTACACGGCCGCGGGCGGTAACTTCGTCGACACAGCCGACGGCTACGGCAACTGGGTCGAGGGCAATCCGCGCGGGATGTCGGAGCAGATCATCGGCCGCTGGATGGCCGCGCGCCGGAACCGTGACGAGCTCGTGATCGCGACCAAGGTCGGCCGCGCCCAGGGCATGCGCGGCCTCGCGGCGGAGACGATCCGCACCGGCGCCGACGAGTCGCTCGAGCGGCTCGGCACCGACCGCATCGACCTCTACTACGCCCACGCCGACGACCCCGAGACGCCCCTCGAGGAGACGATGGCGGCGTTCGACGCGCTGGTCAGGGCCGGCAAGGTGCTCCATGTCGCGGCGTCGAACTACTCGGCTCCGCGCCTGGCCGAGGCGCTGCGGGTGAGCGACCGCGAGGGCCTCGTCCGCTACGTCGGCCTCCAGCCGGAGTACAACCTGGTGAGCCGCTCGGAGTACGAGGGCGAGCTCCAGAAGCTGTCGATCGCCGAAGGGCTGGCCTGCATGCCCTACTACGCCCTCGCATCTGGCTTTCTCACCGGGAAGTACCGGCCGGACGGCCCCGAGGTTGAGAGCGCCCGGGCGGGGTCGGCGCGCAAGCACCTCGACCGGGCCGCGCACGTGCTCGCGGCGCTCGACGAGGCCGCCGCCGCCCACTCAACGACGGTCGCGGCGGTCGCGCTCGCCTGGCTTCGCGCCCAGCCGGGCGTGACGGCACCGATCGCGAGCGCCCGGACGCCGGAGCAGCTCGCCGAGCTCCTGCCGATGGCAGTGCTCGAGCTCGCCCCCGAGGAGCTCGACCGGCTCAGCGCGGCGTAGGCGATTGATTCCGCGCCGCCCGCGCGCGGCGGTAGCGGTCGAGCGCTCGCTCGCGCTCGACGGCGTGGTCGACGATCCGCGCCGGCCGGTCGGGCGCCCAGCGCTCGACGTAGGTCCCGTCCGGGTCGAACCGCTTCTCCTGCACGATCGGGCTCATCACCCGAAACCACGGCGCGGCGTCGATCCCGGTGCCGGCGACCCACTGCCAGTTCCCGGCGTTCGCCGAGAGGTCGCCGTCGACCAGGTGCTCGCGGTACCAGCGCTCGCCGCGGCGCCAGTCGACGTGCAGGTCCTTCGTCAGGAAGCTCGCGCACACCATCCGCACGCGGTTCGGCTGCTCGCCGGTCTGGGCGAGCTGGCGCATGCCTGCGTCGACCAGCCCGAATCCGGTCTCGCCGCGCGTCCAGGCTTTGAATGCCGGATCGTCGTCGGACCACTCGAGCCGCTCGAGGCTCGGCTCGAGCGTGCGGTCGGCCAGGTCGGGGTTGTGGTGCAGCACATACTTGAACCAGTCGCGCCACAGGAGCTCGGAGAGCCACGCGTCCGAGTCCGCCTCGACGGCGGCCGCCGCGACCCGGCGCGGCGAGAGCATGCCGAGCTTCATCGCGGCCGAGATCCTGGAGGTGGCATCGGGGTCGGCGATCTCGTCGCGGCGCCCGCCGTAGGCCGAGAGCCCACCGGCCACCCAGGTGTCCAGGCGGGCCCGGGCAGCCCTCTCGCCACCCTCCAGGTCGTTCGCCGCACTCACGCGCACGCGGATGTCCTTCGGTTCCGGGATCTCCGCGCGCGCCGTCTTCACGAGCCGTCCGCGCAGGTCGATGTCAGCCGGCCGGTGCTCGGCCATCCGCCGCCGTGCGGCGCGGGCGTATGCCGAGTAGCGCAGAAACGGCGTGCCCGAACCGGTGCGGAGCTCGTCGTGGGGCACGGCGGTCTGGTCGTGGTGAAGGACAAGCCCGCGCCCGTCCTCGTCGAGCAGGCGCGCCGCGTGCGCGTCGCGCGTGCGTGCG
>DATIDU010000103.1:0-6585 GCA_035456145.1 Gaiellales bacterium | reverse complement strand
GGCCGTGAAACACCGGCGCCTGGCACCGGTGTTTCACACCTGCGAGCTCACGACTGCGGGCAGAGCTGCGCCGAATCGAGGTGGGCGGCGAAGCGGTAGAGCCGCGCCATGCGGCGGAAGTCGCGCACGCCCGGCTCGAGGGCGGCGACCTGGCGCCAGAGCCGCGTTCCGAGGTAGAGGACGCTGCGGGTGCGCGTGTAGCGCGGCTCGGCCGCCGCGAGCACGAAGTTGCCGTAGATCGACGTCGTCGCCCCGATGTTGTCGAGCGCCTGCGCGACCTCGAGCGGGTTTCGCGTCGCCGCGAGGAGCCAAACCCGCTGGGGATACTGCTGCTGGCCGAGCCGCCGGATGAGCCCGCAGCGGCTGGCCGCATCGACCGTCTTCCAGGCCGCAAGCGGCGTCGAGTCGGGCGCCGCGAGCGCCGCGTACGCGCCGAGGAGGCGGGGGTCTTCGAGCGGGCCGTGGATGCCGGCCGTGGTGAGAAGGACGTCGCGAGGCCCGAAATCGGCGGCGAGCCCCAGGCTCGCGTCGCGCAGGTCGGCGTTGAAGTTCGAGAGGTCGTTTCGGCCCGAGACCACAAGCGGTGTCAGGAGCAGCGCGAGCACGACCGCACCGGCGATCCGGCGGCGGCCGGGCAGCCGGCCCAGCTCGAGCGCCAGGCCCGCCAGCGCGATCGCGTACCCGGGGAGCATGAACGAGAGGTGCCGTTCGGGCGCGAAGTCCTCGGACGACGCGGTGAGGATCTGGAGCAGCGCGAGCGGCAGCACGAGCCAGACGGCCGCGACGATCGCGGCCCGCCGGTCGCGGAGCGCGAGGAGGACGACGCCGGCCACGACCGCCGCGCCGACGACGAACCAGAACGCGGGCACGGACGAGCCCGTGACGTGCGAGGCGAGATCGCTCCAGAACGACCGCGACGTGAGACTCACGACCGCCTGCCCCTTCCCCACCCCGTATTTCGTCTGAAGCGGCGCGTAGAGGTGGCGGAGCCACACGAACGCACCGGCCGCCAGCACGAGCCCGATCCCCATCGCCGCGAGCGCCCGCCGGTCGCCGCGGCGGCGGGTGAGGAGCGCATGGCCACCCAGCACCGCCAGGAGCACGAGCTCCGACGCGAGCGCGAAGAGGCCGAACGGGTGCGAGGACACGAGCAGGAGCGCCGCGAGCGCGTACGGCACCGCCCAGCGCACCCGGCCGGTGCGCACCAGGATCAGCATGAGCCACAGGCTCCCGTACGCGCAGGCGATCATCGCCGTGTAGCCGCGCGCGAACTGGGCCAGATGGATCGTGATCGGCGTGACCGCGGTCACGACGGCGACGACCGCCCCGCCGGCCCGGCCGAGGAGCTCGCGGCCGCAGCCGTAGGCGAGCGCCACCGCCAGGATGCCGAAGACGGCCGACGGCAGGCGCAGCCCGAGGATGTCGTGCCGCCACGCGAGCGTCGCATGCACGATCAGGTAGTGCAGCGGCGGCCCGTGCCGGTCCGAGATCGCGACGTGGAGGACGTCGCCCGCGCTCGGCTGCCCGGCGACGTGGAGCGTGACCGCCTCGTCGTGGTGCAGCGGCCGGAAATCGAGCCCGAACCCGACGACGAGGATCCCGTATCCGACCACGGCCGCGCCGCCCAAGAGCCCGGGCCACCACTCGGCCGCAAGAGCACGCACCCGGGCACGACTGACCATCGGCGCCGGATTATCGGCCAACGCGGGCGTCCATGGCCGCCGGTACGCTTGCCGGATGGCCGCCGCCGCCCCGGACGTGAGCGTCGTCGTCCCCGTGCTGGACGAGGAGGCGACCGTCGAGCCGCTCTTCCGCGGCATCGTCGCGTCACTCGACGGGGCCGGTCTGCCGGGCGAGGTGATCTTCGTCGACGACGGCTCGACCGACGCGACGTTCGAGCGGCTGGCGCGCCTGCACGAGGCCGACGCGCGCCTGCGCGTGCTCTCGTTCGACCGCAACTACGGCCAGCACCCGGCGATGCACGCCGGCATCTCGCGCGCCCGCGGGCGGGTCGTCGTGACGATGGACGGCGACCTCCAGAACGCACCCTCCGACATCCCCCGCCTGGTGGCGGCGGTCGACGCCGGCGCCGACGTCGCGTCGGGCCGGCGGAAAGGGCGATCTGACCCATTTCTGCGCCGCCTGCCGTCGGCCGCGATCAACCGGATGCTGGCCCGGCTCACGGGCGTTGACCTGTCGGACTTCGGGTGCGCCTTCAACGCCTACCGGCGCGAGGCGCTCGACCCGGTGATGCACCGCATCGGCCGCCAGAAATTCACGAAGGCCATCGTCTGCTCCACGGGCGTGCGGGTGGTCGAGGTCGACCTCCAGCACCGGGCCCGCGAGGATAGGAGCCGCTACCGGCCGCTCGCGCTCGTCAAGATGGGCCTCCAGGTGATCAGCGGGTTCTGGCCCGGACTGTCGCAGCGGGTGGGGCTGACCGTGGCCGTTCTCGGTATCCTTCTTGGCGCCGGCGTCGGCGTGTGGGGTCTGGTTGACTGGATCCGGCACGGCAGCCCGCCCGGCCTCGCCCTCCTCGGAGCGGCGGTGCTCATCCTGCTGGGCCTTCTCGGCGCGCTGATGGCGATCGTGGGGGAGCAGCTCGGCCGGATCCAGCGCCTCCTCGAGCAGGGTCCGGGGTACACCATCGAACGAGAGCTCTGAAGATGAAGCGAATCCTTGTCACCGGCGGCGCCGGGTTCATCTCCTCGAACATGATCCGCTACCTGCTCCAGGAGACGGACCATGAGGTCGTCACGATGGACGCGCTGACCTACGCCGGCAACCTGGCGAACCTGGCCGACGTCCTCGAGCACGACCGCCTGCGGTTCATCCACGGCGACATCCGCGACCTGGGCGACGTGACGTCGGCGCTCGAGGGCGTCGACGTGATCGTGAACGCGGCCGCCGAGTCGCACGTGTCGAAGTCGATCGAGCAGGGCGGCGGCGAGTTCGTGACCACGAACGTCGTCGGCACGCAGGTCCTGCTCGACGCGATCCGCGAGCGGCCGGTCGAGCGCTTCATCCTCATCTCGTCGTCCGAGGTGTACGGCACCGCCGAGAGCGACCCGATGACCGAGGAGCACCCGCTCAACCCGCGCTCGCCGTACGCCGGCACGAAGGCGGGCGGCGACCGGCTGGCGTACTCGTACTGCTGCACCTACGGCCTGCCCATCACCATCATCCGGCCGTTCAACAACTACGGGCCCTTCCAGCATCCCGAGAAGGTCATCCCACGCTTCATCATCCAGGCGCTGACCGACCGCCCGCTCACGATCCACGGCGATGGGCTCGCAAGCCGCGACTGGCTCCACGTCTTCGACACCGCCGAGGCGATCACGGCCGCATGCGAGGTGCCGCTCGACGGGATCGTCGGCGAGACCATCAACGTCGCGACCGGCGTCGACGAGTCGGTCGAGGAGATCGCCGACGCCATCCTGGCGATCCTCGGCAAGCCGGCTTCGCTGAAGCAGCACGTGAACGACCGGCCGGGTCAGGTCGACCGGCACATCGGCTCGACCGACAGGGCGCTCCGGCTGCTCGGGTGGAGGTCGAGCATCCCGTTCGCCGACGGCCTCGAGCGCACCGTCCGCTGGTACCGGGACAATCCGGACTGGTGGCAATCGGTCATGGCCACCGAGGAGACGGCTCAGACCGTCGTGTGACTGAGGCCGCCACGCTCGTCGTGCTCGGTGGCGGGCCGGCGCAGCGTCATGCCATCGACGCCGCGCACGCGCTCGGCGTCCGCACCCTGGTCTGCGACTCCGAGCCCGGCGTCGGCGATGTCCCGGTGTCGAGCGAGGACGCTGAAGGCGTGCGTGCCGCCGCGGCCGGCGCCGCCGGCCTGATCGCCCCGGGCACGGACTGGCCGGTCCGCATCGCTGCCGAGGTGGCGCGCGACCTCGGCCTCCCGCACCCCATCTCGCCGGAGGCGGCGGCGGTGGCAACCGACAAGATCGCCCAGCGCCGGGCGCTCGATGCGGCCGGCGTCGCGCAGCCGGCGTGGTCGACCGCGGAGCCGCCCGCCTATCCATGCGTCGTGAAGGCCCCCGACCGGCAGGGTCAGCGGGCGATGTCGATCCTGCCCGACGCCTCCCGGCTGGCCGAGGCCGCGCGGCGGGCGACCGCCGAGTCCCGAAGCGGACGCGCGCTCTTCGAGGAGTTCGTGCCCGGACCGGAGGTGACCGTGAACGGCTTCACGGCGGAGGGCAGCGCGGTCGTCGCCGCGGTCACCGACCGCGTCCATTTCGAGGGCGCCCCGGGTGTCGCCCGCCGCCACGTCTACCCGGCGGCCGCCGATCCGGCGCCCGCGGCCGCCGCCGCGATCCGGGCGGTCGAGGCGCTCGGCATCGGAGCCGGCCCGTGGTACGTCCAGGTCATCCTCGGCCCGGACGGGCCCCGCATCGTCGAGGTCGCGGCGAGGCTCGGAGGCGGGCACGACTCCGAGCTCGTCAAGCTCACGACCGGCGTCGACCTGGCCCGGGCCGCCGTGCTCGCGGCGCTGGGCCGCGCTGTGAACGCCGCCCAGGTGACCCCCGAGCCCTCCGGAGCCGGGGTCATCGAGTTCCTTGAGGCCCCGGAGGGCCGGCTTGTGCAGGCGGCGGGGCCGCCGGAGGCCTCCTTCTACGATGCACCGGGACACGTGTACGGCCCGATCCGCATCGCCACCGACAGGGCCGGGTACGTGCTCGCCGGCGGCGCAACCCGAGAGGAGGCGCTCGCCCGGGCGGCCGCCGCCGCGGCCGCCGTCCGCTTCGAGGTCACATGAGCCGCGCCCGCACATCCGAGCCGCTGGCGATCGACGGGGGAACGCCCGTGCGCCGGACGCTGCTCGAGTTCTCGCCGCCGATCATCGGCCGGGCGGAGATCGACTCGGTGGTCGAGACGCTCGAGTCGGGCTGGCTCACATCGGGCCCCCGGGTCGCCGAGCTGGAGGAGCGCTTCGCCGACTACGCCGGCGCCGCCCAGGCGATCGCCACGTCGTCGTGCACGGATGCGCTGCACCTCGCGCTACGAGTCTCGGGCGTCGGCTCGGGCGACGAGGTCATCACGAGCTCCTTCACCTGGCCGGCGACGGTGAACGCGATCCTCCACACCGGGGCGACGCCCCGCTTCGCAGACATCGACCCCGACACGCTGAACATCGACCCGGCGTACGTCGAGGCCGCGATCACCCCCCGCACCCGGGCGGTGGTACCGGTGCACTTCGCCGGCGGGCCGTGCGACATGGACGCGATCGAAGGGGCCGTGCGCGGGCGCGGGATCGCCGTCGTCGAGGACGCAGCGCACGCCGTGGAGGCGACCGTCCGCGGTCGCAAGGTCGGAGCGATCGGCGACCTCACGTGCTTCTCGCTCTACGCCACGAAGAGCCTCGCCGGCGGCGAGGGCGGCATCGTCACGACCGACTCGGCCGAGATGGCGAAGCGCCTGCGGCTCCTGCGCGCCCACGGAATCACGCGCGATCCGTGGCGGCGCGCGCAGACCCGCACCCTCGGCCACTACGACGTCGTCGAGCCCGGCTGGAAGGCCAACCTGGCCGACCTCCAGGCGGCTGCGGCGCTGCCCAAGATCGGCCGGATCGACGAACTCCGCGCTCACCGGGCCGATCTCGTCGAGCGCTACGACGCCGGCCTCGCCCCGCTCGCGGGAATCGAGCCGATCGGCCGGCCCGGCTACGGCGTCCACGCGCACCACCTGTACGTGGTCCGGATCGACCCGGCGCTCGCCGGCGCCGACCGCGACACCTACGCCGCCGCGCTCATGGCCGAGAACATCGCCACGGGCCTGCACTTCCTGCCCGTGCACAATCTCACTTGGTATCGCGACCACCTCGATCCGGTGCCGCTGCCCGAGACCGAGCGCGCCGGCGCCGAGGTGCTCTCGCTGCCGCTCGCGGCAGCCCATTCCGAGGCCGACGTCGAGGACGCGATCGCCGCGGTGCGAAAGGTGCACGCGGCCTATGCGGACGTGGGGCGGTGAGCAGGCGGACGCGCGTCGCGCTCGAGGCGCTCGTCTCGGTGGTCCTGCTCGCGGCCATCCTGCACTGGGCCGGCATCCACCGCGTCCTGCACGAGCTCAGCCACACGCAGCTCAAGTGGTTCATCCCGGCCGTCGTGGTCAGCATCGCCACGGTGCCGCTCATGGCGCTGCGCTGGCGGCTTCTGCTCTCGGCGAAGGGCATCGATGCCCCGATCGGCTGGCTCACGCGCACCTACTTCGTCGCGCTCTTCGCGGGTCAGTTCCTGCCGGCGGCGATCGGCGGCGACGCGGTCCGGGCCGTCGAGCTCGGCCGGCGCACGCGGGATGCGCCCGAGGCGGTCGCCTCGGTCCTGATCGACCGCCTGGTGGGGCTCGTCTCGCTCGTCGTCCTGGCCGTCGCGGCCGTGGCCGTCGGCGGCGGCTCCGCGCGGCGGCCGGGGGTGATCGCGGCCGAGGTGACGTTCGGGGTCGCCGCGGCGGGCACGCTCGCCCTGCTCTTCTCAAGCCGCCTGCGCGGCGTCGTCGCCCGCGTCCTCGAGCCGCGCTCCGACGGCCACCGGCTGGCCAGCGGCGGCAAGTTCTACGACGCCCTCCACACCTACCGCG
>DATIDU010000102.1:0-5038 GCA_035456145.1 Gaiellales bacterium | reverse complement strand
CGGGGAGCTGCGACCGGGCACCGACGCGGCGGCGCTCGCCGACGCGGTGCAGACCGCCTACAACGGCGCGCTGATCACCTGGGCCATCACGCGCGAGGGGACGCTCGCCGACTGGCTCACAGCGCGGGTCCGCGCGGTGCTCGCGCCGTACCGCGCGGGCTAGGTCGCCGCCAGCAGCCGCTCGACCTCCGCCCGGCTCGCGAGCGAGGCGCGCGCCCCCACCCCCCGGGTCGCCAGCGCCCCCGCGGCGGTCGCGAAGCGCAGCGCCTCGCGGCGCTCGGCCCCGCCGGCCAGCGCGACCGCCAGCGCGGCCGCGAAGGCGGCGGCCAGCACGATCAGCTGCGGATGGTTCGCGCGTATCGCCGCGCCTCCCGTAGCTCGGCCAGCGCGCCGGCGAGCGGCGTCAGGCCGTCCCACTCCACGACCGGCACCCCGAGCCGGCGGTACCGCGCCCGCAGCCCCTCGTGCCGCAACACCCACAGCCGGTGGGCGAGCTCGCCGAGCTCGCCGGAGGAGGCCGGCGTCCTGCCGGTCGCCGAGACGTCCACGACGGCGAGGTCGAACCCGCGGGCCCTGAGCGCCGCGAGCGCCGCGAGCGCCCGGTCGTCGGCCAGCGGCGTCAGCGCGAGGACGAGCGCGCCCGGCGGGAGGGTGCGCGTCGGGATCACCTCGACGTCGCGCCAGGCGTAGCTCGTCACCACCTCGGTATCGATCAGCGAGTCGAGCACGCGGAAGGTCTGGGCGCGGCCGGTCGACGGCAGCACCCAGCGCAGGACGCCGCCGAACCCGACGACGCCGACCCGGTCGCGTCCCGCCAGGTAGGCGGTCGCCAGCGCCGAAGCGGCGCGGACCGCGAGGTCGAGTGACACCGGCGACTCCGCGAAGGAGTCGAGGAAGAGCACGACGTCCGCGTTTCGCTCCGGGTGGTGGAGGTTCGTATGCAGCGTCCCGCGGCGTGCGCTCACCCGCCAGTTCACGCGCCGCAGCCGGTCACCCTCGCGGTATGGGCGCAGGTCCGCGAACTCCAGTCCCTCGCCGGCCGCCCGGCTCGTGTCCGAGCCGACGGAGGCCTGCGTGCGCACGGGCCGCGGCGGGGTGCGCAGCGGCTCGACCCGGGGGTGCACCCTCACCTGGAGCGGCGGGACCACGTTCGCGTTCCACTCGCGCAGCCCGAACGGCTCGTGCACGCGGATCCGGGCCGGGAGGACGAAGCCGCCCCAGCGGTCACACGCCAGCTCGAACTCCACCGCGCCGGGCTCGCGACCGGGGCGGACGGCCCGGCGCGGAGGGCCGTCGACCGGCGTCAGCCCCTCCGTGACACCGAGCGCGACGTCCACCTGCCAGGGCCGGACAGCGGAGAGCTCGACGCCGGCGGTCACGCGGTCGCCCTCGACGGCGCGGAGCTCGCCAGAGACAAGCCGCGCCGTCACCTCCGGCGGCGCCGAGCGCGCCACGCCGACCGCCGCGATGAGCCCGAACGGCGCCGCGACCGCCACGAGCTCGGGGCGGTGCAGGCCGATCGCGGCCAGGAGCAGCGCCGCGCAGATGGCCGGGTACGCGCGAAGCCGGGTCGTCGGCGACGGCGTCACGGCTCGGCGACGGCGTCCGCCTGCGGTGCCGGCGCCGGCACCCGGGCGAGGCAGTCACGCACGACGTCGTCGCCCGAGATGCGCTGCACCCAGAGCTCCGGCCGCAGCGTCAGCCGGTGGCCGAGCGCCGGGACGGCGACCGCCTTCACGTCGTCGGGCGAGACGAAGTCGCGGCCGTCGAAGGCCGCCCGGCAGCGCGCCAGCTTGAGCAGCGCCAGCGAGCCGCGCGGGCTTGCGCCCACCTGCACCTGCGGGTGCTCGCGCGTCGCCGCAACGAGGTCGACCATGTAGAGGCCGACCGATTGGCCGACGTGGACCGTCTCGATGGCGCGCTGCATCGCCAGGAGCTCCTCGTGCCCGCACACCGGTGCGAGGACGACCTCGTCGGTCATCCGCTCACGCCGCCGCTCGAGCACCTGCCACTCGTCATCGCGGGCCGGGTAGCCGATCCGGGCCCTGATCAGGAAGCGGTCGAGCTGCGCCTCCGGAAGCGGGTAGGTGCCCTCGTACTCGATCGGGTTCTGGGTGGCGATGACGAGGAACGGCGGCTCGAGCACGTGAGTCTCGCCCTCGATCGTCACCTGCCGCTCGGCCATCGCCTCGAGGAGCGCCGACTGCGTCTTGGGCGGGGCGCGGTTGATCTCGTCGGCGAGGAGCAGGTTCGTGAACACCGGCCCGGGCCGGAACTCGAACTCGGCGTCGGCCTGGCGGTAGACGGACGAGCCGGTGACGTCCGCGGGCAGGAGGTCGGGCGTGAACTGGATCCGGGCGAAGCCGAGGTCGAGCACCTGAGCGAACGACCGGGCGACGAGCGTCTTCGCCAGGCCCGGGTAGTCCTCGACCAGCACGTGGCCGTCGGCGAGGATCGCGAGCAGGACGAGCTCGAGCTCGGGGCGCTTGCCGACGACCGCCCGTTCGACCTCGTCGAGCACGGCGGCGGAGCGGGTGGACACGCTCTCGATGCCGATCTGGCTCACCGGCCCGTCCCGATCTCTTCGAGCCGCGTCACGGCGGCGCGGATGCCCGCCGGCGACGCGCCGGGGCCGTGGCGGTCGGGCGGCGGCGGCCGGTCGGGCCGCACGAGCTCCCACGTCTCTGCTCCGAGCGCCTCGGCTGCGATCTCGGGATCGCGGTCGAGGTCGATCCCGGCGGTCGCCAACCGGTCGCGGGCGATGTCGCGCAGGAGCGGCGCGAGCCGGTCGTGCACGTCGCCGGCGCTGCCGCGGGCCATCCCGACCTGGCGCTCCATCGCGCTCAATCCCTTCGGGCGGGGCCGCTCCGCCGGGCGCGCCCGCCTCCGGCGGGGCGGCCGCGACACTGGCGGCAGGAGGGCGAGCGCGGCCACCGCGCCGGCAGCGAGGAGCACCGCGCTCGTGGCCGTCATTCGCCGCCCTCCGCCGCGATCGCCTCCACGGCGTCGACGGCCTCGGCCTGCATGTCGGCGTCGACGGGGTGCGTGCTGAACCGGGCACGGGCGTAGAGCCGCGTGAGCCGGCCGAGGGCCGTTATGCGCGCGTAGCCGGCGCCGGTCATGCGGCCAAGGTACTCGAGCGGAGCCTCCGACCGCCGCCGGCCGAGCGCACGGTCGGTCATCAGCCGGTCCATGAGCGCGTAGGCGCCGATGACCGCCCGGCGCGGGTCCGGCTCCGATCGCAGCCGCGCCAGCCGTGTGTCCGCCGGCTCTGCGTCGGCCTCGGCGACGGCGACAGCCTCGGGCTCCGGCCGGCGGCGCAGCCGGCGCACGGCGACGGCCACGCCGGCGACGATCAGGAGCCAGGTGAGCCCGGCGATGACCCAGTCGACGAGGCTGACGCCGCCTCCGCCGTGATGAACGTGGTTGTGCCCGGTCGCGGGCGCCTGCGGGCTGCTGAAGGGATTGAGCCGGCCCACGTGGACGTTCCCAAACAGGTCGTGCACCAGGTTCACGAGCACCTGGAGAGGGTTCTGGCCGGTGGCGTAGGAGTACGCCAGGAGCACGGCGATCGCCGCCAGGAGGATTCGCGTCTGGAGCCGGCGGCGCCGCCGGAGGGCCGCCATCTCGGGCGTATCCCGCCGGCGCATGACCTGGGCGTAGAGGAAGATGCCGAGCCCGAGCACCGCGGCGATCGGCCCGACGACGAGGAGCACCCACACCACGGCGTGGTGCCCCGTCGTGCCCAGCAGGGACCCGCCCGGCACCGCCTGGTCGTGGTCGCCCGACCGCGCGGCGACTGAGACGACCGCGAGCAGCACCACGAGGCTCGCGGCGAGCGCCGCCGTGCGACCGGCGGAGAGCGGTCCAGGCGGAGGCTGGTCAGGAGGGTTTCCCACCGTCGATGTACCCGCTGTGACGGTACCGCACCGCCGCGGTTAGACTCGGCGGCCCCGATGGCCTTCTCGGACCTCCGCGACTGGGTCGACCACCTGCGCCGAACCGGCGAGCTGGCCGAGGTGACGGCCGAGGTCGACCCGCACCTCGAGATCGCCGAGATCACCGACCGCGTGACCAAGGCCGGCGGGCCGGCCCTCCTCTTCACGAACGTCCGCGGCTCGTCCATGCCGCTCCTCATCAACCAGTTCGGGACCGAGCGGCGAATGTGCATGGCCCTCGGCGTCGAGCGGCTGGACGAGCTCGGCGCGAAGGTCACGGACGTGCTCGAGATGACGCCGCCGCAGGGCTTCGTCGGCAAGATCCGCGCCCTCGGCAAGCTGAAGTCGATCGCCGATTCCCGCCCGAAGGTGGTCGGGTCCGGGCCCTGCCAGGAGGTCGTGCTCGATCCCCCCTCGATCGATCCGCTGCCGATCATGACGTGCTGGCCGGGCGACGGCGGCCCGTTCATCACGCTGCCCGCCGTCATCACGAACGACCCGCGCACCGGCACGCGCAACGTCGGCATGTACCGGGTGCAGAAGTTCGACGCCACGACGACCGCCATGCACTGGCAGATCCACAAGGACGCGGCCGCCGACTGGCGCGGCATGGGCGAGCGGATGGACGTCGCGGTCGCGCTTGGGCTCGACCCGATCACCGCCTACACGGCCTCGGCGCCGCTGCCCAAGCACATCGACGAGCTGATGCTGGCCGGCTTCCTGCGCGGCGAGCCGGTCGAGCTCGTACGCGCACGCACCGTCGACCTGGAGGTGCCGGCCCGCGCCGAGATCGTGATCGAGGGCTACATCGCGAAGGGCGAGCTGGCTGACGAGGGGCCGTTCGGCGACCACACCGGCTACTACACGGCGCCGGAGCCGTTTCCGGTCTTCCACCTCACCGCGATGACGATGCGGCGGGACGCGATCTACCCGTCGATCGTGGTCGGCAAGCCGCCTGCCGAGGACGCCTGGCTCGGAAAGGCGACCGAGCGGATCTTCCTCCCGGCCGTCCGGATGTCGGTGCCGGAGATCGTGGACTACGACCTGCCCGTGGCCGGGGCGTTCCACAATTGCGCGATCGTCTCGATCCGCAAGTCGTT
>DATIDU010000101.1:0-14412 GCA_035456145.1 Gaiellales bacterium | reverse complement strand
CGACCGACCGCATCACGCCCGACGGGCGCGCCAAGCTGCGCGAGGCCGGGTTCGCGCCGCCGGCGCCGCGGGCCGCCGGCGAGCCGGCCCTGGTCCAGCTCCAGACAACCGCCTTCCGCTGCCCGTACTGCGGCTCCTCCGAGACGCATCTCGAGAATCTCTTCGGCCCGACGCCCTGCCGCTCGATACGCTACTGCGACGCCTGCCGGCAGCCGTTCGAGCAGTTCAAAACCATCTGACCAGACTTAGCGGACCCACATCTGGTCGATGATGGGCGCGTTTCCGGGCGCCGGTGCGAATTGGTAGTTGCCGACTCGTTTGGATGTGAACCCGAGGGTGGAGCCTGTGCCGAATGGGACGACCAGCGCGGTATCGGTGGCGTGTCGGTCGGCAGCCGCCCAGGCAACCGTGCCCTGATATTGGCCTTCGATCTGCTTTGCCCGGGCCTCGGTCACCTCGCTCGGGGAGATAAGCCCGGGGTGAACCAGAAGGATGAAGTCCGTGGGGCCTACATAGTCAGCGGCCCAGATCGTCAATAGGATATCCGGGACTCGTATTGGATCCCCGTTCGCGTCTGGCGGCAGGAGCCGCGCGCGAAATCCGAGGGTATTCAGAAGCTCGACGACGTAACGGCCGGACGCGGAGTTGTAGTAGGAGAAGACGGAGACCGGTTTGCCGTAGCTCGGCGAGCGGCGTGCGAGCTGCTGGGCACGCGTAGGCTCGAAAGTGTATGAGCAGTCGCGTCGATATCCGGGGAAGTTGGGCGGGGTCAGCCGGCACGTCGATCGCTCTGGGAGGCTGCGACTGATGCTCACGAGATTGGCCAGCTTCACGCGGTCGATCGCGTATGCCATCGCCCGCCGCGCGCGGGGATCACGCGCCAACGGCGACGTCGGTGCAACATCGATGTACTGGGTGGAGGGATAGGCGAACGGGTGGGTCTGGGCGGCGTAGTTGGTTTCGATCTCGTGGATCTGCTGTGTGCTGATACCGGGAACCGTGAAGTAGAGCCAGTCAGCGGTGCCGTGCTCGACTGCGGAAACAGCCTGGCTGGTCTTCGTGAAGGCCCGCCAGACGATCCGATCGGGATATCCGTCGGGTTGCGCGTCCGCCGACCACTCGTGGAAATACGGGTTGCGCACGAGGACAGACCGCCTGAGCGTGTAGCGGCTGAACATGTACGGGCCCGTGGCGGGCAACGGGTGAAGCCCGGAGTCGTCCCGCGAGACGTCGGGCGGCACCGCGACACCCTGCGGCGTCGCGAGTTTTGCGAGGAGGTCGGGATCCGGGTGTCGCAGGTGAAACGTGATCGTCCCCGCCGTGTCGTCCACCACGATCCCGCGGCTGAGGTCACACGACTTCGGGGACGTTATACATTTTGGTACGCCGACGATCGCGCCAAACAAGTCTTGGTCCGGAGTTGGCCGATACTTCAGGTAGTCCGCTGCGTTGACTGAGAACACTCGCTCGAGGCCGTAGCGGATGTCGCTCGCATGGACGGGTCTCCCGGTCGAGTATCTGATCCCTCGTCGCAGCTGGAATGTGTAGGTGCGGCCGCCGTCGGTGGGCGTCGGAAGCGTTCGTGCCAGATCTGCGACCACGGTCCCGCCGTCCGGCCCGGGTGCTCGCTTGTAACTGACCAGCCCGTCGTTGGTCGTCGTGAGCTTGTCGAACAGTTGGGGGGAAAACGAATACCCGCTGTCGGGGTCGACCGTTGGGGCGATCCTGGACCGCGGCCCGGCGCCCGCGATGGTGAGCGTCCCGCCGCGGTGCTCCGTCCGGGACGTCGTGGTGGTGATCGCCGCGCCGTCGCCGACCAGGGCCAGGTCCTGCGGAGGGGCGCCGACCGCCAGGCTCGGCCTGATCTGTCCCGTCTTGGCATCGAGCCGGACGATCTCCGCGGAGCGGCGGGCTGCCACCCAAACGGCGTCGCCGACCACCGCCACGCCCTGCGGATCGTCGCCTCCAGTCGGGAACGTGACCACCACGAGTGTGCGGGGGTCGATCCGCGAGACCGTCCCGTCCAGGCTGTTGGTCACCCACACGGCGTCGGCTCCGGTGGTGATGCCGTTGGGTCCGTGGCCGACCGCGATCGGCGTAGCCGCGGTATCGGTGGCCGGATCGATCGGCGTCACCGTCGCGACAGACTCGTTCGTGACCCATACCTTGCCAAACCCGACCGCGACTCGCGTGGGGTTCGTCCCGACCGAGAATGTGTGGATGACCCGGCCTGTGTCCGGGTCGATCTTCGCGACCGCGCCGTCGACGCTGAGCGCGACCCAGACGGCTCCCTCTCCGACTGCGATTCCCGAGGGGCCGTTCCCCACATAGATCGGATCACCGACCGCCCTGCCGCCGGCCACCTCCGACACGGTACCGTCGCCCGAGTTTGCCACCCAAACGCTGCCCGCGCCCACGGCGACCGCATCCGGCCCGTCGCCAACCTGGATCGACTGCCGCTCGCCGGTGGTCGTGTCCACCGACAGGACCGTGTCGTCCGAGTAGCGCGGCAGCCATGCGACCTTCCCGTCGACCGCCACCCCGAACGGCGCCTCATCCAGTTCAAGAGGCGCGCTCGCATGCCCGCTCGCCTCGACCAGGCTGAACGAGTTGCTCGCCAACCCGACCGACTCGTCGCTCCCTCTCATGAGGATGGCACCGACCGCAGCCACCGCGGCCAGCGCCAGCGCCACGGCCGCGACCATCCATGCGGTTGTCGACGACCGCCGCTTCGGCGCGGGCACGACCGGAACGGCGGGCAGCGGCGTCTCCGAGATGACCTCGACGAGCCGCACAGGCGCCTCGATCCCCTTGAACCGGCGCGTTCGCGCTGCCGAGAACTGCACTCCGTCGACGCGTTGCGAGAGATGGACAACGGTCTCGCTGGCCAGAACCTGGCCCGGCGCCGCGACAGAGCACAACCTCGCCGCCAGGTTCAGCGCACCGCCCCGGTAGCCGCCCTCGGTCGGCACCGCCTCACCCGCATCCAACCCGACCCCGACACCGACCGGGAAGACGCTCCCGTCCTCGCCCGACGGCGTGCGCAGCCGCCGCTGAAGCTCCACCGCCGCCCGCAACGCCTGCCGCGCCGACCCGAACACGCACAGGGCCTCGTCGCCGCGCAACTCGAGGAGCTCGCCCGCGAACTCCGGAACCGTGCCGCGGACGATCTCGGCAAACGACGCCGCCAAATCCGACGCCGCCTCGTCGCCCTGCTCCCTCGTAAACCGCGTGTAGCCGCGCACATCCGCGATCAGGAATGTCCGCAGCTCGGTTGGCGAGATCGGAACCTGCCCGTCCGTATCGTTTGCCACGATCATCGGAGTCTACGACAAACGCAACGGCGTGCGGGTTTCCGGGAACCGCGAAGCGGGCGCTTCCGGGGAATTGTTCGCGCTCTGTCAAGGTTTCCGTCAGGAGCTTGACCCGGACCGGTGCCCTGCCGTTATTAAGAGCGAGGGCAACGATTCACAAGGGGGCTGAATCACAATGAATAGCGCAGACATCCGGGCACTCGATCGGCTGATCGCCGACATCCAGTTCTCGTGCTGGCACGGGCAGAGCGTCGACTGGGAGGGGCGGCCCGCGCCGAAGAGCACGAGGCGCGCCATGCGCCGCACCAAGGCCGTGCTGGTGGGCGCCAAGTAGCCGACGGTTACCCGCTGCCGAAGCGCGGCGGGCGCTTCTCGCGGAACGCTGCAACACCCTCGGCGAAGTCGTCCGATCGGGCAGCGGCCGACTGCATCTGGGCCTCAAGCTCCAGCTGTTCGTCGAGGGTGGTTCGCGCGGCAAGGTCGAAGAGGCGCTTGTGCATCGCGATGGCCCCGGTGGCCATTGCGCCAAGGGTCGCCGCCTGCTCCGCCGCACGGGCGGGCAGGTCGGCGGCCGGCACAACCTCGGAGACGAGGCCCCACGCCAGGGCCTCCTCGGCGCCGAGCCGGCGGCCGGTGAGCATCCACTCCGCGGCCCGGGCCGGGCCGAGGATCCGGGTCAGGAAGTGCGAGCCGCCCGAGTCGGGGACAAGCCCGACATTGACGAACGCCGGCACGAAGCTCGCGGAGTCAGCGGCGATTCTGAGGTCGCATGCCATCGCCAGCGAGAGGCCCGCGCCGGCGGCCGCGCCGTTCACAGCGGCGATCACGGGCTTTTCGAGCCCACGCAGGGCGCGGATGTTCGGGTGGTAGGTGTCGCGCAGGAGCGAGCCGACGTCCCGCCCGCCGGTGAACGACGCGAGGTCCTGGCCGACGCAGAAGCCACGCCCGGCACCGGTCAGGACGACCGCCCGCACCTCACGGTCGCGGGCCGCCTTCAGCGCATCCCGGAACCCGGCGTGCATTGCGTCGTCGAAGGCGTTCAGCTTATCGGGCCGGTTCAGCGTGATCGTGAGGACGGCACCGGCGCGGGCTACCTCGACTTCCACTTGGGCCTCCTCTTCTCGACGAACGCGCTCAGCCCCTCGCGGGCGTCCTCCGAGGCGAACGCGAGGTAGAGCGCCTTGCGCTCGAAGTCGAGGCCGGAGTCAAGCCCGGTCTCGAACGCGCGATCGACGGACTCGCGCGCCAGCCGCTGGGCGACCGGTGCGCGCGCCGCGATCTCGCGGGCGACGCGCACACCCTCATCGAGCCACGCCTCCCTCGCCACGACGCGGGCGACGAGGCCCGCGGCGAGCGCCTCGTGAGCGGTCAGCACCCGGCCGGTCAACACCATGTCCATCGCGAGCGCCTTCCCCACGGCCCGAGCCAGCCGCTGGGTGCCGCCGGCGCCCGGAATGATCCCGAGGCCCGTCTCGGGCTGCCCGAAGCGGGCTGTGTCGGAGGCGACGATGAGGTCGCAGGTCATGGCCAGCTCGCAGCCGCCGCCCAGGCACCAGCCCGAGACGGCCGCCACGAGCGGCGTCGAGAGCTTGCGGATCGCGTCCCAGCGGGCGACCCGGGGCGCCTGGTAGAGCTCGACGGCGGTCGCCGCCGCCAGCTCGGCGATGTCGGCGCCCGCCGCGAACGCGCGCTCGTCGCCGCCGAGGACGATGCAGCGGATCTCGCCGTCGGCGTCGAGCTCGGTGAGCGCCGCAACGAGCTCGTCCATGAGCGCGTCGGAGAGCGCGTTTCGGGCCTCCGGGCGGTTCAGGCGGACGACGGCGACCGGCGCGTCGCGCTCGACGAGGACAAGATGGTTGTTTTCCAATTCCCGTGATGTCCTGGGCGGCGAGAACCGAGCGTCGCAAGGACGCAGGGAGCGGCAATAGTAGAACCTATTGCCGCGACCGAGGACGCAGCGAGGCGAAGGTTCGCAGCCGCAGCGCCGCCACCGTGGCCGATGTCAGACCGCCGAGCGTCCAGGCGCGCGGCAATTGGGGAACAACCATCTGGGTCACCGGCGTCGCTCGAGGAACGCGCGCACGGCCTCGGCCGGCTCGTCGGTTGCCATCGAAAGCGCGAGCCAGTCACGGGCGTGGCCGGCGGTCTGGTGCCAGGCCAGGTCGCGCCAGAAGTTGAGCTGATGCTTCATGTAGCGGACCGTCTGCGGGAGCTTGCGGGCGAGCGACTCGACCAGCTCGTCGACCGTCCGGTCGAGCTCGGCCGCCGGGACCGCCCGGTTCACGAGCCCCCACTCGGCAGCCCTCGCCGCGGGGATCTCCTCGCAGAGCATCAGGATCTCGCGCGCGCGGCGGTCGCCCACCATGAGGGGCAGCCACTGGGTCGCGCCACCCGCCGGCACGGAGCCGTGCTCGGGCCCGACATGGCGGATGAACGCGTCGTCGACCATCACCGCCAGGTCGCACGCCATCTGGAGCTCGTTGCCGCCGCCGACGCAGATGCCGTTGATGCGCGCGAGGGTGGGCTTTCCGATCTCGCGGAGCCGGTCGTGGGCGTCCTTGAACGCGCCGAACCACTTCCAGTACTCCCCCGGGTTCCCGAGATAGTCGGCCTGCCAGCTCTTCAGGTCGGCGCCGACGCAGAACGCCCGACCCGTCCCCGTCACGACGACAACGCGCACAGCGTCGTCCCACGAGGCGTCCTCGCAGGCCCGGGCGATCTCGCGCAGCATCCGGAAGTCGAACGCGTTCAGGACGTCGGGCCGGTTGAGCGCGATCGTCGCCCGCGGCGGGTCCTTCGTGTAGACGATCGTCTCGAACCCGAGCTCGGCCGGATCACGCGGCGTGGGATGGGTCGGCTCCGTCACGAGAGGTCGCAGAAGTGCACCCGAAAGGCGATCCCCATCTCGGCCGCGTCCTGGCCGGTCGCCGCGAACTCCGCGGTGCGCGTCGCCGCCTTGAACGCGTCCATGTCGGGGAAGCGCCACTCGGCGACGTAGGCGAACGCCGGCTCGCCCAGCGGGCTACCGAAGACCGGGCCGTGCCGGAACTCGCCCCCGGGCACCCTGCTGCACAGCTCGGCGTGCTGGGCGTACCGGTCGGGGTCGGGCAGCTCCTCGTAGGTGACCATCACGACGACCATGGGCGGCAGCCTACAGGCCGAACGGGTTGGACGGCCGGGAGCCGGCGGCCACGATCACCGACTTCTCCTCAAGGTAGTCCTCGATCGCTCCGGCGGAGAGCTCGCGCCCGAAGCCGGACTGCTTGAAGCCGCCGAAGGCGACGCCCGGGAACGCGCTGTACGGCATGTTGAGGCCGATCGTGCCGGCGTCGATGCGGCGCGCGAGCCGCTGCGCGCGGTTCGGGTCGCCGGTCCACACCGTGGCCATGAGGCCGTAGCGGACGCCGTTTGCGATCGCCACCGCCTCGCCCTCGTCCTCGAAGCGCGTCACCGTGACGACCGGGCCGAAGATCTCCTCCTGCGCCGCCTCGGCACCGGCGGCGACGTTGGCGACGACCGTCGGCGGATAAAACGCACCGGGGCCGTCGGGCACCGCCCCGCCGAGCACGACCTCGGCGCCGTCGCCGCCCGCCCGCTCGACGTAGCCGTGCACGCGCTCGCGGTGGGCCGTGTCGATGAGCGAGCCCATGTGCGTCTCGGCGTCGAGCGGATCCCCCACCCTGAGCCGGCCGGCGGCGTCGGCGAACCGCGAGACGACCTCGTCGTAGACCGACGCCTCGACGAGCAGGCGCGAGCGGGCCTCGCAGCTCTGGCCGGCGGAGTAGTAGATCGACCACACCGACGCGGGGATGGCCTCGTCGAGGTTCGCGTCGGCGAAGACGATGCTCGGGCTCTTTCCGCCCAGCTCCAGGGTGACGCGCTTGATCGGGTCGGAACAGAGGCGCATGATCTCGCCACCCGTGGCGGTCGAGCCGGTGAAGGCGACCTTGTCGACGCCGGGGTGGCGCACGAGGTGGCTCCCCACGGCCGGGCCGTCCGCCGGCAGGACGTTCACGACGCCCGCCGGGAACCCGACCTCGGCCGCGAGCTCGGCGAGCCACAGCGCCGAGAGCGGCGTCCGCGGGTCGGGCTTGAGGACGGTCGTGCAGCCCGCGGCGAGGGCTGGAGCGAGCTTCCAGGCCGCCATCATGAGCGGGTAGTTCCAGGGGACGATCTGGGCGCACACGCCCACCGGCTGCTTCAGCGAGTAGTGCGTGAGCGACCCGCCCAGCGTCCCGGTACGACCAGACGGCGCGGCCGCGACCGACGCGTAGAACCGGAACGTCTCCATCGCGGCCGCCAGTTCGGCCTTCACCGAGGAGATCGCCTTACCCACGTTCTGCGCCTCGATCCGGGCGAGGTCCGCCCTGCCGGCGCGCATGCCGTCGGCGAGCGCGTGCAGGAGCCGCGCGCGCTCGGTCGCCGGGGCCTTGGCCCAGTCGCCCCCGAGCGCGGTGCGGGCTGCGCCGACAGCCGCGTCAACGTCGGCCTCCGCAGCCAGCGCCACCGTCGCGAGCGGTGCGTCGGTCGCCGGCTCGGCCAGCTCGAGCACGCTGCCGGCGCCGCGGCGCGTCTCGCCGCCGATGTGGACGCCAGCCTCGATCATGCCGCCTCGAAGATCGCCGCCTGGCCCTGCCCGACCCCCACGCACAGCATCGCCATCCCGTAGCGGCCGCCTCGGCGGCGCAGCTCATGGACAAGCGAGACGACGAGGCGCGCGCCGCTCATGCCGAGCGGATGGCCGATCGCGATCGCCCCGCCGTTCGGGTTCACGCGCTGCGGGTCGAGGCCCAGCTCGCGGATGACGGCCACGCTCTGCGACGCGAACGCCTCGTTCAGCTCCACGACGTCGAGGTCTCCGGGATCGAGGCCGGCCCGGCCGAGCGCCTTCCGGGCGGCCGGGATCGGCCCGACCCCCATCACCCTGGGGTCAACTCCCGCCACTCCGCCCGCGACGTAGCGGGCGAGCGGCGTGGCCCGGAGCTCGGCGGCCCGCTCGGCGCTCGCGATGACGAGCCCGGCGGCACCGTCGTTGATCCCCGACGAGTTACCGGCCGTCACGCTCCCGCCCTGGCGGAACGCGGGCTTGAGCGCCGCCAGCTTCCCCGCGTCGGTATCTGGACGAGGGTGCTCGTCACGCACGACGTCCTCGACGGTCACCAGCTCGTCCGCGAACCGCCCCGCCGCGTCGGCGGCCGCCCAGCGGCGCTGGCTCTCAAGCGCAAAGGCGTCCTGGTCCTCGCGGCTCACCGACCAGCGCTCCGCGACGTTCTCACCGGTCTCGCCCATCGACTCCAGCGGGAACATCGCCTCCATGCGCGGGTTGGGGAACCGCCAGCCAAGCGTGGTGTCGTACATGGTGCGGTCGCCACGCGGGAACGCCCGCTCCGGCTTCGCCGTGACGAACGGCGCCCGGCTCATCGACTCGACGCCGCCGGCGACGAACAGGTCGCCGTCACCGGCACGGATCGCGTGGCAGGCCGCGGTGATCGCCGCGAGGCCCGACGCGCACAGCCGGTTCAGGGTGACGCCGCCCACCGAGTCGGGCATCCCGGCCAGGAGCAGCGCCATACGGGCGACGTTCCGGTTGTCCTCACCGGCCTGGTTCGCGCAGCCCATGTAGACGTCCTCGACGTCGCCCGCCGCAACGCCTGCCCGTTCGACGGCGGCCGAGATCGCCAGCGCGGCCAGGTCGTCGGGACGGACACCGGAGAGGGCGCCCCCATAGCGACCGACGGGCGTCCGCACCGCCGAGAGGATGACCGCCTCGGGCATCGCAGCGCAGTGTACGCTCAGGAGTCGTGGCAGCCGCCGGTGAGAACGTTCGTGCGGCGCATGCCCCCGAGGCGGCCCGGATCGCACAGGTGATGCGTGCGGCGTTCGGGGAGTACCGTGGCGTCCTCGAGCCTCCGTCGGGTGCACTCTCCCTCGACGCCCGTGCCGTCCGCGACCTCATGGAGCTGGGCGGCATCCTGGCCTGCGAGTCGGAGGGCCGGATCGTGGCGTGCGTCTTTCACCGGACGCATCCTGACCACGTCTACCTCGGCCGGCTCGGGGTGCTGCCGGCCTTCCGCGGGCGCGGCCCGGGGGCTCGTCTGGTGGCCGAGGTGGAAGCGCTCGCCGGAGCGACCGGCCGCGAGCGCGTTCGCCTGGGTGTCCGCCTCGCCCTGCCGCGGAACCGGGCGTTCTTCGAGCGGCTCGGCTACCGGCAGGTGGGCCTGGACTCCCACGAGGGAATGACGGTCCCCACGTTCGCGTGGCTGGAGAAGCGGATAGGCTCACAAGCGTGACGCATGGGATCCGCACCGTCGGCGTTGTCGGGCTCGGCACCATGGGCGCCGGGATCGCCCAGGTCGTCGCGCATCACGGCTACGAGGTGCTCGCCTGCGAGGTCTCGAACGACCTCGTCCAGGCCGGGCTCTCGCGGATCGGCGCGGGCTTCGGACGCCACGTCGAGCGCGGCCGGATGACCGCGGAGGACCGCGACGGCGCCCTGGCGCGAGTGGCGGGGACGACCGACCTCGACGCGTTCGGCGGCTGCGACCTCGTCATCGAGGCGATCGTCGAGGACACGGACGCCAAGCGCGACCTTTTCGCCCGGCTCGAATCCGTCTGCCGCCCGGACGCGATCCTGGCGACCAACACCTCCGCGCTCTCGATCACCGAGATCGCCGCGGCCACGGCATCGGCCCAGCGGGTCGTCGGCATGCACTTCTTCAACCCGGCTCCCGTCCTGCCGCTCGTCGAGGTGATCGTCGGCGACAGCACATCCGCATCGGTCGCCGAACGCGTCCGCGAGTTCTCCGAGGCGATCGGGAAGCGGCCGGTCGTCTGCCCCGACCGTCCCGGCTTCGTCGTGAACCGCATCCTCATCCCGCTTCTGAACGACTGCGTGCGGCTCTACGAGCAGGGCGGGATCTCGGCCGACGACCTCGACGGGGCCATGACGGCGGGTCTCAACTGGCCGATCGGGCCGCTCAGGCTGATCGACCTGATCGGGACCGATGTGCATGTGCATGCCTCCGAGGCGCTGTGGCGGGCCTACCGGGAGCCCCGCTTCGCCCCGCCGCCGTCGCTCGTCCGGATGGTCGAGTCGGGGCGACTGGGGCGCAAGGCCGGCGCGGGCTTTTACACGTACTGAACGCCGCCCCGTACGGAGAAGTACGCGGAGGAGATCCGCGCGCACCCCGATGACGCGGCCCGGCGGAGCGTCTACGTTCGCCCCCTTACGGGCCCGTCGGGACAAGGAGGGGTAGTAATGAAACGTCTCTGGGCCATCTGGGCAATCGTGCTCGGAGTGCTGGTATTCGCGTCGACGGCTGCTGCAGGGCCGGTGGGGCCGTGGCAGAAGATGCGATTCGAGACCAGCAACGGCAGCACGCTCTTCTGGGTGACGACAGCGAACGATTCGCCGACCGATGCCAACCACCGGGCGCTGAAGCTCGTCCTACCGCCGAACTCGCCGGGGTGCTTGGATCAGAACTTGCCGGCGTGCTCGTTCGGCCGGGCGTTCTCGCGGGCGAGCAACAACAAGCGCACCAACGTCGAGGATCAGATGAACCTCTCGTGGGAGTACGCGGCGTCGAATCCCGTCACCGCGTCGGAGCGCATGAACGTGTTCTTCTCGAACGGTGACGTGGCGTTCCTCGATTCGAGCCTCTGCAACAAGCCGATCGCGTCGAGCGGCGGCACGTGGTTGCGAGCAGACTTCACCGGGTTCAAGTCCGGCTGCTCGTTCGGCGTGGCCGGCGACACTGCCGGGACGTATACCGCTGACGGCACCCACTCCGCGTGGCAGGTCTATGCCGCGCTGTGGCCCGATCAGGTGGTCACGATCCGGCATCTGCTTGTCGACTCCGGCGCAGCACCCGCCGAAGGGAAGAGCCGGTACCTCTTCGACCGCATCTCGCTGGGCGCGGGGAAGATGTACACCAGCGGCTCCCTCACCGCGATCAGCTGCGCGACCGAGCGCGCCTGCTAGGGAGGTCACGGGGAGGGGCTGGAATACACCAGCCCCCTCCGAGGCGGATCGAGCTAGCGCGCCGGGTGGCCCGGCATCCGCTCGTGATGCCGGCCAATGGTCATCGTGAGCGTCGAGGCGATGAGCGCGACGACGATGACGACCGCGGCCCAGGCGTCGCCCGAGAGCGTACCCATGAAGCCGAGGGCGTTGTCAGCCGAAGCATCGCCGGGGCCAGTCGCGGCGATCCCGACCGCGATCGCGCTCATCACGAGCGGGTACTCGCAGCCGCCCGCCGTGTTCCAGAAGCCGTTCTTCAGATGCACGGTGTACGCGGCGTTCAGCATGACGACGACGATGGCGATCGCCGCGAGCGGCGTCAGGAACCCGAGCGCCAGGCCCAGACCGCCGGCGAACTCGGCCAGACCGGCCAGCGACGCCATGATCGCGGGCTCGCGGTAGCCGAGCTTGTCCATCATCCCGGCCGTGCCCCGCCTGCCGGGGCCCTCGAACCAGCCGAACAGCTTCTGGCCGCCGTGGGCGGCCATCGTGAGACCTGCAACAACGTGGATGATCAGGAGCCCAAGCGTCATCCGGGCACCTCCCTTTGAGTCGCTTCGGGCTCCCCGTTCCCCGATGCTTGCGATCTCAACCGTTCAGCACGGCGGCGACCAGGGCGTCGGCCGCGCCGTTCTGGTCGGCCGGCACCCAGCGATAGGCCACCGTGCCGATCCGCATCGCGAGGTCGCGCGCCTCGGCGTGGAGCGGCTTGACGGCCCGGCTCTTGACCGGCGCCTCGCCCGTCATCTGCGCGACCACGAGCCGGGAGTCCGTCCGCACCTCGACGGCCGTGAGGCCACTGTCGGCGACGGCGTGCAGGCCGGCCACGAGCGCGCGGTACTCGGCCACGGCGACGGTGGCCTGGCCAATTGCCGTTGCCACGGATGCCAATTGGCGGCCGTCTTCGTCCTCGAGCACGAACCCGCAGGCCGCCGGCCCGGGGTTCCCGCGCGAGCCGCCGTCGCACCAGAGCGTCGCCGCCCCCGCCGGCGCGCGCGACGGCTCGGGCGCCCGCTCGGCCCTACGGGCCTTCGCCAGCCGGCGCCGCTCGGCGTCCTTCGTCGTCTTTCCGGCCCGGCGAAGGCCCTTGGTCACGCGGGCCGATCGACGGGCCGCTCATCGCAGACGAAGTGCTGGAGCGGACGCTTGAAGCCGGTCTCGAGGTCATAGATCACGGCCTCGGCGACGTCGGGCGGAAGCAGCGGGCGCGGGGTCGCAGACGGCGGATGCCACTCGTGCTCGCGCAGGTCGGTCGGCGCCGTGTCGAGGAATGCGTGGACCGCGGCGAGGAAGTACAGGATCACCTCGTGGCGGTACTCGCCCGACTCCACGAACAGGTTCTCGGACAGGTAGAGCGGCTTCAGGACGTCGATCTGGAGCGCCGCCTCCTCGACCAGCTCGCGCTTCACCGCCTCCTCGGCGGTTTCGCCCGGCTCGATGCCGCCCCCGGGAAACCAGTAGAACCCCTCCTTCGCCGGGTCGTGCGTGCGGTCGAGGAGCACGTTGCCCTCCATGTCGGGGATGACGGCCCGCGCCCGCAGCGTCATCTTCGGCAGACGGTCGTCAGCCGGCGAGTGCACGCTCCGCCTCGCGCTCCGACTGATACACCGGCAGCACTCGGCGGAGGTACTCGCCCGTGTGGCTGCCCGGCGACTCGGCGACCTCCTCCGGTGTGCCCTGCGCGACAATCTCGCCGCCGGCGTCGCCGCCCTCGGGCCCCAGGTCCAGCACCCAGTCGGCCTGCTTCACGACGTCGAGGTTGTGCTCGATCACGAGGACGGTGTTCCCGGCGTCGACCAGCCGCTGGAGCACCTGGAGCAGCTTCTCGATGTCGAACATGTGCAGGCCGGTGGTCGGCTCGTCGAGGATGTAGAGCGTCCGCCCGGTCGCCACCTTCGAGAGCTCGGTCGCCAGCTTCACGCGCTGGGCCTCGCCGCCGGAGAGGGTCGTCGCCGGCTGGCCGAGCCGCATGTAGTCGAGGCCGACGTCGTGCAGCGTCTGGAGGCGGCGGCGGATCTTCGGGATCTTCGAGAAGAACTCGAGCGCCTCCTCGACCGACATGTCGAGCACGTCGGCGATCGACTTGCCCTTGAACTTCACCTCGAGCGTCTCGCGGTTGTAGCGGCGCCCGTGGCACGCCTCGCAGTTGATGTAGACGTCGGGCAGGAAGTGCATCTCGATCTTGATCGTGCCGTCGCCCCGGCACGTCTCGCAGCGGCCGCCCTTCACGTTGAACGAGAACCGGCCCGGCTTGTAGCCGCGGGCGCGGGCGTCGGGCGAGGTCGAGTAGAGCGCCCGGATGTGGTCGAAGAGGCCCGTGTAGGTGGCCGGGTTCGACCGTGGCGTGCGCCCGATCGGCGACTGGTCGATGTCGATCACCTTGTCGAACACGTCGATGCCGCGCACGGCCGAGTGCTTGCCGGGCTTCGTGCGGGCCCGGTTCAGGTGGTTGGCGAGCGACTTGAAGATGACCTCGTTCACGAGCGTCGACTTGCCCGACCCGCTCACGCCGGTGACGCAGACGAACTTGCCGACGGGCAGCTCGACGTCGATTCCCTTCAGGTTGTGCTCGGCCGCGCCTTCGATCCGGAACCAGCCGGCGTCGTGGATGCGCCGGTCTGGGGTCGGGATCACGCGCCGGCCCGAGAGGTACGCCCCCGTGATCGACTGCCTGACCCGCGCGACCTGCGTGGCCGTGCCGCTGGCGACGACCATCCCGCCGTGCTCGCCGGCGCCCGGCCCCATGTCGATCAGGAAGTCGGCGGCGCGGATCGTCTCCTCGTCGTGCTCGACGACAATCACCGTGTTGCCGAGGTCGCGCAGCCGCTCGAGCGTCGCCAGAAGGCGCGCATTGTCGCGCTGGTGCAGACCGATCGAGGGCTCGTCGAGGATGTAGAGGACGCCCATGAGCGACGCGCCGATCTGGGTCGCAAGCCGGATCCGCTGCGCCTCGCCGCCCGAGAGCGACGCGGCCGCGCGGTTGAGCGTGAGATAGCCGACGCCGACGTTGTCGAGGAAGACGAGCCGCTCGCGGATCTCCTTGATGATCCGGTTGCCGATCAGCTGCTCGGTCTCAGA
>DATIDU010000100.1:0-13781 GCA_035456145.1 Gaiellales bacterium | reverse complement strand
CGCGCGCCGTCTCGGCCATGTTCGTGCCGGTGTCACCGTCCGGCACCGGGTAGACGTTCAGGTCGTTCAGGCGGCCGCGGCTCGACTCGACCGCGGCCGCGCCACCCCTCGCCATGGCAAGGGCGATGCGGCGGGCCTCGGTCACGGCGTCCGCTTGACGCCCTGGATGTGGATCTGGAGCGACTTGACCGGCATCTGCGTGAGCTTCTCTACCTGATACTGCACCCTCGAGCGGACGTTTGCTGCGATGTCCGCCAGGTTCAGGCCGAACTCGACGACGATGTAGAGGTCGATCGAGAGCCCGGCACCGTTGCGGCGGACGCTCACCCCCTGCGTCAGCCGGTCGCGCGTGAGAAGCCGGGCCACGCCCTGGGTCAGGCTGCTGGCGGCCATGCCGACGACGCCGTAGCACTCGAGCACCGTGAGACCGACGACGTGTGCGACGGCCTCGTTCGTCACCGTGACGGCCCCGCCCACTGCCGTCTCTCGGCGTGCTTCCGCATGGCCCATCGGCTGTCAGACGCTCTGGGGGAGCGGTCGGTTGCGGCAGGCCGGGTTCGGCGAGGAGTGGCGGCGAGCCTCCGGGACCGCCCGCAGGCTGGTGGTTGGCGGAGAGCGGGGCGCTCCGGGCTATACTTTCGCGCCGTGTCCAGAGTGTGCGTGATCTGCAGCAAGCGGCCCGGTACGGGCAACAACCGCAGCCATTCGATGGTCGCCACCAAGCGGCGCTTCGACGTCAATCTCCAGAAGATCCGCATCCTCGTGGACGGCGCTCCGGTCCGGGCCTACGTCTGCACCCGCTGCCTCAAGAGCGGCCGGGTCCAGAAGGCCGTGTGACCGCGCTCCGGCGCTCCGACCTCGACCCTGACCCGCTCCGCCAGCTCGAGCGCTGGCGTTACGACGCGACGGAGGCGGGGGTCGACACCACGCTCGCTGCGCTCGCCACGGCGACGGCCGGGGGCCGGCCCTCTGTGAGGATGGTGCTCGTGAAGGGGCTCGAGAGCGGGATCCTGCGCTTCTTCACGAACTACCAGAGCCGCAAGGCGGTGGAGCTCGCCGAGAACCCGCTCGCGGCGCTCCTCTTCCACTGGCCCGGCCGCCAGATCCGGGTCGAGGGCGCCGTCGAGCGCCTGCCCGAGGCCGAGTCCGACGCGTACTTCGAGTCGCGGCCGCCGAGGAGCAGGCTGAGCGCCGCCGTCTCACCGCAGAGCCGGGCGGTCGAATCGCGCGCCGAGCTCGAGGCGGCGATCGAAGCGCTCCGGGAGCGGCATCCCGACGGAGCGGTTCCGCGGCCGCCGGATTGGGGCGGGTACCGGCTCGCCCCTGACACGTACGAGTTCTGGCAGCACGACCGCCACCGGATGCACGACCGCTTCCGCTATACGAGCGCCGACGCCGGCTGGCTGATCGAGCGGCTCGGCCCCTGAAGCACCTCGCGGACGCCCCGCATCGGCGTCCGAAGGAGCGAGCGTGCCCGGCCGCAGTCAAGCCGGCAGTCGAGCGGCCGCGGGTCTGAAAGCGCCGCGCAGAGCGTCGCCTCGACCAGCCCCTCGTCACGCCCGTGCGCCGCCGCCACGAGCCGGGCGAACCCGTAGCGTGAGACCGCGTCGGAGCCGGCGACGTGCAGCGGACCGGCGAGCGAGACGTGCGAGAGCTCAAGCACCGCCTGTGCGAGGTCGCCGACGTGCACGGGGCAGCGGACCTCGTCGGCGAAGAACCCCATCGGGGCCGTCCCGTCGACGGCGTCGAGCACGGCGCGCTCGTGAGTCGAGAGCTCCGAGCCGCCGTAGATCAGCGACGTCCGCACGATCGTCGCCCCGGGATGCGCCGCCCGCACAGCCGCCTCGGCCTCGGCCTTGGAGCGGCCGTACGCCGTGACCGGCCGCGGCCAGTCGGCCTCCAAATAGGGTCTGCCGGCGTCGCCGGCGAAGACCACATCGGTCGACAGGTGGACGAGGCGCGCGCCCGCTGCGGCCGCTGCGACGGCGACGTTGCGTGCCCCCGAGACGTTGACGTCCCACGCCGCATCGCCGCTCCGCGCATACGCCGTGTGGATCACGCAGGCTGGCCGCACCGACCCGATGAGGGCTCGGACCGCGCCGGCGTCGCGCACATCCAACCGCACCTCCCCGGCCCCGGTGTACGCCGTCCCCACGGCCCCGGGAGCCCGGCGCAGGATCTCGCCGCCCAGATATCCCGACCCGCCCGTGACGAGGAGCCGCACCCGGCGCTCCCCGGCTACCGGCGGCTGCCGCGCGGGAGCCCGCGCAGGAGCCCGGCCATCTCGAGCGCTGCGTCGGCGGCGTCGGCCCCCTTGTTGCCCGCCCTGCCGCCCGCCCGATCGAGCGCCTGCTCCCACGTATCGCACGTGAGCAGGCCGAAGCTCACCGGCACGCCGGTGTCGAGGGCCGCCTGGATCACGCCGCGCGACGCCTCGGTGCAGACGTATTCGAAGTGCGGCGTGCCGCCGCGGATGACGCAGCCGAGCGCGACGACGGCCTGGTGGCTCCCCGCCTCGGCGAGCCGCCGGCAGGCCAGCGGCAGCTCCCATGCCCCGGGGACGAGCACGACGGTGATCCGGTCGGCCGCGACGCCGCGCTCGACGAGCCGCGCAACCGCTCCGTCGAGGAGGCGCTGCACGACCTCCGAGTTGTACCGGGACGCGACGACGGCCACGTCCTGATCGGAGATCCGCCCCTCGATTGCGTGGCAGCCGTCGGGGATGGTGAGCGTCCCGGGGCCCGCGTCGCTCACGTCTCGTCCAGGCGCAGGCCCTGGTGGCGGATCGTGTGGCCCATCCGCTCGCGCTTCGTCCGCAGGTAGCGCTCGTTCACCGGGTTCGGCTCGGCCTCGATCGGAAGCTGCTCGGTGATGACGAGCCCGTAGCCCTCGAGGCCCAGGATCTTCTTCGGGTTGTTGGTGAGCACGCGCAGGGACGTGAGCCCGAGGTCGGCGAGGATCTGGTAGCCGACGCCGTAGTCGCGCGAGTCGACCGGCAGGCCGAGTGCGAGATTGGCGTCGACGGTGTCGAGCCCCTGCTCCTGGAGCTCGTAGGCCCGTAGCTTGTTGAGCAGGCCGATCCCGCGTCCCTCCTGCGAGAGGTAGAGCAGGACGCCCCGGCCCTCGGCGGCGATCTGGGCGATCGCCCGCTCGAGCTGCTCGCCGCAGTCGCAGCGAAGCGAGTGGAAGACATCGCCGGTGAGGCACTCGGAGTGGACGCGGACGAGCACGTCGGGCTGCCCGTCGACCTCGCCCATCACAAGCGCCACGTGCTGCTGGCCGTCGATCATCGATCGGTAGCCGTAGGCGACGAACTCGCCGTAGCGGGTGGGCATCTGCGCCGTCGCGATCCGCTCGACGAGCTTCTCGGTGCGGCGGCGGTAGGCGACCAGATCGGCGACCGTGATCATCGGGAGCCCGTGGCGGGCGCAGTACCTGACCAGGTCGGGGACGCGGGCCATCGTCCCGTCGTCGTTCATGACCTCGCAGATGACCCCGGCCGGCTGGAGGCCGGCGAGCCGCGCCAGGTCGACCGAGGCCTCGGTCTGGCCCGTGCGCTCGAGCACGCCGAACGGGCGGGCGCGGAGCGGGAAGACGTGCCCCGGCTGGACGAGGTCGGCGGGCTTCGCGGACGGGTTGATCGCGACCTGGATGGTGTGCGCGCGATCGGCCGCCGAGACGCCCGTCGAGACGCCTTCGCGGGCCTCGATCGAGACCGTGAAGGCCGTGCGCAGCGGGGCCTCGTTGTGGTGCGTCATCTGCTCCAGGCCGAGCTCCTCGATCCGCTCGGGCGTGAGCGAGAGGCAGATGATCCCGCGGCCGTGGGTGGCCATGAAGTTGATCGCCTCGGGCGTCACATGCTGGGCCGCCATCACGAGATCGCCCTCGTTCTCGCGGTCGGGCGAGTCGACGACCACCACCATGCGGCCCTCGCGGATGGCGCCGATCGCCTGCTCGATCGGCGCAAACGGCCACTCCCCGCCGAGCTCGGGATACGCCTCCAGATACTCTGCGCGGCTGCTCATGGGGTCGCTTCCGATCGTATCAGAGCGCCTGGAAATGCCAGCTTTTCGACGTATTTGGCGAGCACGTCGGCCTCCAGATTGACGGCGTCTCCGGATCGCAGCTCGCCGAGCGTCGTCACCGCCAGCGTGTGCGGAACGAGCGAGACCGAGAAGCTCGTCTCGTCGAGCGCGGTGATGGTGAGACCGACCCCGGCAACGCACACCGAGCCCTTCTCGATGGCGTAGCGCATGATTCCCGGCGGCGCGGAGAAGGTGATGTTCCGGGCCTCTCCCTCGTCCTCGATCCGGGCCACCTCGCCGACGCCGTCCACGTGGCCCTGCACCCAGTGGCCGCCCATGGGGTCGCCGACCCTGAGCGCCGGCTCGAGGTTCACGCGATCGCCCTCGGCGAGCCCTCCGAGCGTCGTCCGCCGCAGCGTCTCGGCCACGGCGTTGAACTCGAGCACGACCCCGTCCCGGCGGGCCACCGTGAGGCAGCAGCCGTTCACCGCCACCGAGTCGCCGATCCGGGCGCCCTCGGCGACCACGGGCGCCTCGACGGCCAGGTCAACGCCGCCGTCCGACGGCGTGGAGGCCCTGACGATGCCCGACTCGATGACGATGCCCGTGAAGATCTACGGCTCCTGGATCTCGAAGATCCTCAGCATATCCGCGCCGATCCGGCGCTCCTCCACCGGGGCCGGCAGGTCGACTTCGCGGGCGAAGAGGCCGGGGCCAGGCCCGAGCTCGACCGGGGCCTCGAACACGGCGAGCCGGTCGACGAGGCCCTGATCGAGCAGCGCCGTGGCGACGGTCGCGCCACCCTCGAGCAAAACCCTCGCAATCTGGCGCCGGCCGAGCTCGGCGAGTAGCTCGACGGGATCGGCGCATACCAGCACCTCGACACCGGGCCCCGACACGCCGCCGATGCCCGGCGCGCGGACGACGAGCACAGGCGCATCCGGCGCCGCGGTCCGGACGAGACGCGAGGTCGCCGGGAGCCGGCCGCGCCGGTCGAGAACGACCCGCAGCGGCTGACGCTCAGCCGGCGGGTCGCAGTCGCGGGCCGTGAGCAGCGGATCGTCGGCAAGCACCGTCCCGCTTCCGACCATGACGGCGTCCGACTCCGCGCGCATCTCGTGCACGAGCGCCCGGCTCTTCTCGGAGCTGATCCAGCGCGGCCCCCCGCTCGCGGCGGCCGTGCGCCCATCGGCGCTGACGGCGGCCTTGTAGGTGACGTGCGGACGGCCGAGGAGCGACAAGGCGAGCCATCCCGCATTGGCGCGGCGCGCTCGGCGCTCGACGTCCCCGCCGGCCATCTCGACGTCGACGCCCGCCTGCCGAAGGCGCGCGATCCCGGCACCGCTCACCTTGTCGGTCGGGTCGACCATCGACACGACGGCGCGTGCGACGCCGGCCTCGATCAGCGCGTCGGCGCACGGAGGGGTACTGCCGTGGTGGCTGCACGGCTCCAGGTTGACGTACACCGTGGCACCGGCGGCGTCCCCGGCGTCGCGGAGCGCGGCGACCTCCGCATGCATCCCACCCGGCCGCTCGTGCCACCCCTCGCCGATCACCCGCCCGCCGCGGACGATGACCGCGCCGACGACCGGGTTCGGCGCGGCGGTACGGCGGCCGCGCTCGGCCAGCTCCAGGCAGCGGGCGAGGTGTGCGCGGTCGGCGCCGGTCAGCGCCACGCGACGGCGCCCGCCGCGGCGACGGCGTCGACCAGCTCGGCATAGGCATCCCCCGGGCTCGGCGCCCCGAAAACCGCCGAGCCGGCCACCAGGATGTTCGCGCCCGCCCGGTAGACGTCCGGGGCGGTGTCCGGCGCGACGCCGCCGTCCACCTCGACCGCGACCCCCGGGCCGGCCCGCACGCGGATCCGCGGCAGCCGGTCGAGCGTCGCGGGAATGAACGACTGCCCGCCCCAGCCGGGATTGACGCTCATGCAGAGCAGCACGTCCGCGTACCGCGCGGCCTCCGAGATCGCCTCGACCGGGGTGGCCGGATTGAGCGTGACACCCGCCCGGCACCCCAGGTCGTTGATCTGGTGCAGCGTGTAGTGCAGATGCGGGCACGTCTCGACGTGCACCGTGATGCTGTCGGCGCCCGCCGCGGCGAACTGGGCGATATGCCGCTCTGGCTGCTCGATCATGAGATGCACATCGGCGAACCCGTCGCGGTCGTGGATGAGATCCGCCACGTCGCCCACCATCTTCGGCCCGAAGGTGATGACCGGCACGAAGTGGCCGTCCATCACGTCGATGTGGATGACCCGCGCGCCGGCATCGAGCACCTCGCTCACCTGGTCGCGGACGCAGCCGAAATCCGCGGACAGGATGGAGGGTGCAACCTCGACGGTTGTGGGCCATCGGCGCATCGGGGCCACTGTACTGGAAGGCCGTTTTTGGCCGCTGAACCGCCTCCCGGGCGGCGCAGCGTCAGGCGCCGATCGCCGCGATGTAGAAGCCGGCGGTTCCGTCGCGGTGCGGCAGGGTCTGGCGGCCGCCGGGCAGCACCTCCTCGCCCTCGGCGCGGCGGATCGTGCAGACCGAGTAGACGAGCCGGCCGCCGGGGGCCATCAGCGTCCGCGCATGTGCCAGCATCTGCCGCTGCGATTCCGCCATCTGCTCGGCCGCGGCCTCATCGCAGCGCCAGCGCGCGTCCGGCCGCGCGGCCAGCACACCCAGGCCCGAGCAGGGCGGGTCGAGCAGGATCCGGTCGAAGCCGCCTTCGGAGAACGCGAGCACGTCGGCCTCAACGACCCGCGCGCAGGTCGCGCCGAAGCGGTGGAGCGTCCCCTGGAGCGCGCGGGCCCGGCCGGCATGCCGCTCGACGCAGACGAGCTCGCCACGGTCCTCCATGAGCGCCGCGAGCTGGCCCGCCTTCCCTCCCGGGGCCGCGCACAGGTCGAGGACACGCATGCCGGGCTCCGGCGCGAGCAGCTGGGCGGGGAGCATGGCCGCTCGCGACTGCGGCCAGATGACCCCGGACTCGAGCTCCGGGCTTGTGGAGACGTCGAACGGGGCGTCGATCACGAGGGCGTCGGGCAGCTCGGGGTCGCGATGGACGGGCACGCCCAGGTCGACCACGGCGGCGCGGAGCCGGTTCACCCGCACCGACAGCTCCGGCGGCTCGTTCTGGGCGATCATGACCGCCTCGGCGTCCGCCGCGCCCAGCATCTCCTCCCACTCGCGGGCGATCCAGTCCGGATAGGAGTGGCGCAGGGCGACCGGGAGCCCGGCCACCCAGTCCGGCCCGGCCGCGGCGATCCGCCGCAGGACGGCGTTGGCCAGCCCGGCGGTGTGCAGGCCGGCCACGCGCTTGCATAGCTCGACCGTCTCGTTCACGGCGGCGTGCGGCGGCACGCCCTCGGCGAAGAGCACCTGGTAGGCGCCGAGCCGAAGCGCCGCGCGCAGCGTCGGCTGGAGCTCCGCGGCCGGCCGGGACGCGAGCGTCTCCATCGCGTGGTCGAGCGTCCGCACGCGTTGCACGGTCCCGAAGGCGAGCCGCATCGCCTGGCGGCGGTCGCGGTCCTCGAGGCCGGCGCGGTCCGCCTCGGCCCGGAAGGCGCGGTCCGTGTAGGCGTCCTCCTCGAAGGTGCGGCGCACCACCTCGCAGGCGACGGCGCGGGCGCTCACCCCGCCCGCTCCGGCGCCCGGCGCAGCCCGCGCAGGTACTCGTCAACCGCCATCCGCCTTCGGCCCGCAGCCTGCACTTCGAGGATCTGAAGCGCCCCGTGGCCGCAGGTCACGATGAGCGGAGCCGAGACCGCGCCGGGGACGCCGTCGCCTGCTGCCACCCGCGCGCGCCACACGGTGACCGGCTCGCCGTCGAGCTCGCACCGCGCCCCGACGTGGGGCGTGAGCGCGCGGACGAGGTTGGCGGCGTCGACGGCGCGCCCGGACCAGTCGATGCGGCGGTCGGCAGCCTCGATCTTGTGCGCGTAGGTCACGCCCGCCTCCGGCTGCTCGACGCCGGTCGTCTCACCCCGCAGTGCCGTGGCGAGGAGCGGAGTTCCCAGCTCGAGCGCATGCGAGCGCACGGCGGCGGCATCGTCCTCGGCTCCGATCGCAAACCGCGCACAGCCGTGGATCGGCCCGGCGTCGAGCTCGGCCGTGAGGTCGATCACGCACACGCCCGTCTCGGTGTCGCCGGCCATGATCGCCCGCTCGACGGGCGCCGCGCCGCGCCAGCGTGGAAGGAGGGACGGGTGCAGGTTGTAGAGCGGGTACGCCCCGAGCAGCGGCGGTCGCACCATCTGGCCGAAGGCGACAACCGCGCCGACGTCGGCGTCCGGCGGCTCGGACGATGCCGACGGCGTCTGGACGAGGTGCAGATCCAGCTCGCGGGCCGCGACGGCGACCGGGGGCGACTGCTCGCGGCGCCCGCGCCCGGACGGCCGATCCGGCTGGGTCACGACCGAGACGATGTCGATGCCGGGCTCGGCGACCAGGCGCCGCAGGACGTCCGCTCCGAACGCCGACGTCCCCAGGAAGGCCACTCGGGGCATGGAGATCTCTAGGCGCGCAGGCGGAGATCCCGCAGCGCGATCTTGCGGTCGTCCTTCGAGGCCCGGTCGACGATGAGGACGCCGTCCAGATGGTCGATCTCGTGCTGGATCACGCGCGCCTCGAGCCCCTCCGCGTCGACTTCGACCGGGTTGCCGTCAGCATCCACCGCCGCGACGACGACGCGCACGTGCCGCTCGACCGGCACCTGGAGGTCGCCGCCCAGAAGCGACAGGCACCCCTCAGTGTCGGTCTCGGTCTCCTCGGAGCGCTCGCGAAGCTCCGGATTGATGAGGACGTGCACGTCGCCGTCCGAGGAGACCCGGTAGACCAGGATGCGGCGCAGGATGCCGAGCTGCGGCGCGGCGAGGCCGACGCCGTGCGCCTGGCGCATCACCTCGCTCATCCGCTCCGCGAGCCGCTTCACATCGCCGTCCACCTCTCCGACCGGATCGGCGGCGACCCGGAGCACGGGGTCCGGGTACTGGCGGACGAGCATCACCGCCGCGGCGTGGTGCGCGCGGCGCTCCTCGTCGTTCGCGGTCGTCTCGACCTGTCCCTCTGCCTCTGCGATCTCGTGGTCGTCCATGGGCTAGATGGATGATTCCCAACTCACGCGCGCCTGGACGGCCGGCTGCTGATGGGAATGCGGCTGTGCTGGGGCTGCGGCTGCGAATCGTCGCATCGCGGCGTCCTCGGTCGCGCCAATATCTCGCATCGATATTGACCCTCCCTGCGTCCTTGCGCTGCTCGATTCTCGCCGCCCAGGACATCTCGTGAGTTGGGAAACAACCATCTCAGGCGTTCGCCAGCTCCGCAGCCGGGCCGACGGCGGCGTACCCGTCGGCGAGCGCCGCGAGGAACGCGGCGTGCACGTCGGCTGCCTCGATCCGGCGGCCGTCGAACTCAAGCGGCATGGTCGCGCAGGCGTCATGGGCCACGCTGACGTCGTAGCCGAGGTCGACGGCGGCCCGCACCGTCGCGTCGACGCACATCGAGGTCATCATGCCGCAGACGACGAGCTGGTCGACACCGGCGTCGCGCAGGTCGCGGTCGAGCGATGTCTCAAGGAACGAGTTCGGGAACGCCTTCTCGACCACCGGCTCGCCCGGCTGTGGCGTGACGGCGTCGTTGATCTCGCCCCCGGGCGTGTCCGGACGCAGGTACAGCGCGTCCGGAGCATCCCAGACGTGCTTCACGTGGAACACCGGCTCGCCGGAGGCCCGGAAGGCGTCGAGCAGCGACCGCGCGTTCGCGGCGGCGGCCTCCGGCCGGTCGAGCGGATTGGCACCGCCTGGAAAGTAATCGTTCTGGATGTCGACGACGACGAGGGCTCGCGGCATGCGCCGAAGGCTACCGGGTCACGAAAGCGACTGCGGATCCACGTCGACGACGGCGGTCGCGCCGGCCCGGCGCAGGTCGGGCGACAGGTCGCGCACAACGCTGCGCAGGACGGCCGCGGCGCGCAGCGGCTCCCGTGTCTTCAAGAGGATGTGGCTGCGCCAGCGGTCGCGCAGCCGAAAGAGCGGCGCGGGACCGAGCAGGAGATCCCCCTCCAGCGCCGGCTCGACGGCCGCGCGCACCGCGTCGGCGACGCCGTCTGCCACGTCGCCGCGCGGCGCGGACGCGAGCACGCGCACAAGCCGCCGAAACGGCGGGTAGCCGAGGGCGCTTCGCCGATCGAGCTCACCCTCGAGGAACTCACGCACGGCGTGCCTCGCAGCGAGGACGACGACGCGGAGCTCCGGATCCCACGCCTGCACGATGACCCGTCCGCGCGGGTCTCCCGGACGACCGGGACGGCCCGAGAGCTGGGTCAGAAGCGCGAACGCCCGCTCCTCCGCGCGAAAGTCGGGGACGGCGAGCGCCTGGTCGGCGTCGATCACCGCGGCCAGCTTCACGCCGGGGACGTCGTGGCCCTTGGCGACGAGCTGCGTGCCGACCAGCACCGCGGCCTCGGCCTGCCGGAAGCGGCGCAGCGTCGCCTCCGGCTCTCCGGCAGCGGCGGCGACGTCGGCGTCAAGACGGAGGACGTCGAGGCGCGGGAAGCGGCGCTGAAGCTCGGCCTCGACCCGCGCGGTTCCCGCTCCGATCTGGGCGAGGTCCACCGACCCGCATCGCGGGCACGCCCGCGGCATCGGCTCCGACGCCCCGCAGTGGTGGCAGCGCAGGCGGCGGCCGTGGAGTGTCAGCGCGACGTCGCAGCGGCCGCACCGCCAGGTGCGTGCGCAGGTACGGCAGTGGACGGCCGCCGCCGCACCGCGCCGGTTCTGGAGCACGATCGCCCGGCCACCCCCGTCCTCGATCTCACCCAGCGCATCGAGCAGCGGGCGGGTCAGCGGGTATCCCCCGTCCAGACGCAGGTCGACGATCTCGACGCGCGGCAGCGGGCCGCCGACACGGGCGGGCAGGCTCACCCGGCGGGCCACACCGTGCCACGCCTCGGGCCGGGGCGTGGCGCTGCCGTACACCGTCACCGCCGCCTCCAGCCGGCCGCGCTTGGCGGCGACCCGGCGGGCGTCGTACCGCGGATCAGCCTCGTGCTTGTAGGAGGCATCGTGCTCCTCGTCGACCACGATCACGCCGAGCTCCGGCACCGCCGCGAAGATCGCCGACCGCGCCCCGACGACCACGCGCGCCTCACGGGCGGCGATGCGGCGGTGCTCGCTTCCGCGCCTGCCCGCGCTGAGGCCGCTGTGCAGGACCGCCACGGTCGCTCCGAAGCGGGCGGTGAAGCGCGCGGCGACCTGGGGTGTGAGCGCGATCTCCGGCACGAGCACGATTGCACCGCGGCCCAGCTCGAGCGCGCGTTCGATCACCCGGAGGTAGACCTCCGTCTTGCCCGAGCCGGTGACGCCATGCACGAGCACGTCGCCTCCCCCAGCATCGAGCAGCTCGGCACAGGCTGAAACCGCCTCCTCCTGCGCCGCCGTCAGCTCGACGCGGACGTCCGTTCGCGGCGCGGGCGGCATCGCCTCAAGCGCCACCAGGCCGCGGTCGCGCATCCGGCGGACGGTCTCGCGCGTCGTCCCGGCCGCGGCGAGGAGGTCGGAGAGCGGCAGCGGGGCGAGGCCGGCGTGCGCCAGGATCTCGGCCTGCCGGGCCGTGGCCCCTTCTGCGGAGAGCACTCGCACCCACGGCTCCGGGGCCCGTGCCTGTGCCTCCGGCGGCGTGACGAACGCCAGCGCACGTGCCAGCGTCGAGGCGTAGGTGGCGGCGATCCACTCGGCGAGGTCGAGAAGCGCCACCGGCACGTCGCCGGTGACACCCAGCACCGGCTTCAGGGCCGCGAGGCCGGGCGCGACGCCGCGTCCGGTCACCACGCCGCGCACCCGGCGGCTGCCCAGCTCGATCTCGACGATCGAGCCCCGGTGCACGAGCCGGCCGAGCTCCGGCGGCACCGCGTAGTCGAACGGCCGGTCCACGGCCCGGGCCGTCACGAGCGGGGCGACCGCCGCGACGGCGGCCGTCTCAGACGCGGATGGGCTCACCCAGGCCGCATGCCGCACGCAGCTCGGCGACCCGGTCGGCGCGCTCCCACGGGAAGTCCTCGTCGACCCGGCCGAAGTGGCCGCCGGCGGCGGTGCGCTGGTAGATCGGACGGAGCAGATCGAGCTCGCGGATGATCGCCGCGGGCCGCAGGTCGAACACCGACGCTACGGCCGCGTCGATCGTGTCGCGCGGTACCGTCTCGGTGTCGAACGTCTCCACCGCGACGGACACGGGCCGCGCGACGCCGATCGCGTAGGCGACCTGCACCTCAGCCCGCGAGGCGAGCCCCGCCGCAACGACGTTCTTCGCAACCCAGCGCATCGCGTAGGCGCCCGAGCGGTCGACCTTCGAGGGGTCCTTGCCCGAGAAGGCGCCTCCGCCGTGCCTGGCGGCGCCGCCGTAGGTGTCGACGATGATCTTGCGGCCGGTGAGGCCGGTGTCGCCCATCGGCCCGCCCGTCACGAACCTTCCGGTCGGGTTCACGAGGACGAAGTCGAGGTCGGCCAGCCGCTCATGCGGGCACAGCTCGGCGGGGATGACCGCCGGCAGGACGTGCTCGACCAAGCCGCGGCGGATGGTCGCCTCGTCCACGTCGGGATCGTGCTGCGTCGAGACGAGCAGACGGTCGATCGAGACCGGCGTCAGACGGCTGCCGGACTCCCGGTAGCGCACCGTCACCTGGGACTTTCCATCGGGCCGGAGGTACGCAAGTGTCCCGTCCTTGCGCACCTCCGCCATCCGGCGGGCGATGCGGTGGGCGAGCATGATCGGAAGGGGCATGAGCTCCGGCGTCTCGTCGCAGGCGTAGCCGAACATCATCCCCTGATCGCCGGCGCCCTGGGTGTCGACGTCGGCCTCGGCGCGATGCCGCTGCTCCTCGTAGGAGGCGTCGATGCCCATGCGGATGTCGGGCGACTGCTCGTCGATGGCGACGACGACGCCGCACGTCAGGAAGTCGAAGCCGAACGCGGCGTCCGTGTAGCCGATCTCGCGCACGGTGTCGCGGACGATCCGCGGGATGTCGACGTAGGCGTCGGTCGTGATCTCGCCCGCGACGACGACCAGACCCGTCGTGACGAGCACCTCGCAGGCGACCTTTCCACCGGGGTCGCGGCGCAAGACCTCGTCGAGAACGCCGTCCGAGATCTGGTCTGCCACCTTGTCCGGGTGGCCCTCGGTCACCGACTCGGAGGTGAAGAGGAATTCGCGCGAACCTGGGGACAGCATCCGGCGGATGGTAGTGGAAACGGGCTGGGCATCCGCGTCCACGAGGCTCCGGGAGTCCTTCACGGTCAGGGGGGCCGCCGCGACTGGAGGTGAGTCATGCCGTGGTACGTGCATCGGCGGTACCGGCCTTCGAGGAGCCCCTCGCCGGGCTCGTATCCGTAGGTGGGCCGTTCGAGCAGCACGCCGACGCAGACTGGATGCGCCGCCGTTGGCCGCTTGACGCGCCGTCAACAAGGCCTATGTGGACGAGAGGCCGTTCCCGGAGCCCATCGCGACAGCGGGCCGCGTGTGGGTCATCGCAGCGACCGACCCCAAGCTGGCGGAGCGGTTTCCGGACTACGTGTTCAAGGTGGGGCCGTTCGCGAGCCGCAGGCAGGGCCGGCGGTGGATCGACGATGCCAGCGCGGCGATCGTCGACGCCGTGCCGTGGATGTTCTCGGCGGATGGCGGATGGACGACGATGTTCGAGGCTGACCTGAGGGCGATCGTCTAGGGCGAGCGCCGGTCTCCTCCTCTACGCTGCCGCCGTGTCCGACCCGCCGGA
>DATIDU010000099.1:0-14795 GCA_035456145.1 Gaiellales bacterium | reverse complement strand
CCATGCTCCCCAGACGACTCGCCGTCGTGGTTTCTTCCCCGGCGGGAGCAAGCCCCCCGGGCTCCGGGGTACGCTGACGCTCGTGCGCGTCCTCGATACGAACGCGTCAGAGGGCCGGGTGACGCAGACGCTGCTGGACGTCTCGCTTGACATGTCGAGGCACTACCCCGGCACGCCGGCCGAACGCGCCGCGAGGGGGAAGGCGGCGCGCAGGCACGCTCCGCGGTCGGCGCACGCGGCGTTCACGGCCGCTCCCGGCCGCGCCGACCCGGTGGATCTGCTCGAGGGGCAGGCGCGGCATCGGGTGCCGGAGCTGGTTCCGATCCGGTACGGCCGGATGCTGGCCTCGCCGTTCACGTTCTACCGGGGGGCCGCGCTGATCATGGCGGCCGACCTCGCAGAGACTCCACGGTCGGGGTTCGAGGTGCAGTGCTGCGGGGACGCGCATCTGTCCAACTTCGGGCTCTTCGCGTCGCCGGAACGGCGGCTCCTCTTCGATATCAACGACTTCGACGAGACGCTGCCAGGACCGTGGGAGTGGGACGTGAAGCGGCTGGCATGCAGCCTGCTCATCGCCGCGCGGGACCACGGGCTCTCGGCGAAGGAGCAGGAGCGCGCCGTCCTGCGCACCGCCGCCGAGTACCGAACTCGCATGGCCGCCTTCGCGGATCTGCAGACGCTCGACCTCTGGTACCTGCGGTTCGAGATCGAGCCGCTGGTGCGGGAGATCTCCCACCAGGTCGGCGCGAAGATGCGCCGGCGGCTGCACAAGCGGATCTCCAAGGCGCGCGCTCGGGACAACGTCCAGGCGTTCGCGAAGTTCGCCGAGGACATCGGCGGCGAGGCCCACATCGTCTCCGACCCGCCGCTGATCGTCCCCGCGCGCGAGGCGCTGGACCCATCGCAGTTCGAGGACTTCGAGCAGCGGGTGGAGCGGTTCTTCGCGGAATATGCCGAGACCCTGTCCCACGAACGCCGGCTCCTGATGGAGCAGTTCCGGCTGGTGGACATCGCCCGCAAGGTCGTCGGGGTCGGCAGCGTCGGCACGAATGCGTGGATCGTGCTCGCGCTCGGACGTGACGGCGACGACCCGCTCGTGCTCCAGGTCAAGGAGGCGCAGGTGTCCGTCCTCGAGGACTACGTCGGGGCGAGCCAGTACGACAACTGCGGTGAGCGCGTTGTCGCCGGCCAGCGGGTGATGCAGGCCGCCGGCGACATCTTCCTCGGCTGGCTGCATGTCGACGAGGGCATCGACGGCGTGCCCTACGACTGCTACGTCCGCCAGCTCCGCGACTGGAAGGGCTCGATCGAGGTCGAGGAGATGGACGGTCCCGCGCTCGCCGTCTACGGCGAGCTGTGCGCGGCCACGCTCGCCCGAGCGCACGCGCGCAGCGGCGACCGGATCGCGATCGCGGCCTACCTGGGCCGCGGTACCGCGTTCGACCGGGCGATCCTGGCCTTCAGCGAGGCGTACGCCGAGCAGAACGACCGCGACTACCGCGCCCTGCTAGCGGCGGTCGAGTCGGGCCGGATCACGGCCACGACCGACTGACCGTCATCCCGGCGAGAGCTCGATCTCGGCGGGCGCGGGGCCGCGCGTGCCCTCCGGCCGCAGCTCCTCCGCGACCCGCACGTCGAGGTAGGCGTAGGCCGTGGTGAGCGCGACGAACGGCATCGTCAGCATGTAGACGACGCCGGCCAGCACGTTCAGAAGCCAGAACGGCAGGTCGGTGAGGACGATCAGGCCCACGGCGATGAGCGGGCCGGCGACGACCGCGACCGCGCCGCTCACGACCGTGAGCGACGCGACCTTGAGCCACCGGCCGCGGACGAGCCGGCTGCTGCGCGAGAGCGCCGTCCTCGCGGAGCGGCCCTCGATCGCCACGACCGGCGCGACGAGGGCCCAGCGCGCCGCGAGCCAGACGGCGACCGGAATGAGAACGACGACGGTGGAGAGCAGGCTCACCGCCACGACGGCGATCGCGGCGGCGCCGAGCAGCGGCCAGACATGCGCGCGGACGCTCCAGTAGGCCTTGATCGGACCGGCCGGGCGGCCCTCGTCGACCTGCACGAGCGCGTGCGCCGTGGCCGCCTGGACGAGCGTGAGCGCGAACACGGTGAGGGCCGTCCCGCCCGCGACCGCAACGAACGCGAACGCGCCCGCCGCCGAGCCCTCGTTGTCGACGCCGGCGATGCGCGGTGCCGTGAGGACGGCCGCCTGGAGCAGCGTGATCACGAGCGAGATGGGCAGGAACACGACGCCGATCGCGACGAAGACGCCGCGGCGCCCGGAGTACATCCGCGCTGCGCACGTGATCACCTGCCCCCAGGACCGGCGTCGCGCCAGCCGCAGCGGCTCGACCGGTCGCCAGGTCGCCCGCGAGAGCGCGAAGAGAAGGGCGATGAGCGCGGCCAGGACGCCGACGATCGTCGGCAGCGGATGCTGCACGAGGCGCCACAGGAGAATCGACCCGCGGGACATGGTGCCGCAGAAGAAGTCGGTCCCGCGGGTGCCGAGCGTGCCGCTCGTCGGCACGGCGTAGGCCCGGTCGCGCCATCCCTCCGACCACTGGATGGGGTGTGTCCACTGCGACTTCAGGTTCGGCCCCTGCGGCCCGTTGAAGAACGCCGGCTGAAGCTCGCCCCAGCGACCCTCGAATGAAATCCACGGGAAGGCGGCGCGCGCGGCTGCGGGGTCGCTCGGGATGGTCTGCACGGACGGATGGACGACGAGGCCGGCGCCGCGCGTATCGTCGCAGCCCACCCCCTCGTCCCCGGACGCTCCGAGATACAGCGCCTGGTCGAAGAAGCCCGCATGTGAGCCGGAGGCCGGGTAGACGACGGGGTGCGTGCCGTCCACGATCTCGAGCTTCTCGTCGCCCCAGGCGGCCCGCTCACCGCCGGTGTGCTGGCTGTAGCCGACCTCGACCGGCACCTCGTGGAGCGCCTGGCCCGCCGTGGCGGCGTCGAAGTTGAGCTGGATCATCTCCCAGTCGCCCTCGTGGAGGTTGTTCCAGTCGTTGTAGACGTAGAACATCCAGTACTGGAGCGCCAGCCGGCCGGGGAAGCCCGGGTCCGATACGACGTGCGCGTAGACCGTCGGCCGGTGGCCGGCGTTGATGCGGCGCGACCACTTCAGATAGCTGCAGCCGGGGTCGAGGGCGTCGCCCGGGAAGTCGAGGTGGTACTCGTAGAGTCCCGCGCCCAGGTCGCTCGCCGCCGGTGCGACCTTCACGAGGTCGCGGGCGTCCCACGGTCCCCGCAGCGCGACGGTCGGGTTGTCGAAGAGCAGGTCGACATCGGTCGGGACGTACGGCCTCCCCGGCCCGCACTGCTCGGGCTCGTTGACGAGCCGGACGACGGGCGCGAACCGAGCGGCCAGCGCGGCCTCGTCCGCAGGGGCAGCCGCGGATGCCGCTCCCGCCGGGGCAAGTACGAGGAGGACGGCGCCCGCGCCCAGCGTCCAGGCCAGCCGGCGGATCACCGCGCGATTCTCGCACCGATCGGGTGCTGGCCGCACCACGATCGTCTGGATACGCACCTCCCGGACACCGGCCAGCCGTATCGCGCCGGCGGCGCGTGCCGTCGAGACTCTGCCCATGACCCCGTCGCCCGCACAGAGCACGAACCGGACGCCCGCCAAGACGTGGCGACCGCCGACTCCGCCGCGGCAGTTCGGCATGCCGCAGGATCCGCCGTACGCCAACTGCGGCCGGTAACGCTCCTCAGAACGCCGCGTTGCCGCCGTTGATGTCGAGCGTCGTGACGCGGCCGCCTGCGATCGACACCCACCGCGGCTTCACGATGACGACGTTCCGCGTGCCGGGGGCCGGGATGAGGGCATAGCGACCCGCCCTGAGCGTGATCACGTAGCGGCCGCGGGCATCGACGCGGGCCGACGGGCAGAACCCTATCTGGCCCATCCTCTTGCAGAACACGAGCGACCCGCGATAGCTCCGGCGAGGGCAGCTCGATGCCGCCGGTCCGGCGCAGGCCGTCGTGAACACGAGCCCTTCGAGCGTTCCCCTGACCGGGCCGGGCGGCGGGGTCGATTGCGGCGACGCTGCCGGTGGCGAGGAACCGCCCAGGCAGCCGCTCGCCGACACGGACATCGACACCAGGACCGCGATGAGAGAACGCCGGCACATCGGCACTCCTGAGACGGCAAGGACCGCGTCGTGGTTCCGGGGCGAGAGCCGGGTACGATCACTTGCATGCGGCTCGAACTCCTGTCCGTCTTCCGCTGGAGCTACGAGGAGGGTGCGCGCGTCCCTGCGCCTGGATATGCCATCGTGAGCGCGTACGGAGGCGACGAGGGTATCGGCTACGGCGAGGGGCGCGGCACCGCGACAGGCAGGATCGAGGGCGACGTCGTCTGGTCGAACTACCCGCGCCGCCGAAGCGACGGCCAGATGCTGCCGAACGCGCGCGGCCTGATCACGACCTCCGACGGCGCGGCGATCCTGTTCGAGCTTCGCGGGCGGACGATCTTCGGTGATGACGGCGTGGGACGCCAGAACCTGGTCGGCTGGTTCGAGTCGGACGACGAGCGGTACCGATGGCTGAACGACGTCGTCTGCATCGCGGAGGGGATGATCGGCACCGAGGGGATGGAGATCCACGTGTATGCCGGCGTCCACGAGCTGCCGGCGGGATGAGACGGGCCGCCTACCCGCGGCTGGGCGCTCGGCACGGCTTCAAGAGCTCTAGGCGATCCGAAGCGCCGTCTCGTGAGAGCAGCCGTTCTGGACCAGCGTCAGCGCCAGCCGCCAGTCAAGCTCCTCCCGGATGATGCGCTGGACCTGCTCCGGCGTGAAGCCCGCGTCGAGGAGGTTGTCGATCCGCCAGCCGAAGAGGGTCGCCACGCCCTTGTCGGACTGCGGCCCTACGTTCTCGGCCATGTCAGGTCCGGCTTGAGCGCCATCAGTCCCAGACCCTCTTGCCCCGCGGGCCCTCGCCGCGCGTTCGGCCGCAGCGGGCGCATTGGACACGCGTCACCGTGGAGAACCGGCCGTACATGATCGAAACCGGCACGTGTCCGAAGACCAGGCATGCGAGATATTGCATGCGTGGTATGCTGGCGATCGTTCATTGGCGATTGGTTCGATCCCAAGTGACGCAACATCGGAGCCTGACCCGTTGTTGCACGGCTTCTGATGCAACGGATGGGCCTGGCCCCTTTGTTGCACGCCCTTCAACTATCCGAGGCGGTGAGAACCTCGATCCTGTTCCCGAACGGGTCGCGGGTGTAGAACCGCCGCACTCCGGGCCAGCGCTCGTCCCACTCGACGCGGCAACCGGCCGTGGCAAGCGCCTCGGCGAGGCGATCGAGATCGTCGACGCGGATCGCCGGGTGGGCGCGGCGGGGCGCCGAGAAGCCGTCCTCGCCCGACACGTGGATGCCCTCGGCGAACCAGACGCCGCCGCGGGGGCGCAGCGGCTCCGGCTTCTCGACCTCCGTGAGGCCGAGCAGGCCGCCGTAGAAGGCGCGGGCCTCGTCCTCGGCGCCCGGCGGCATGATCACCTGCACGTGATCGAGCGCCCGCACCGCGCGATCGTAGTGGGTGAACGCGATTGCCCTGCACCTTGACACGTTCTACACTCGCATGAGCGTGCGCGGGGAACGCTTGGCCTGGCTGGTAACGCTGCCGATCGCAGTCGTCGGCTGCGAGTCCGCGCATGCGCTCGCGAACGTCGCGTTCGGCGCACCCGGCGGTGGCCGCGCCGAGCTCTTCCAGGGTGGCCCGGGCGCCGGCGCGCTTCCGCTCGTCGCGGCCCTCGCCGTTGCGGCCGTCCTCGCCGGGCTCGCGAGCCGGGCGACGGGCGCCTGGTCAACGTCACCCGCGGCGGCGCGGCTCCCGTTCGCGCTTCTCGCCCCCGCGCTCTACATCGTGCAGGAGCACGTCGAGACCGTGCTTCGCACCGGGGCAGCACCCGTCGGCACGGTGATCGAGCCGACCTTCCTCCCCGGCCTCCTGCTCAGATCCCGTTCGCGATCGCCGCATATGCCGTCGCGCGGGCGCTCGTCCGGCTGGCAGACGGTGTCCGTGCGCTCGTCGCATCGCAGCGGCGGGTACCGGGCCGGCCCACCGTGCCGGCCCAGCGCCGCCCCGGCTCGCTCGTCGCTCCTCGGAGCGGCCGCTCTCGCTGGGCGCACTCGGGCCGCGCGCCACCGCGGCGCGTCCCAGCCGCGACAGCCTGACCCCTCGCGGGCGGGCCGGGCGCGGCTCCGACTCGCCAATCCAACTTTCCGAGGGGAAAGCTTCGATGAGAACCACCCGACTGGCGCCGCTGTGGCGCGCCCTGCCGGGCATTGCGATCGCGGCCGTGGCCGCTTCGCGGCATTCGCCGTGGCGACGGGAGGCGGATCGCCCGGGCCGGTCTACGCCGGCTCCGCCAAGCACTCGATGGCAGGCATGGACGTGGGCTCGATGCAGGGCGCAAGCTACTGGCAGAACGTCTCGGGCGGCCCGTTCCAGAGCGACGGGACGACCCGCACCTACTACATCAGCGCCGACAAGGTCGTCTAGGACTACGCCCCGCAGGGCACGAACGAGATCACGGGCAAGCCGTTCGACGACGTCGCCGACACGTACGTCAAGCCCGGCCCCGGCCGGATCGGCTCGAAGTACGTGAAGTGCCTGTATCGCGGCTACACGGACGGCAGCTTCACGCACCGCCAGACGCGCCCGGCCGACGAGGCCTATCTCGGCCTCCTGGGGCCGGTGATCCGAGCCGAGGTAGGCGACACGATCAAGGTCGTGTTCCGCAACACCTGCCCGTTCGCGGCGAGCGTGCACCCGCACGGCGTCTTCTACGAGAAGAACAGCGAGGGCGCGCCCTACAACGACGGCACGCACGGCGCCAAGAAGGCCGACGACGCCGTCCCCACCGGCGGCACCCACACGTACGTGTGGGAGGTGCCGCCGCGCGCGGGGCCTGGCCCCGACGACGGCAGTTCCGTCATGTGGATGTACCACTCCCACACCGACGAGATCGGCGACACCTACGCCGGGCTCATGGGGCCGATGGAGATCACGCAGCGCGGGATGGCCCGCCCTGACGGCAGCCCCAGGGACGTCGACCGGGAGATCTTCGCGCTCTACTCGGTCATGAACGAGAACCAGAGTCCGTTCCTCGACGAGAACGTGCACCGGTTCGCGCAACCGCCGTTCCCCGACCCGGAGGACGAGGACTTCGAGGAGTCCAACCTCATGCACTCGATCAACGGCTACGTGTTCGGGAACCAGCCGATGATCACCATGCACCGGGGCGAGCGCGTGCGCTGGTACGTGATGAGCATGGGCACCGAGGTCGATCTCCACACGCCGCACTGGCACGGCAACACGGTCACCGTGAACGGCATGCGGATGGACCTCGTGAGCCTGCTCCCGGCGACGATGGTCGTCGCCGACATGGTGCCCGACGACCCCGGCACGTGGCTCTTCCACTGCCATGTCAACGACCACATCTCGGCCGGGATGCTGACCCGGTACAGAGTGCTGGCCTAGACGGCCGGCGGCCCGCGGCTACCGAGGGGGAGCCGCCGGCGACCCCGAGGGCCGGTCACTGGACGGCGCTCGCGGAGGGCGTTCCCCCCGATTGAGGGATGACCTCGCCGGGGGAACAGCCGATCCCTGGAGGGTCGTGATCCTGCTGCCCTACCAGTTGACGTCCCTTCTCATCGCCGGCGCGCTCGTGGGCGTCACCGCGCGTCTCCTGCACCCGGGCCGTGAGCGGCTGGGAGTGGCGGCGACGCTCCTTCTCGGGCTGGTGTCGACGCTGGCGGCGGGCGGGCTCCTGCGTGGGATGTTCCTCGTGTTGGTCCCCGCGCCGTTCGGCATCGTCCTGCTCTTCGCCGTGTCGATCGCCTACGGCATGGTGTGGCTGTGGGCCTGGATCGCCCCGGCCGGGCAGCGCTGACCGCGAACCCGGGGAGGGACAGTCCCTGAACATTCGGCGTGTCCGTCCTGGCACGGATCCGGCACGCACTCTGGTCATCCGGCCGCCTGATCGCGGATACTTCCCGGTGATGCGGATCCCGCTTCCGGGCCGGTGGGCACTCATCTCTGTCCTCGTCGTTGCGACGGCGGTCGCGTGCGGCGGAAGCGGGGGCTCGGGATCGAGCGGCGCCACGGTGACGGCCACCGTGACCGAGACCGAGACCACGACGGACACCGGCGGCTCGACGGGTGGAAGCACCACCTCGGCGGCGCCGTGCGGAGCGAGCGACTTCCTCACGGTGTTGAAGGCCGCGATGGACGGCTCCGCCCCCGATCTCACCATCGTCAAGGTCAAGGTGACCCGGTGCCGGAACGACTACGCGTTCGTGCTCGCGGTGCCCGACAACTCCTCGTGCCAGCAGGGCGGGAGCTGCTTCGACTCCGCCCAGGTGCTCCTGGGCTGGGACGGGCAGGCCTGGAACATCCTGAACTCGGGCACCGATATCGGCTGCACGTCGATCCCGCTGAGCGACCAGACGCTGGTCGCCTGCAAGGCGCTCGGCTACCCCATCCTGACGTCCACGACCTTCAAGATGCCGTCCCGAAACATCGGCTGCCGGCTCTCAGGGACCACGCTTCGCTGCGACATCCGAAGCGGTCTCAAGCCCCCGCCGGCCAAGAGCTGCGCCGGCGACTGGGGCGCCGTGACCATCGGGCCGAAGGGGCGGGCGAAGCCGCTCTGCGCGAGCGACACCGTCTACGACGACTCCGCGCCGACGCTCGCCTACGGCTCCGTCTGGGGAGGCAGCGGCATCACGTGCCTCTCCGATCAGGCGGGGCTCCAGTGCTCGAGCATGCCCGGCCGCCACACGTTCTTCCTGAGCCGCCAGAGCTGGGCCGCCACCTAGCGGCCCAGCCCCGGCGGCCTCAGTCAGACCTCGACGACGGCCGCCGGGGCCGCGTCGCGCGGCTGCTCTTCGCCCGGCTCGTGGACGTGGACGCCGCGTAGCCCGATGAGCGCCACCAGCGCCGCCAGGAACGTGAGGCCCGCTGCGGTGAGGAGCGCCGCGTGGACGCCCTGCATGAACGAGTCGAGCGCGTCCGAGGCCGCCTTCGGGTTGCCCGTCAGCCGCTCGATCACGTTGCCGCGCCCGCCCTGGACGAGCGGCGTGAGCTTCTCGGCCAGCGCCTGGCGCGCGGGCGGCAGGTTCGCGTTCGCGATCTTGTCCGACCACGCGTTCGCGGCCAACGTCGCGCCGATGCCGCCGAGAACGGCGATCCCGAGCGCGCCCCCGACCTGGCGCGACGCGTTGATGACGCCCGACGCCACACCGGCCTTGGCGTGGTCGACGGCGCCCATCGCGGTCGCCGCCGTCGCGGGCATCGTCGACGCGAGGCCGATGCCGAGCAGCATCTGGAACGGCCAGATGGCGTTGTAGCTCGAGTTGACGTCGATCTGCGAGAGGCCCAAGAGGCCGATCGTCGCCGTCGTCATCCCGAAGGTCATCAGCCGCCGCGGGCCGAACCTCGGCCCCAGCTTGCCGCCGATCGGGGCGACGAACAGGATCATCATCGTCGTCGGCAGCGTGCGCACGCCCGCCTCGATCGGCGAATACCCCTGCACGTTCTGGAAGTACAGGGTCAGGAAGTAGATGACCCCGAAGAGCCCGACGCCGATCAGCGTCACGATGATGCTCGATGACGTGAACGCCGGGGACCGGAAGAAGCTCAGCGGCACCATCGGGTCGGATTGGCGGCTCTCCCACATGATGAAGACCGCGACCAGCACCGCGGCGGCTCCGAGGAACGCCAGCGTGTAGGGGCTGAGCCAGGCGTGGCTCGCCGTCTTGATGAGCCCCCAGGTGAGCGACCCGAGGCCGGCGGTGATGAGGATCGTGCCGACGATGTCGAGGCTGTGCGTCGTCGGATCACGCGACTCGCGCACGGCCCATACGGTCGCGGCCGTGGCGATGACGCCCACCGGGACGTTCACCCAGAAGACGGCCGACCACGAGAAGTGCTCGACCAGGAACCCGCCGAGCAGGGGGCCGATGGCGAGACCGAGGCCCGAGATGCCGGCCCAGATGCCGATCGCCTGCGGAAGCTGCCGGCGCGGGAACGCCGCGACGATGATCGAGAGCGAGAGCGGGTTCAGGAAGGCGCCGCCGACGCCCTGGATCGCGCGCGCACCGATCAGCTGGGTGTCGGTCTGGGCGAGGGCGCAAGCCGCCGATGCGAGCGTGAAGATCGCAAGGCCGAGGAGGAAGATGCGTTTGCGCCCGAAGCGGTCGCCCAGCTTCCCGCCGAGCAGGATCAGCGTCGCGAACACGAGCACGTAGGCGTTGATCGTCCACTCGAGGTTCTCCGGCGACGGGTTCAGCGCGTGCTGGATCGACGGCAGCGCCACGTTCACGATCGTGTTGTCGAGCATGATCATGAACAGGGCGAAGCACATGGCAAAGAGCGTCCACCACTTGTGGTTCGGGTGGTCAGAGGTCATTCCGCCTCCTCTGTGTCGGAATCGGGCTTGAGCATCTGCACGAACGTGCGGGCGACGAACGGGCTGTCCTCGAGCGCCTTCTCGGGCTCGAGCGCGTGCCGGAAGCCGCACGAGAGGGTGAAGCCGACCCAGAGCCAGGCGACGTGCTCCAGGTCGAGGTCGGCGCGCACCTCGCCGCGGTCGCGAGCCCGGGAGAGCATCGCAACGATGCGGGCGCGCATGAAGCGCATGTTGTCGTCAAGAGCCGTACGCACGGCGGGCTCGTCGACGAGCGACGCGGCCAGCATCCTGAGGCGCATCACCTCGACGATCAGCTCGTCGGTGGCGGCGAGCTCGGCCACCTCGACGAGCGCCGTCGTCACCGAGTCGCCGGACTCGTCGAGCAGCGCGTCGACCTTCTGCCCCACGAGGGCGCCGGTGTGGGTGAGGACGGCGGCGAAGAGCTCCTGCTTCGAGGCGAAGTGCTTGTAGAGCATCGGCTCCGAGCAGCCGCACCGGGCCGCAATGTCGGCCGTGCCCGCGCCACGGAAGCCCTTGCGGGCGAACTCGTGCCGCGCAGCGTTCAGGATCGCCGTCCGCCGGTCTTCGAAGGTGAGCCGCGTGCGTTCCTTGACCATGAACGGCGCAGGTTAGTGAATATTCACTATCTGCGCAAGCGCGAGCCGCACCCCGGCTCTACAGGCCGAACCCGCGCCGCATCCCGACCGTGTGCCGGGCATGCCCGAGGAGGGGCAGGCCGAGCAGGTTCTCGGTCGTCCGGAGGAGCGAGTAGTGCGTGAAGGGCGTCCGCGCGACGGTGCCGCTCTCCACGTATGGGCTCAGCACGATGGTGGCGACGTGGTTGTCGGCGCCGAAGCCCTCGTCGAAGGTCAGGAACACCACCAGCTGCCCGGATCGGTAGGAGGCGTTCGCGAGGATCATCGGAAGCCACGAGCGAAGCCACGCGTCGCCCGCCGTCTTCGGGCAGTCGTGCATGTCGTGACAGGCGTCCGGCGTCAGGAACGCGTATGCCGGCAGGACGTCCTTGCGCAGCGCGTGGCGCAGGGCGCCGCGGGCGGGCGTCCCCATCGGCACATCGGAGCCGGGGCAGGTCGCACGCAGATGCCGGAAGTAGACCGGCGGGTTGTGACGCATCAGGTAGCGGCCGGAGTCGCCCCGCAGGCAGGGCGACGGCATCGACTCCTCGTATGCCCGCCACGAGCGCCCGGCGGTGTCGAGCTGCTCGAAGATGCTCGGCCTGCGGCTGCGGCAGGCGGTGCAATCGGTCCTGATGCCGGACGTCGACCCGGACGTCATCGCGAGATAGTTCGGGAGGGACGGATGGGTGATGCTGTGGTACTGCGCCGCCCAGCCGCACCGGCGAGCGACCTTCGTGATGTACGGCGTCTTCGGCGAGCCGATGATCTGAGACGCCGAGTGGTTCTCCATCACGATGACAAGGACGTGGCGGTAGGTCTGGGGATGCCCGGCGCGGCCGGTGCACGCGCTCGCCAGCGGGCCGGCGGCCGCGGCCGGCGCCCACGCTGCGGCCGCCGTCAGCGCGACGGCCGCCGCGAGCGCCGCCCGGGCGCTACGCGACCGAGGCCTCGACCAGCGCCTCGACATGCGTGCTCGGCTGGAAGCCTCGGAGCGAATGGCTCCAGGACGCCCCCAGCCAGACGTAGTCCACCGTTCGCTCGGGCAGGTTGTAGGCGGCGGTGTAGAGGGTGCCGAAGCCGCGGGAATAGGTGGTCGACCGAAGCGGCGGCGCGAGGAACGCCTGGACGAACCCCTCGGGGGTCGTCGACGGATCGTCGAGCATCGCCAGGATGCACGCCTCCCGCTCGAGGGTGCGCGTGACCGCCGCATGCTCCGTCCACTCGACGACGTCCTGGTGGTTCGTCGCCGCCGGCGTATGGCGGAACGCGACGCCCCGGTCGGGCGAGAGATGTGCGGTCAGCACCTCGCCCGTGAGGTCGGCCAGGGTCAGGCTGTGGGCCAGGTGGTAGGGAAGCCGGGCGAGCACCGCGGCCGCCTCGGCCACCGTCGAGCACGTCTCGAGCAGGTAGCGCAGGACGAGCGGGACGCCGAAGCCGTCGCCCAGGACCGGCCGGCCGCCGAAGGTGAGCGACACGGCGAGCCCATCCTCGTTGATGCCGTCGAGGAGGCCCCACAGGCAGTCGCTCATCCCCATCACCCGCTTGCCGTTCCAGGCCGTGTTCCAGACGATCCCCTCGAGCCGCGACGGGGCGTAGTCGTAGTTGCGCACAAGGATCGGCCCACCGGGGCCGCGGTAGACGCCCTGCGAGCAGCCGCTCAGGTAGGGCGGCGGATTCACCATCGAGAGCATGCGCGCGGCGACGTCGCCGCCCCCGGCCAGCTCCACGAGCCGCTGCCACGTGGGGACGAGCTCCGGCATGTGCTCGCGCAGCATGCGGGCCGAATGGGCGTAGGTCGAGCGGGCGCCGTCGCCGTCGCGGAGGAACCAGTCGCGGTAGGTCGGCCACAGCTCCCCGAAGACTCCGCGCCACGTCTCGCCCGGCCGATCCTCCTGCAAGGCGCGAAATGTGAACTGGATCGACTGCACTCCTACAACATCTTAAACGAGAAGGGCTCCGGGGGCGCGACCGGCGCCGCCGGCGCGACCGGCTCGCCGGCGAACTGCCGCTTCACCCCGTCGATCCAGGCGTGCGCGCGATCGGTCAGGTTGTGGTCGTCGTCCATCAGCCGCCCCCGGGTGACGAGGATGCCCAGATCCGCGCCGGGGTACCGGTACGCCCCGGCCGCGGCGATCCGGAGGTAGAAGGCCTCGCGCTCGTCGGCGACGGCGTGCCAGTCGGTGTCGCGGCGGACGAACCCGATGGAGCCGTCCGGCGCGAGTCGCCAGATTCCCGACGACGGCGCGTGGGTGATCCGCTCGATCGTGTCGTCGGTCTGCTTCAGGATGAACTGGCTCCAGGCGTCGATCGCCTGCGGCTGGCTCCAGCGCTCGTTCAGGTCCTCGACGTCGATCTCGTAGTCGACGTCCATGAACTCGAGCAGGTGGAAGAGGAAGAGCGGCATGTCGCCGTAGGCGACGGCGGTCACGTTCGTCATGGAGCTGGCGCCGGTCACGCGCGGGTTGAGCTCGCCGAGGTACATCTCGCCGGTGTCGACGTCGGCCAGGAAGTCGAGCTCGAAGTAGCCGCGGTAGCCCTCGGCCGCGAGCCGGTCGCCCATCGCCCGGGTGCGCTCGCGGGCGACCTCGCGGTGGCGGTCGGTGAGAACGGTCGGCGCGACGTCGTTCCCGCACCAGCCGCCGCCGTAGGGCGTGAGCTCGGGGAAGCCGGCCAGCTCGGCCATGAGCGGGCCGACCAGCGTGCCGTGCCGGGTGATGACGCCCTCGATGGCCGCCTCGCGGCACTTGATCCGCCGCATCACCTTGAGCTCCTCGCCGGCCATGTCGACGGCGTGCTCGTCCCAGTCGGACTGCGAGGCGACGAAGAACGTCGTCTGCCCCGAGTCGCCGTACGGCGTCTGCACGACCAGGTCGGTTCCGATCCCGGCGGCGCCCGCCAGGGCCAGGAGCTCGGCATAGGTCGTCGCCCGCCCGAGCACGTTCGGGACGCTGGGGACGCCCGCCTCGTCGGCGATGCGGGTGGTCTCGATCTTCGAATCGAGCCGGTGGCGAAGCGCCGCGGATGGGAAGGCCACATCGAGGCCGAGGTCGCCGGCGAGGTGCTCGGTCTCGTCGTCGAACATGAGGAAGACGACCTTGCCGCCCCGGTCGCCGACGAGGTCGTGGGTTTCCTTGTGCGCGAGGAGGTGGTTGCAGATCTCCTCGATCGAGTCGAACGCCCGCTCGGGCCGGTCGCGCGGCACGAACACGCGCGGGTGGTGGCCGTCGAACGAGTCGTAATAGTTGATGTAGCGCAGGGCGCGCACCCACCGATCCATGCCGAGCAGGTTGAACGCCGTCGCCGAAACGAAGTAGACCGGGGTCGTCTGGGTGCGGAAGAACCGGCGGATCTCCGGGATGCCACGGAGCGTCTCGGTGGCGACCTGCGACATGACGTCCTCCCTTTCGGCTGCGCCGATACTACTGCCCGGTCAGCCCGCCGCGATGTCGCGGCCACCGCGCCCGTGCTCGGCCACCCAGACCGCACCGAGGATCATGGCGCCGCCGACCACGTCGCGTGCGATCGGCCGCTCCCCGAGCACGGCCCACGAGAACAGGACACCAAGCGTCGGGACGGCGTACATCGCGACCGCAAACCGCGACGCCGGGAGCCGCGAGAGGACGTGGGCGAAGAGCAGGTAGGCGATGCCGCTCCCAACACCGATGTAGAAAATCGCCGCTGCGGCCGACGCGTGCAGGTCGGGCTGCACGACCT
>DATIDU010000098.1:0-15182 GCA_035456145.1 Gaiellales bacterium | reverse complement strand
GCCCGAACGGCAACCTGTCCGACTACGACACGTTCTGGAAGGTGCTCTACAACCACGGCGTCGACGTCGTGCTCTCCGGTCACGACCACGCCTACGAGCGCTACGCCCTCCAGACGCCCGCCCAGGCGCACGACCCGAAGCACGGCATCCGCGAGTTCGTGGTCGGCACCGGCGGCAGGTCGCTCGACCCGTTCACCGGGCCGTTCACGAACGGGCAGTTCCGCGAGAACACGCAGTTCGGCATCCTGAAGCTGACCCTGCGTCCCCACAGGTACGAGTGGCGATTCGTGAGCACGGCGAAGCACGTGCTCGACAGCGGCCAGACCGACTGCCACTAGATGGCTGATTCCCGATCCACGGGATGTCCTGGGTGGCGAGAACCGAGCAGCGCAAGGACGCAGGGAGGGTCAATATCGATGCGAGATATTGGCCCGACCGAGGACAAGCTGCAGGGCGAACGCCTTGCAGCGGTCACGGGAAGACCTGCTATCCAAGCAGGTCTCCCGTGGATGGGACGGTTCGCGGCCGCAGCCCCGCTCGAATCCGGCCCCGATCCGCAGCCGGACGTCCAGGCGCGCGTGGATCGGGTGTCAGCCATCTAACCCGAGACGCGCTCGATCAGATCCGCGGCAGTGACGGTGCCGGGATTGGCCTGGAGGCGGGCCGCGGTCGCGTCCAGGCGCCGCCGTAGATCCTGATCGCCGAGCAGCCGGTCGATCGCTCCGCTCATCTCCTCCGGCTCGAACTGGTAGGTGCGAAGCCGGGCGCCGAAGCCGGTGTCGTCGACCCGCTGGGCGTTGTCGTACTGATCCCAGAAGAGCGGAAGCGCGATCATGGGCTTCCCGAAGTGCATGCACTCGGTCGTCGTGTTGTTGCCGGCGTGCGTGATGACGAGGTCGACCTGCGGCAGGATCGACGGCTGCGGCACGAACTCCTCGCCCCACATGTTGGGCGCGAGGTCGTAGAGGTCGTGCTGCGGCCCCTTCGAGACGATGTAGCGGTGCGGCGTCGCGCCGAGCACCTCGACCAACCGCCGCATCAGGTCGACGTCGGCCGAGCCGAGCGAGCCCAGAGACAGATAGACGAGCGCCCCGTCGCCCTCACGAAGGGCCTCCGGAATCTCGAAGCCCGCATCCGACGTCCGCACGCACGACTCGAGCCGGTGCCAGGTGGAGTCGAGCGGGCGGGCGCGGGCGTAGTCGAGCTCCTCCGGATACACGTACAGGTTGAGGTGGGGCGACGCGTGGATGAACTCCAGCTCGGGAAGCGGCGGCGCCCCCGCCTCCTGACAGAACTCGTTGAACTCGGTCCAGAGAGGGCGGTGGGTGCGGTCGTGCTCGGCGTGGAACTCGTCCCACCCGGCGCGGTCGCCGGCGGGATAGCCCGAGAACACGGGCGGGATGTCGGGATCGCGGATCTCAAGCGGGTTACACGAGACGATCCGAACCCAGGGCCGTCCCGATGCGGGGAGCGCCGGGAACGCCGGGACGTTGTCCTCGCAGATGACGTCGGGCTCGAGCTCGCCGATGATCTCCTCGAGGCGCGGGTTCACGTAGCGCGAGCCGTCGGTGAGCGCCCGCCAGGTCGGCTCGAGGAACTCGCCGAGCTGCTCGATCGTGGGCTTTCGGAACGTCGGCGCGGTGTCGCGGATGAAGTCCTTCCAGAACTGCCCCGGCGCCTCCTCCACCTCGGGAGCCGGCCCGAGCCGCATCAGCCGCTCCTCGAAGCCGCGCGCCTCCAGCGTGCCCGCGAACGACTCTTCAAGGATGAAGACCACACGGTGCCCGCGCGCACGCAGCACGTCGCCGATCCCGACACAGTTGTTGGTGGGCCCGAACGCACCCTCAGGGAAGAACACCACCGTCGCCAAGCCACCACCTCCCACGTCGCCGTCAACCGCGCAACACCGGGGTCAGACCCCGATGTTGCGCGGGAGTATGACGGGCGCTAGGCCGTGGCGCCGACGGAGCGGGCGGCGGTGTAGCGCTCGGCGACGGCCGACCAGTCGATGACGTTGAAGATCGCATCGAGGTAGTCGGGCCGGCGGTTCTGGTAGTTCAGGTAGTAGGCGTGCTCCCACACGTCGATCCCGAGGATCGGCGTCTGGCCGTCCATGATCGGCGAGTCCTGGTTGGCCGTGGACGTCACCTTGAGGTTGCCGTTGTCGACGACGAGCCACGACCAGCCGGAGCCGAAGCGGTTCACGCCGGCGTCGATCAGCTGCTTCTTCAGCGCGTCGAATCCGCCGAACGTGGAGTCGATCGCCGAGCCCAGCTCGCCGGAGGGCGTGCCGCCCCCGTTCGGGCCGAGGATCGTCCAGAACAGGCTGTGGTTCGCATGGCCGCCGGCGTTGTTGCGCACGGGGCCCTGCTTGTCCTGCGGCAGCGAGGAGATGTTCTTCAGAACCTCCTCGACCGGCTTGTCGGCCCACTCCGTGCCCTCGAGCGCGGCGTTGGCCTTGTCCACGTACGCCTGATGGTGCTTGTCGTGGTGAATCTGCATCGTCCGCTCGTCGATATGCGGCTCGAGCGCGTCGTAGCCGTACGGCAGATCGGGTACCGAATAGCCCATCCCATCTCCTTTCCGGAGCGTGTTTCTCCCTTGTTTACCCGGCGACTAGCATATCCCCACATGCCCGCAATCGACGGCAGCCGGATCCTCGTGGCGGGCGGCGCGCACAGGGTGGGACGAGCCCTTGCGCTCGACCTCGCGGGCGCCGGCGCAGACGTCTTCGTGAGCTACCACACGTCGGTCGCTCCGGCCGAAACGACCCGGGCCGACATCGAGGCGCTCGGCCGCCGATCGGGCGTGGTCAGGGCGAACGCCGCCGACCCCGCCGACATGACGGCGATGGTCGACGCTGCCGCCGACGCGCTCGGCGGCCTCGATGTCTACGTCCACTGCCCCTCCGGCGGCTTCGAGCCCCGGGCTGCCGAGGATGTCGACGAGATCCTGTGGGACACGGCCATGGACTCGACCGCCAAAGGCTTCATGTTCGCCGCCCAGGCGGCCCACCGCGTCATGGCCGCGCAGGGGGCCGGCGTCATAGTCGCCATCACCGACGTCGCCGGCATCCAGCCGTGGCCGAAATTCGCACCGCACGGTGCGGCGAAGGCGGCCCAGATCCACCTCCTGAAGTGCCTCGCCCTTGCGTGGGGCCGGGACGGCGTGCGCGTCTGCGGGGTCGCGCCCGGTCCGGTGCTGATGCCCGAGGGGATCGCCGGAAACCCCGACGAGACCGCTCTCGGCCGCCTCGGCGCCCCCGCGGACGTGGCCCAGGCGGTGCGCTACTGCATCGAAGCCGACTTCGTGACGGGCCAGAACGTCGTCGTCGACGGCGGACGGCTGCTCCGTCCCTAGCGGTTGGTACGCTGGACGGAATGGGCGCTGTGATGCACGAGACCGACGAGATCCGCGTGCTCGACCACGGCTTCGTCCGCCTCGACGGCTGCATGGCGGACGACCTCTCCGTGGTGAACGGGGCCCGCGTCTCGTTCGCCCAGCGCTCCGAGGAGATGACCGACCGAGAGGCCGGCCTGATCCGGTTTCTCATGCGTGAGCGGCACGGGAGCCCGTTCGAGCACAACGCCTTCCGCTTCCACATCAAGCTCCCGATCTTTGTGATGCGGGAATGGGCGCGCCACCGTATAGGTTCATTCAATGAATGGAGCGGGAGATACTCGCAGCTCGAGCCCGAGTTCTACGTGCCCGAGCCCGAGGACGTGCGGACGCAGGTCGGAAAGCCCGGCTCGTACTCGTTCGAGACGGTCGACCCCGAGCTGGCCGAGCACACGCGCGAGGCGCAGGAGGCGGTGTTCGCCGAGGCGTACCGCACCTACGAGGACCTGCTCGAGCGCGGCGTCGCCAAGGAGATCGCCCGCAACGTGCTCCCGGTCGCGATCTACACCCAGTTCTACTGGACGGTGAACGCGCGGAGCCTCATGAACTTCCTGTCGCTTCGGAACTCCGACACGGCCCAGCGCGAGATCCGCCGCTACGCCGAGGCCGTCGAGGAGCTCTTCGCATCGAAGATGCCGATCACCCACGCGGCCTTCGTCGCGAACGAGCGCCGCGCGCCGTAACCCGGTTTCGAGGCGGCTATCCCGAATCCGGGTGATGACCGCCGGCGCGGCGGCCGCAACACTGAGATGAATGCCGTCGGATCCCCCCGTTCGACAGCTCGACCAGCCGCGCGTTCCCGCGCCTTTCCGGACCTCCGGCCAGGTTCGGCGGTTCGCCGTGCTGTGGGCACTCGCCGCGGCGGGCGTCCTCGCCGTGGTCATGCTGACGAGCGTCGGCGCGGACACCTACCGCTCTGACGCGGCCGGCAGGGCGACCGCAGCCGACACCGCCCAGGCCGCCGCGACATCGCTCCTTGGCTCGATCCACGAGGAGATGAACCACCGTCTCGCCTGGGAGCTCTCCCGCGACCCCCGGGATGCGAACGCGCTCTCGGCGGACCGGCCCGCCACCCGCCGCAAACTCGCCCGGTTCGCGCGGGCGGTCGCTGACGCCGGGAGGGCGGGCGTTACCGTCGGCAACGCCGAGTCGCTCGTGTCGGCGATCCGCCGCTGGGAGGCGTCCTCAGCAGCGGCCGACCGGCCGACCGCCCCGCCGCCTGCCGGAATCGACCGCCGCGGCGCCGCCCTCGCAACTCGCCTCGCCGCCGCCGCGAACGGCCTCACGGCTGCCGCAACGCGCGCCGACGCCGAGGCGGCGTCGGCGGCGCGGCTCACGCGCCTGGCGCTCCTCGTCGCCACGCTGATCGGGATGGGCGTCCTGCTCGCCGGAGGCGGACTGACGCTGCACAAGGCGTGGCGGCTGGCGGTCGACGCCGACCGCCGCCGCGACCGCGACGCGCGCTGGGCCGAGCAGATCGAGCAGATCCTGGGGTGGTCGAGCCGCGCCAAGGAGGCGACGACCCGCAGCCAGCTCATCGGCTTCGCGCACATGGCGCCGCGCGACGCCATCGGCGCGGCGTGCCTCAGCATCGCCGAGAGCGTGCCGCCGCGGCACAGCTCGCACGGCCTGGCCCGGATCACGCTGCCTGTCGACCCCGCGGGCGAGGGCCTGCACGCGTCGGTCTGCTTCGCCCCGGGGCGCGGAGACGAGCTCGACCATCATGCGCTCGACCTGATGCTCGGCCATCTCGCGGCGCTGTGGCGCACCGTCCTGCGCCAGGAGGAGCTCGAGCGCGCGGCCGGCCACGACGCCCTCACCGGGCTCCCGAACCGGCGGACGTTCGAGTCCGACCTGCGCCGCCGCGTGGCGATCTCGAAGCGGCGCGGCCTCGGCTTCACGCTGGCGATGATCGACCTCGACCACTTCAAGGACGTGAACGACTCGTTCGGCCATCCCGAGGGCGACGCCGTGCTGCGGCGCGCCGGCGAGGCCGTGCGGCAGGTGCTGCGCGGCTCGGACCGGATCTACCGCCTCGGAGGGGAGGAGTTCGCGCTCCTGCTCGAGACGATCGATCCCGAAGGCGTTGCCGACCTGCTCGACCGCGCCCGCCAGGCGGTCCGGTCGCTCGCGATTGAGCCTGGAGAGGGACGGCCGCTCTCGGCGTCGATCGGATGGGCGGTCTTCCCCGACGATGCCGACGATCGGGCTGACCTCATCCGCACCGCCGACGCCGCGCTCTACCGCGCCAAGTCGACCGGCCGCGACCGCGTGATCGGCTCGCAGGCGGCGTAACAACCGCGCACCAAAACTGCCGCGCGCGAAGTTCAGGGACTGTCCCCCTTCTATCCCCGAAGGAAGTCGAGCACGGCGTGTGACCAGGCGTCCAGGTGGTCCGGCTCGAGATAGGGGAAGTGGTCCGCGCCGGGCAGGACGACCAGCGTGGCGTTCGGAAGCGCCTCGGCGATCTCGTGCGCGCCGGAGAGGAAGACGTCCTCCGACCCGGTGAGGACGAGCACCGGCGCGGTGACGCCGGCGAGCTGCGGCCGGTGGTCCATCCCGGCCGCGATCCGGGAGTTGAAGTGGCCCAGGGCGTCGGCGTTGTCGCCCGCCCGGAGGAGCACCTCGAGGACGGGTGTGGGGTCGACGCCGACCGGCGCCTCGAGCACGCCCTCACGCCGGTAGAGCTCGCCCAGCTCTGCGTCGGTCGAGTACCTGCCCTCCGCGCGCAGGCGCCTCGCCTCCATCGCGTCGGCGTAGTACGGCTGCCCCTCGTGTGACGCGGCGCGCGCGGCTCGGGCCTCTCGGATGGCGTCGGTGAACCGTGGGGCGGTGCTCGCGAGCACGAGCCTCCCCACGCTATCCGGGTACTGCGCCGCCCACGTCATCGCCACGAACCCGCCGTGCGAGTGCCCGAGGAGGTCGAGCCGCCCCACGCCGAGATGCGCGCGCACCGCCTCGATGTCGGCGGCGTAGTCCTCGAGGTCGTATCCGGCCGGGTCGGCCGGCGGGTCGGACGCGCCTGTTCCGCGCGGGTCGAGCAGGAGGAGCGTCCGCTCGGCGGCAAGAGTCGGCAGCTCGGGGTAGTACGCCGACGAGCAGCCCGGCCCGCCCGGGTGACACAGAAGCGGCGGCCCCGACCCGGTCTCGTGCCAGGCCAGCGTCCGCCCGTCCGCCGTCCGGAGGCTCCCCACCCTAGAACCCCACCGCCAGCCCATCACGGCGCGGCTCGGTGCCTCCGAGCAGGCGCCCGTCGGACGTTCGGACGATGAGGTGGCCGTTCCCGTAGTTGTCGTCTGTATCGACAACGCGCGCGGGCCGGCTCCCGAACGCCCCGACCAGATGCGCCAGCGGCGACTCCAGCGACACCGTGCCGTCCTCCTCGAGCCGGTAGCGCGGGGCGTCGAGCGCGGCCTGCGGCCCGAGTCCGTGGTCGAGGAGGTTGACGACGACCTGCACGTGCCCCTGCGGCTGGTACTGCCCGCCGGTCACGCCGAAGACCGCCTCCCAGCGTCCGTCGGGCCCCAGCAGGGCCGCGGGGATGATGGTATGGAACGGCCGCTTGGCCGGCGCGAACTGATTCGGGTGCCCCTCGTCGAGCACGAACCCGGCGCCGCGGTTCTGGAGCACGAACCCGAAGCCGGGGACGAGCACCCGCGACCCGAACCCGTGATAGACCGACTGGATGAGCGACACCCCCATCCCGTCGCCGTCGGCAGCGCAGACGAACGCCGTCCCGCCGATCGTCGCGTAGCCGCGCGCATACGCCTCCGCCAGCGCCTCGACCTGTGCCGGCGGGTCGGGGGAGCCGAGCGCCTCGAGCGCCCAGCCGGCGATCGACCCCTGGCCGTTCGGCGGCAGCTCGAGCAGCGTGCGGTCGCGGTAGGCGAACTCGATCGGCTCGACCCAGTCGTTCTCGTGGGCCTGGAGGTCCGCCCGGCCGAGCCATGAGACCGCCGCGATCGCGTCGGCGACCGGTCCCGTGTAGAACGACCCGGCCACGGCGTGCTCGAGCGCCTCGGCGATCGCCGGCGACCGGAAGGGCGACGCGGGCTCGAAGGCCGCAGCCGCCTCCCCCTCGAGGTCGGCCCGGCAGGCCCGCCAGTGGCGGCCCGCCTTGGGCTGGATCTCGAACCCCTCGCGGGCGAGCGCGATCGCCGGGGCCAGCGCCTCGGCCAGCCCGCGGCGCGAGAATCGCTCGGCCAGATCGGTCCAGCCGGCGACGCACCCGGGCACCGTCACGCTGCGCGGCCCGAACTCCTCCGGCACCGCCTCGCCGGGCTCGGCCGGCGCCCGCCCGCTCGCGTTCAGGCCGACCGGCGGCTCGCCGTCGCGGACGACGATGGCGAAAAGATCGCCGCCCGGCGCGCACTGGTACGGCTCGGTGACGACCAGGACGCCTGCCGCGGCGAGCGCCGCGTCGCAGGCGTTCCCGCCCGCCTGGAGCGCCCGCAGCCCCGCCAGCGCCGCGTTCGGGTTGGACGTGGCGACCATGCCCCGGCGACCGACCGCGTCGGAGCGGCGATGCGAGAGTGACCAGACGCCGGCGTCGATCCGGGGAGGATCGCAGAACCACGCAGGCCCGGTACGGGTAGCCGCACGGCGATAGGCGCAGATTCGTGCCCTCGAACACCTGGCTGCACGACTGCCGCGCCGGCGGCCCGCCGCGATTCTTGCCCGAACCAACCGGGGCTTCCCCGGCCTACTGCTTCCCAAGGAGTTGCGTTCCAATGAGTTCGATCGATACGTCCAGAGGACTTGCGGCCCGGCTCGGAGGTTGGAGCGCGCGCCACAAGAAGTCAGTTCTCGCGGGATGGTTCGTGTTCGTCGCGCTGGCCATGATGGTCTCGAGCTTCGTTCCGGCCAACACCCTCACCAAGGCCGACCAGTTCACCGGCGAGTCCGGCCGCGCCGAGAAGACGCTCGAGTCCAGCTTCCCCAAGCCCGCCGCCGAGCTGGTGCTGGTCCACAGCGACACGCTCACACCCGACGACCCCGCGTTCAAACGCGGTGTCAAGCAGCTGACGGCCGGCTTCGCCGCCCTTCCGCAGGTCGAGCATCTGCGCGCTCCCGGCTACCGCTCGAGCGCCGGGCTGGTGTCGAAGGATCGCCACACCGCAATGATCCAGTTCGAAATCAAGGGCAAGGCCGACACCGCCTCGGACCGGATCGGTCCCGTCGTGTCCGCTCTCAAGACCGCTGAGCGGGCCAACCCGAGCCTCCGCATCGAGGAGTTCGGCGACGCCACGTCGGGCGCCGCGCTCGATAAGAAGATCCAGAGCGACCTCCACAAGGCCGAGACGATGTCGCTGCCCGTGACGCTCTTGATCCTCGTCATCGCGTTCGGGGCGATCGTGGCCGCCGGCGTGCCGGTGCTGCTTGCGATCTCGGCCGTCCTTGCCACCATCGGGCTGGTTTCGATCCCGAGCCAGATCTTCCCGATCGATGACAACGCCTCCATCGTCATCACCCTGATCGGGATGGCGGTCGGCGTCGACTACTCGCTCTTCTACCTCAAGCGTGAACGCGAGGAGCGGGCGGCCGGCCACGACGAGCAGACGGCCGTCGGCATCGCCTCGGCGACGTCCGGACGCGCGATCCTCGTCTCGGGCCTCACGGTCATGGTTGCCATGGCCGGCCAGTTCCTGACCGGCGACAAGGCGTCGACCTCGTTCGCCGTCGGGACGATCATGGTCGTGGCCGTGGCCATGCTGGGGTCGCTGACGGCGCTGCCCGCGGCGCTCGCGCTGCTCGGCCGTCATGTCGACAAGGGCCGCATCCGCGTCCCGTTCCGGCGACGGGCGCCCCGCCGGCGGGAGTCCCGCATCTGGGGCGCGCTCCTGACGCGGGTCCTGCGGCGACCGGCGGCGGCGGCGGCGATCTCGCTGGCCGTGCTGCTGGCGATCGCTTCGCCTGCTCTGCACTTCAAGGTGCACAACACCGGCGTGAACGACCTTCCGCCGGGCCTGCCCGGAATCACGACGCTGAAGCACCTCGAGCAGGCGTTCCCGAGCTCCGACGCGCCGGCGACCGTGGTGATCAAGGCCGACGACACGCGGAGCCCCGCCGTCCAGGCGGCCATGACCGACCTGCGCGAGCAGGCGCTCCGGACGGGCACCGTGCACGAGCCGATCGACCTCACGACCGACAAGACGCACACGGTGGCGGTGCTCTCGATGCCGCTCGCGGGCAACGGCACCAACGAGGCGTCGAAGCAGGCGCTCACCGCGCTTCGCGACCGCCTCATCCCGCAGACGCTGGGAACGGTGGACAACGTCAGCGTGAACGTCAGCGGCCAGACCGCCATCGACCGGGACCAGAGCGCGATGCTCGCCCGGAACACGCCGCTCGTGTTCGGATTCGTGCTCACCCTGGCGTTCATCCTGCTCATGGTCACGTTCCGCTCGATCGTGATCCCGATCAAGGCCATCATCCTGAACCTGCTGTCCGTCGCTGCCGCCTACGGCGTGCTCGTCGCGGTCTTCCAGGACGGGCACGGCGCGTCGCTCCTCGGCTTCACGCCCACGGGTGGGGTGGCGCCGTGGCTGCCGCTCTTCCTGTTCGTCATCCTGTTCGGCCTCTCGATGGACTACCACGTCTTCATCCTGAGCCGGGTCAAGGAGCTCGTGGACGGCGGCATGTCGACCGAGGACGCCGTCGCTGAGGGCATCAAGAGCACCGCCGGCACCGTGACCAGCGCCGCGCTGGTGATGGTGGGCGTGTTCTCGATCTTCGTGACGCTCAGCCTCATCGATCTGAAGGAGTTCGGCGTCGGCCTCGCCGCCGCCGTCCTGATCGACGCCACGATCATCCGCGGCGTCCTGCTTCCCGCCAGCATGAAGCTGCTCGGAAGCTGGAACTGGTACCTGCCCAAGCCGCTCCAGTGGCTGCCCCGGTTCCAGATCGAGCCCTCCTCCGAGATGGCGGTGGAAGCCTCGGGCGACTGATCACCACACATCCCAGTGCACGACCCGAGCGGCCCGCCCAACGGCGGGCCGCTCGCTGCGTGGATTGACGACTCGTGCGGCCAGTCATTAGCCTTAGCTGTCCGTGCCGGGGCCAGCCGATTTGACCGATCCGGGCGCGTCCGGTGGAGGTGACGAGCTTCGGCCGGTGACCGCGCTCTTCGCCGACATCGTCGGCTCCACCGGCCTGGGCGAGCGCATGAGCCCCGACGAGGTGAAGGCACTCGTCGGCGAGTGCGTCACCCGCATGAGCCGCGTCATCGAGGAGTTCGGCGGCACGGTGCAGGCGTACATGGGCGACGGTGTGTGCGCGTACTTCGGCGTCCCCGCCGCCCACGAGGACGACGCCGACCGGGCGGCCGCAGCCGGGCTGGCGCTGCTCGACATGGTCGGCGCCTACGGCCGCGACGTGCGCCAGGCGTGGGAGATCGCGGAGTTCAACGTTCGGATCGGCATCAACGGCGGACTCGCCGCGGTGGGCGTCGTGGGCTCCGCGCAGCCGCAGGCCGTCGCGCTCGGGGACACCACCAACGTGGCGGCGCGGCTCCAGGCGGCCGCCGCCCCGGGCACGATCGTGACGGGCGAGACGACGGCGCAGCGTCTCATGCCGCGCTTCGTGCTCGAGCCGATGGGCGAGCTGGCGCTGAAGGGCCGGGCCGCGCCCGTCTCGGCGTGGCGCGTCCTGCGCCGAAAGACAACCGGCCGCGACCACAGCCAGTCACCGCTCGTCGGCCGCGAGGCGGAGGCCGTCCGCCTGCGCCGCGCCGCCGATGACCTCCTCGCGGGGCGCGGGCAGTCGCTGCTCGTGATCGGCGAGGCCGGGATCGGCAAGTCGCGCCTGCTCGACGAGCTGCGCGAGAACCTGGGCCCGGGCGTCACCTGGCTGGAGGGCGACTGCCGGTCATACGGGGCGGTCGGCCTCTACCAGCCGTTCGTCGAGATGATCCGCGCGTGGCTCGGCATCGACCACACCGAGCGCGAGATCGTCGTCCGGACGCGGTTGCGCGCCCGCCTGCCGGCGCTCTACGACGGCGACGCCGACGAGGCGCTCATGTACATCGGCCACCTGCTCGGCGTGCAGCCCGAGGCCGGCCACCGCGACGCGCTCCGGCAGGGCGACGCGGAGGGGCTCGCCGCACGCACCCGTTCGGCATTCTGCGGCTGGACGCTCCGGCTCGCCAGGCAGGCACCCGTGGTCGTCGCGATCGAGGGCCTCCACGAAGCCGACGTGGCGACATGCGAGATGCTCGAGGACCTGCTCGACCTGACCGACCGGGCGCCCGTGATGATCGTCATGACCTCCCGGCCGGAGCGCGACACGCCGGCGTGGGAGTTCCGGGCGCACGCGATGACGCACTTCGGCCACCGCTTCGAGGAGCTGGCGCTCGATCCGATCGCCGACGAGGCCGCCGGCCAGCTGCTCGACATCACCGCGTCCGCCCTGCTCGACCCGGCAACCCGCGAGGAGCTCGTGACCCGCGCCGAGGGCAATCCGCTGTACCTCGAAGAGATGGCGCACGCGCTCGAGGCGGAGGAGATCCGGCCGCGGGCCTGGACGGTGACCGTGAGCGCCGCGCCGGGGATGCCAGCATCGCTCGACGCGCTCCTGATCGCCCGCATGGACCGGCTCGACGCCGAGGCCCGCGCGCTCGGCCAGACCGCCGCGGTCATCGGACGCGAGTTCCCGGCGCGCGTCCTCGAGCGTGTGGCGGGCGCCCAGCGGTTCGAGGCCGGAATGCCGGGCCTCCTGCGCGCCGGCATCGTCCGCGAGCTGCGCCGCTATCCCGAGCTCGAGTACAGCTTCCGCCACGGCCTCCTCCAGGAGGCCGCCCGGAGCACGCTGACCCAGTCCAGGCGCGCTGCGCTGTGCGCACGCGTGGCCGAGGTCTTCGAGGAGCTCTTCGCCGACTCGCTCGACGAGCGGATGGAGATGCTGGCCCACTACCACGCCCAGAGCGGCAACCTGTCGAAGGCGCTCGAGTACCTCGACCGGTCGGCCGAGCGGGCTGAGAGCTGGGGACAGCGGGAAGAGGCGCTGCGACTCTGGCAGCGCGCGCTCCGCGTCGCCCAGCGGATGGACGACCCGGCCGCCGCCGAGCGGCTGCGCGCCCGCCTCGGCAGCGGGGCCGACGCTCCGCCGCTGCCGCCGGAGGACGGCGATGCCGTCGCGGCAGACGAGCGGCCGGCGCAGAGGCCGGCCCAGCGGATCGGCCCCTACACGCTCGAGGGGGTCGCACCCCTGCCGGGGGCGGTCGCGCGGGCGCTCACCGCCGACGGCGAGCCGGTCGCGCTGCGGCTCATCGGCCGCTCCGACGGCGACCGCGCCGACGAGTGGCGCGCGCTCCGCGACGCGGCGGCCCGCGCCGCCCGCGTTGAGGACCGGAACCTGGTCCCTGGACTGCATGCCGACGAGGCTGACGGCTGGCGCTACCTCGTCATGGCGTGGTGCGACGGCGGCTCGCTGGCCGACCGGCTGGCGGGCGGCCGGACGCCGTCGGCCGACGAGGCCGTCCGCATCCTCGTCCGGGCCGCCCGCGGACTTGATGCCCTGCACCAGGCGGGCGTCGTCCACGGCGGCATCCGGGCCGCGTCGATCCTCTTCGGCGCCGACGGCCGCGCGCTTCTCGTCCCGGTCGCGACCGGCGGCGATCGCAGCACGGCGCCCGAGGTGCAGGGGCGCGGCGAGCCAGTGCCGGCGAGCGACATCTACGAACTCGCCGCGCTTGCGCAGTCGTGCCTGGCGCGGACGGCCGGCGAGTCGGACGATCTCGACTGGGCGATCGCCACGGCGCTCGCGCCCGACCCCGCCCAGCGCCCGCAGACCGCCGCGATGTTCGGTCAGATGCTGCGCATGGCCGGACGTGCGACCACGTCAAGCTAGCCGGCCAGCCGGCTAGCTCGCGCCCTGGAACTTGCCGATGATGCTGTCGGTGCCGCTGTGACCGCTCCAGAACTTCCAGAACGACAGGAGCTCGCCGGGGAGCTGTGTGTGCTGGCGGGCGACTCCGAGGATGTCGCGGTGGTCAGGCTGCGGCGCGACACCCTTCTCGTTCTTGCTCATGTGGGTCCACATGATCACGGAGTCGCCGTTCGCATCGAGATAGCAGGCAGCGTGCCCGCCGAGCGACCCGGTCGGGTGAAACCAGGCCCGCTCGCCGTTCCAGTTCCGTTTCGTGCAGCCGTTCGTGTTGGTCTTGATGCCCTGGGCCGCGAGGAGCGTTCTGAACACCGCCACCACGCTGGCCGTGTCCGGGTACATCGAGACCTCGTAGCTGATCGCCGAGTTCCCGGGCGCCGAGCAGGTCAGCGAGGCCAGCGCGGTGCCCGCGGGCGGGACGTTGGTGCAGTCCGCGAGGAGGCTCTTCGGCATCGCCAGGCGCAGGTCGCTGGCCTTCACCGGCCCCGACGGCGTCGTCGAGCCGGTCGTGGCCGGGCCGGTCGTGCCGCTGGGCGATGTGGTCGTGCCACCTGGAGAGGTGGCCGTCCCGGTTCCCGCGTTCGACCCCGAACCCCCGCTGGTTACGAATTGCAGCACGATCACCGCCAGGGCGGCCGCCAGGGCCACGGCCAGTGCGATCACGAGCACGGACGGGCGCCCGCGCGGCGGACGCGGCGGTCGGCTTCCGCGGCCCGGCTCGTCCGGCGGCCCCGGCGGGGAGTGCTGAGCGACGGGCTCGGGCACCCGCACGACGTCCGGCGGTGGACCGGTCGGCTCCGTCACGACCCGGGACGGCCGCTCGTGCGAGCGGTATGCGCCGACGGCGTCGGCCAGGTCGCGCGACAGGTCGCCGGCGCTGCCGTAGCGGTGCTCTGGCCGCTTGGCCATGGCCCGCGCGGCGATCTCGTCGATGGCCGGCGGCAGGTCGGGGCGAAGGTCGGTGATCCGCGGGACGTGATCCTGCACGTGTGCGAAGAGCACCGCCACGTCGCTCTCGCGCGGGTACGGCACGGAGCCGGTCAGGCTCTCGTAGAGCACGCACCCGAGTGAGTAGATGTCCGCGCGATGGTCGGTCTGGCGGCCCTCCACCTGCTCCGGCGCGACGTAGTCGACCGTGCCGAGGAACTGGCCCGTGTCGGTCAGCCCGGAACGGGACACCTGATGCTTCATGAGCCCGAAGTCGGCGAGGTAGGCGTGGTCGACGTGCTCGCCGTCGCCGCCAGCGCGCTCAGTCAGGATGTTGGCGGGCTTGATGTCGCGGTGGACGAGGCCGCGCTGGTGCGCCACGCTCAGGCCGCGCCCGACCTGCGAGACGATGTCGGCCGCCCGCCGCATCGAGAGCGGGCCCTCCTGCCGGATCATCGACTTCAGGTCGGCGCCGGCCACGTACCGCATCGCGATGTAGAGGAGGCCGTCCTCCTCCCCCGCGTCGTAGATCGGGATGATGTTCGGGTGGTTGATGGACGCCGCCAGGCGCGACTCGCGCACGAAGCGCTCGCGGAAGGCGTCGTTCTCGGAGAGCTCGGCCGAGAGCACCTTGAGCGCGACCTCGTTTCCGAGCCGCAGGTTGTCGGCCCGGAACACCACGCTCATGCCGCCCCGCCCGAGAACGCCCTGGATCCGGTAGGACGCGAACTCGGAGCCGACGCGCGGCATCTGACCGATCGCAGCAGAGCCGGAACCCTGCGGGTCCGGCGTCTCACGTCGATCATCGCTCACCGCGGCCTCCTTTCGGCGCGTCCAAGTCCAGGTGTTCCCCAGGCCTCGGCGCTCCCGGTGGCGGTGAAGCGGAGCGGCGCTTCGAAGGCCTCGCCGCCGAAGCCGGGCACGAGGATACGCCTCGCGGTGGGCGAGGTCAACGCGCAAGGCCGCCTCTGGGG
>DATIDU010000097.1:0-5522 GCA_035456145.1 Gaiellales bacterium | reverse complement strand
GTGGATGCCGCAGAAGATCGTGTAGCGGCGCGCGCTCAACTTGACCGTGACATTGGTTGAGCGGCCAGGGCCGAGGTTCACCGACCGCGCCAGCACGACCCCGGTCTTGCCGACCCGGATCCGGAAGTTGTGCGTGATCGCGGCGTGGTTCGTGATGTGGAACGTGACCTTGCCGTGGGGCACCGACGACACGCTCTTCGAGATCGAGAAGCTGCGCAGGCCGACGTTGACGGTGCTCGCGGCGGTGGCGCTCGAAGCGAGCCCCACCCACGCCCCGGCGGCGAGGACGAGCGTGGCGAGCGTGGCGGCAAGGGCGCGGCGGCGCATCGAGGGGCGATACGGCGCCGGCGCCTCGCCGGATTGTGAGCCCCGTCACGGCTCACCGGCCACGGCATCCAGGATCTCGTCGATCACCCGCACGGTCAGGGCGTCGCCGGTGGCCTCGCCGACGCGGGCCTCCTGGCGCAGGCGCTCGTCCGGCGAGGTCTCGGACCCGAGCCAGATCCGGCATGCGATCTCGGTGATATGACCGAGCTGGGCGATCGACATCGAGAAGCTCCCGCGGCTCTCGACGCGACCCGGCCCACCCGCCCGGCGGTACTCCCGGTGGAGCTCACGTGCCCGGTCCGGCTCGCCGAGCCAGAACTCGAAGAGCACGCCGGCCAGCTCCTGGCCGGGATCGGCCCGGCCGCAGTTCTCCCAGTCGATGACGCACAGGCCACCGTCCCCGGTCCCGCGCAGGTTGTCGGCCCAGAGGTCGCGGTGACACGTGCGCAGGTCGCTCGCCGGCTCGATGAGGGCCTCGGCCGCCACGAGGTCGTCCCGCCCCACCGCAAGATCGTCCGTGAACGGCGCTCCGGCGGCGGCGAGGTCCTCGATCAGCCCGTCCCAGGCCGCCGCGCCGACGGCATCCGTGTACCAGCGATCCTCGGGCCGACGGCCCGCGAACGCGACCCCGTGCATGCCGGCGACGAGCCGGCCCACGCGCGCGGGGTCGAGCGTGCGATCGGCCGGAAGCACATCCACCCAGCCGTAGACGCGGACGTGCACGCCCGCGATCTCGGCGAAGACGCCGCCCTCCCCGGTCCGCACGACGGCCGGCGCGGGAACACCCGCCCGCCGTGCTGCCTCCTGAAAGGCGGCGTCCTCGCCGTCCGTCTCCTCGGGCTCCCCGAACGCGAGCTTGACCGCCCAGGTTCCGCGATCGGTCGCGAGCTGGCGGATCTCCCCCTGCTCGCCGCGCTCGGCGATCCCGGTCAGCCGGGCGCCGGCGCCGAGACTGAAGCGGCGAGCGACCTCCCCGGCGTCGTTGGGGCCGAACACGCCCCGAGCGTATCGCCCCGGGCGACCGCGATCGCCACCGCGACCGCACCGGAGAGGCCCGCGAGGCCGTACGCCGACACCGTGCCGGCGTGAGCGATGGCTACACCGGCGGCCGCCGACCCGAGCGCGGCGCCCACCGCGACGGCGGTCGCGAGCCACGCCGACGCCTCCGTGACGGTGCCGGCGGGCGCGACGTCGTCGACCATCGCGTAGACGGTCGCGTACGTCGGGGCGATCGCCGCGCCGGCCGTGAGCAGGATCAGCCCGAGCCCGACCGCGCTTCCGGAGACGAGCGCCAGCGCCAGGTGGCCGGCCGCCAGGGCGGCCAGAATCCACGCCAGGCCCGAGGGCGTCCGCGGCCCACCGCCGAAGCGGGTCGCGGCGGCGCCGCCGATCAGCGAGCCGGCACCCCACAGCCCGAGGAGCGGACCGGCCGCGGCACCCTGCCCGGTCGCGATCCCGACCTCGACCGCGCCGAAGACCACCCCGACGGCCGTCAGGATCGCGACCAGCGTCCGCATGCCGGGAGCGCGCATCGCGCCGGTCGTGCGGCGGCCGCCGCCGGTGGGCCGCCACGCCCGGGATGCCGGCTCGCGTGTGAACGCCGCAGTTCCGGCCAGGACGCCGGCCGCAGCGACGAGGAGCGCGACCCGGGTGGACACGGCCGCGGCGATGCCGAGCGTCAGCGGCGGGCCGGTGATCCAGGCCAGCTCCGCGAGCGTCGCCTGGAAGGCGACCGCCGTCCGAAGGTCGCCCGGGTCGGAAAGCGCGTCGGGAAGCGCCGCGCGCAGGCACGCGGCGACAGGGGGCGTCGCGACGCCGAGCCCGGCGGCGAGCACGATGAGCACCGCCACGCTCGTGCGGCCCGGGAGGAGCGCCACCGCAACGAGAAGACCGGTGGACGCTCCGGTGCTCGCGACCAGAACGCCTGTCTGGCCCCGCCCGTCAGCGACACGGCCGACGAGCGGGCCCGCGACGCCGAGCGCGGCTGCGTAGGCGCCCGAGACGAGCCCGGCCTGGGCGACGGAGCCCGTCAGGAAGGCGGCATGCACCAGGAGGGCGATGCTGAGGGTGGCCTGTGGGAGGAGGGCGAGCGTGGACGTGGCGAGCAGGCCGCGGACGGTTCGGGTGGAGAGGATCGAGGTCATGCGCACATGCTAGGCTGAACTGGTGCATAAACAAGATCCACTTCTATGACAAAAAACGAGACCAGTCAACCGCACGAGCTGCTCCTCTCCGTCTCTCGCGACGCCCCGGGCACGCTCGGAGCACAGATCGAGGGCCAGTTGCGGGCGCGGATCCGCGACGGCGCCCTCCGGGCCGGAGCCGCCCTGCCCTCGACGCGCGACCTCTCCCGCCAGTTCGGCATCTCGCGGCGGGTCGTCGTGGACGCCTACGGCCAGCTCACGGCCGAGGGCTATCTGGAGGTACGGCAGGGCGCCCGGCCGGTCGTGGCCGCGCCCGCCGTGGGCGCCGCGCCCGCGCCGCCCGCTCCCCCGCCCCGGCCGGCCGACGTTCGTTTCGACTTCCGGCCGAGCATGCCCGACGTCACGGCGTTCCCACGGGCCGCCTGGGCGCGCTGCCTGCGCCAGGCGGCAACCTCGATTACCGACGCCGACCTGGGCTACGGCGACCCGCGCGGCGTCGAGGCGTTGCGCTCGGCGCTGGCCGACTACCTGGGCCGGGTGCGCGGCGTGGTTGCGGCGACCGAGAACGTGGTCGTCACGACGGGCTACACGCAGGGCCTGGCGATCGTGTGCCGCGCCCTCGCCGAGTCCGGCGCGACGCGGATCGCGCTCGAGGCTCCGGCCGACCCGGAGTACGCGATGATCGCCCGCCGCGCCGGCCTCGAGCCCGTGCCGGTCGGCGTCGACGTCGACGGGATCCGGGTCGACCTCCTGGAGCGGACGGGCGCCGACGCCGTTGCGATCACCCCCGCCCACCAGCACCCGACGGGCGCCGTCCTCTCGAGCGAGCGGCGAAGCGAGCTCGTGCGCTGGCTGCGGGAGGGTGGCGCCGTGGCCGTGGAGGACGACTACGACGCCGAGTACCGCTACGACCGGGCTGCCGTCGGCGCCGTCCAGGGGCTCGAGCCCGACCGCGTCGTCTACGCCGGCTCGACGGCCAAGACGCTCGCGCCGGCGCTGCGGCTGGGCTGGCTCGTCGTGCCGTCAGCGCTGGTCGATGCCGTGCGGACAGAGAAGCTCCTGGCCGATCGCGGCACGTCCCGAATCGAGCAGCTCGCGTTCGCCGAGTTCCTCGCCGGCGGGCACCTCGACCGCCACCGCCGCCGGATGCGCCTGCGCTACGCCGCCCGCCGGGCCGCACTGATCGACGCCCTCGCAGAGATGGTCCCGGACGCTGTGGTGCGCGGAATCGCGGCCGGCCTCCACGTCACGGTCGAGCTTCCGGCGGATGCCGGCGAGGCCGCCGTGCGCGCCGAGGCGGCCGCGCGCCGGATCGCGCTCGCCTCCACGTCGGACTACGGCGAGCGGTCCGGCCCAGCGACACTCATGCTCGGCTACGGCCATCTGCCGGAGCCCGCGGTGCGGCCGGCCGTCCGCGAGCTGGCGGAGGCGATCCGCGCAGCCCGCGAACGGACGGCGTGAAGGCTCAGCAGCGCGCCACGATGTGAAACCCGTGGTCGGCCACGGGTCCCGTCATATGGTGGATGAACACGAAGGCGCCGTTCGCGTTGCCACCGCGCGACGCACTCGTGATGGTCAGCGCGCGCTTCGTGAACCCGGGTGACGGCCGCCCCACGGTTGCCGTGTAGGCGCACGCCGCGACGTCTTGATCGAAGATCACCTCGTAGCTACCGGCACTGAGACGACTCGTCGTGGCGACGTTCCGGCCGCGCACCAACGTCCCGTCCGCCTGCACCACCGCCCGCAGCGGCGTCGTGCCGCAGGCGGCCGACAGATGGAATGGGAAGTCCTCGGCCACGCCGGCGCCACCGAGTGTCGTCACGAACGCGTTGTGTCGCTTCGCCCCGGGAGCGACCGAGATCTCACCCGGCGCCGTGCCGAGCGATCCGATGGTCGCCGTGAACGTGCAGTTCGACACGTCGCGGTCAAAGTGGAGGGCGTACTCCCCCCGCTTGATGCGTCGAGCCGACAGGGCATGGGAGCCGTGCGCGAGTGCACCGCCCCTCCCGACGATGGCGTACGGCGACCCGACCCCGCAGTAGACGGCCAGATGAAACGGCTCGTCGGTGGTGAACTCGCCGGCCTCATTGTAGGTCTGGACAGCGACCGAGCGCGGATTCGCCCGGCGGGAGACCGCGGCGACCACCGGGTCGGCCACTGCTCCGGCGGCGGGGTCCCCGGGATTCGCGATGTGGGCGCAGCCGGCGATCCTGTCGTCGAACGTCACCACGTAGGAGCCCGGAGCGGTGCGGGTCGTCGTTGCGACGCCACTTCCACGCTCGAGCGTGCCGTTCTGGCGCACGACGGCCCAGCGCTTGGCCGCCTGAGCTGCTGCCGGCAGCGCGAGCCCGAGGAACGCCGTTGCGGCCAGGATGACCGCACGAACCGACCGACTCCTCATGATCCCCCGCATCCGCCGCATGAACGTGCCGGGGCCGAGTATTCCAGATCCTCGTCGCGGCCGGCCGGCGGTTGACATCAGAGGAAGCGCGCGGATGATGGAGCCGGTGCGGACGCTTCGAGCCATGGGCCCTGCCGTCGCAGCGGCGGTCGCCGCGGCGGTCGTCTGGGCGGCGCCGGCTGAGGCGAGCTTCCTGCCGAACGGCAACTTCGACGACGGCGGCGGGTCGCTGGCGGGATGGACGGGCGACGGCGCGACGCTCGCACTTCGTGCCGACGGTCGCGGCGGCGGCCACGCCGCCCGCGTCTCACGGCGGCCGCGGAATCCCGCCTACTCGATTCGCGCGGGCCTGAACCCGGCCCGCTCGCTGGCGGGCGGTCTCTATCGGGCCCGCGGGTTCGTGCGGTCGGGGACGCCCGGCCGCACGGTGTGCCTGCGCGTGCTCGAGCTCTCCCCCGCCGGATCGACGATCGGCAAGCGCTCCGGGTGCCGCATCGCCACGCGGCGCTGGCGGGCGTTCCCGGAGGTCGACCTGCGGGCGGAGGGCACCGGCAACGTGATCGCGCTCCGGGTTGTCCAGCGTGCGCCCTCGGGCAGGGGCGACAGCTTCCAGGTTGACGATCTCTCGCTCGCCGCGCCACCGGGTGACG
>DATIDU010000096.1:0-13424 GCA_035456145.1 Gaiellales bacterium | reverse complement strand
GTGCCGGCATGAGCCATCGCCGCGTGCGCCCGTTCAACACGCGCGACACCTATCCCGAACAGCAGATCGCCAACGACCTCGCCCAGGCCGTCGTGGCGGGCAGCACGGTCTACCTCCGCGGCCAGGTTGGGCAGGACATCGACACCGGCGAGTCGGTGGCGATCGGCGACCCCGCCGGCCAGGCCGAGCAGGCGATGGCCAACGTCGAACGGCTCCTGGAGGAGTGCGGCGCGCGACTCGAGGACATCTGCAAGGCGACGGTGTACCTGACCGACATCCGGTTTCGGGAGCCGGTCTACCGCGTGCTCGGGCGGTGGCTGGAGGGCGTCCACCCGGTCTTCACCGGGGTCGTCGTGACGGCGCTCGCCCGGCCCGAATGGGTGGTCGAGGTCGACGTGATCGCCGTCATCCCGGACGAGCGCGGATGACCTTCTCGCTGGTGGGGCGGTGCGCGCGGACCGGCCAGGTCGGGACGGCGGTCACCTCGTCGAGCCCGGCGGTCGCCGCGCGCTGCGCTCATGCGCGTGCCGGGGCGGGGGCCGCGGCGAGCCAGAACGTCACCGACCCGCGGCTCGGGCCGGCGGTGCTCGATCAGCTGGCGGCCGGCCGCCCGGCCCAGCAGGCCGTCGACGCGGCGCTTGCGAAGGCGCCCGGCGCCGCCTACCGCCAGGTCACGGCGGTCGACGAGAGCGGCGGGACGGGAGCCTTCTCGGGCGCCCACACGCTCGGCACGAACGCGGTCGCGCACCGGCCGGGCGCGGTGGCGGCGGGCAACCTGCTCGCCTCGGCCGGGGTGCCCGAGGCGATGGTCGCGGCGTTCGCAGCCGGGGCCGACCTTCCCCTCGGCGCGCGCCTGCTCGCGGGGCTCCGTGCCGGGCTGGAGGCGGGCGGCGAGGAGGGGCCGGTGCGCTCCGCCGGGCTCCTCGTGTGCGACCGGGTCGAGTGGCCGGTGGTCGATCTGCGGGTCGACTGGGACGACAACCCGATCGGCCGCCTGGCCGAGCTGTGGACGCTCTGGGAGCCCCAGATCTCGGACTACGTCACGCGCGCCCTCGACCCCGGCTCATCGCCTTCGTTCGGCGTCCCGGGCGACAGATGAACCACCAGGGGCCGGGCACCGTCCCGGCGCCCGGCCCATGGATTCGCGTCTCCGGCGCCGTCAGCCGTTGATGCGGCTGTGGCCGGCCATGATGTCGGCGCTGATCGCCGTGAAGATGCCCGTGAGCGACGTCGGGTTCGGGTTCGAGTAATAGTTCCCGGGGCTCGCGATCGCCTGCATCGCACCGACGGCCGAGATCTGCGGCGACTCGGTATACGTGTTGTAGTCGTTCGGGTACTGCAGCACCTTGGTGCCGATCTTCGCGCCCGGCGCGGCGTAGCAGAGGTCGCTGGTCGTTGTCGTGTAGGCGATCGTGTAGACCAGAACCTTGTTCGCCTTCATCGTCGCGGCGTTGTCGACCGAGGACTTGCACGGGTTCGTCAGGTATGGGCTCGTCGAGGCGTAGTACTGCGGGCCGAAGTTGGCGGCACCGTCGGAGAGGAACACGATCACCTTCTGCGTGCCCTGACGCCCGTGCGCCTGGAGCTCCTGGTAGGCGCTGTCGAGGGCCAGGGTGTAGGCCGTACCGCCGACCGCGTGGACGCAGTTCACGGTCGAGACGAGCGGCGAGGTGCTGTCGAGGTTGCCCAGCGACGTGGCGTAGGTGTTCCCGAGCGGCACGAGCAGGTATGCCGGCGTCGTGTCCTGGTAGAGCTGGTCGTCGTTCGTGCTGCACGCCTGCGAGGTGTCCGTCGCCGGCGGCAGGACGACCAGGCCGACGTTGTCGATCGTCGGGTCCATGCCGGTCAGGAAGGACAGGATGCCGTTCTTGGCGTTCGTGATCTTCGAGCCGGCCATCGATCCCGTCCGGTCGAGCACGATCATCACGTCGAGCGGAAGGCCGCCGCACGGCGAGCATGCCTGGGCACGCACCGTCTCCTGGATCGAGTTGATGCCGATCAACCGCAGGAAGTACGTCGGGATGTTCGCGGTCTCCGTGATGTGGACGGTGTTCGCCGGGTTGCAGAAGTTGGGGCTCGTCGAGCAGTCCAGCGTGATGTTGGCCGTCACGTTGGGCACGCCCGCGATCCGGTTCTTGCCCGTGTTCTCGGCGCTCAGGTTGTGGGCGGCGGTGTTCGCGGCGGCGGTGTTCGGGAGGTTCCCGGCACCGGCGGCGACCGCGGCGTCCGCGGAGGCCTGAAGGGCCTGCTTCACGCGGTAGGCGTTGCCGATATCGATGACCGCTCCGCAGAAGAGGAGCAGCGTCAGCAGGAACACGACGACCAGCGGGAGCGTCTGTCCCGAGGTGGTGCTGCGGGAGGCGTCTTCTTTGCGCGACATCGAAGTCCTTGCGTGTGGGGGAAAGCCGGACGACCGAATCCGGCTGCTCCTCTCAACGTCGCCCACCGGGCATCTTCCGGCCATCCCTCTAACGAGGGGTCCTCCTCACCGATCGGGTGGCGCGTTGGAAAGACGGGTGGCGTAGCCGCCCACGATGCCGCCCTACCTCCGTTGTCATCGGCGGCCGACTTGCGAGATTCAGTGCGGCCGCCGGGCCGCCCGCGAGATCGGCTGGAGGAAGAACGCCCGGCCGGACGCGCGCGCCACGCGTCCAGGCCGGGCAGCTTCGGGGACGGAAGAGAGGGGGAGTGTTGTCCCGCCGGGAGACAGCATCGGCGGCTGACGGCCGGCGGGCGATCCGCATTTCGGGGGATCCCGGATCGGAAGCCGCCTGGGTGACCCGCGCGGTCGCGCCGACGCAGTTGGTACTGTCGCGCGGTCGTGGCAACGAGAACGGAGACCACCGGGCGGGCCCCCGAGGTGGTTGCCCCCGGCGCGTCTGACCTCGAAACCGCGCGCCGTGGGCGTGGGGTCCCCGCCTTCGACGAGCTGCGGCCGCCGCCCCGTCAGCTGCGCAGGTTCGTGGCCGGCGTCCTGGTCGCGGCAGCCGCCGTGCTGCTCTCGGTGCTCGCGTTCAACATCGTCGTCGATCCGTTCGGCACGTTCGCGACGGGCCTCTTCCCGACCGCCATCGAGAGCGACCGGTCGACCAAGATCTCGCTCCTCGAAGACCTCCCGTACAACCCGGACATCCTCATCCTGGGGAGCTCGCGCTCGCGTCCCGCCAGGCCGAAGCTGCTGAAGCAGCTCACCGGCCGAAGCGGCTTCAACGCGGGCGTCACGAGCGGCGGCGCCCCGGACTGGTGGGTGTTCTCGCACCTGTGGCTGAAGCGCTTCCCGAAAGGCCCACACCACGTGCTGCTCTTCGTGAGCGACGGCGTCGGCACGAACTACGTGAACCCGCAGCTCGCCTCCGACTCGCGTGCGCGTCCCTACCTGCCGAAGGGCCTGAACACGGGCGAGTGGTCGATCCTGCACAAGCTCGAGGCGTACACGTCGGTCGACACCGCCCGCGACTCCTACCGCGTCGTGCGGGCATGCATGCGGCCCTCGGGCTGCAGCACCATGTTCTTCAATGCCGACGGGTCGCTCCAGCAAGGGCGTCTGCGCTCCGCGGGGTTGCGCACGAAGCGCCTCCACAAGAAGGTGTTTGCGGAGCTCACCCGCATGCGCCGGTACGGCATCAGCCATCGCATCCCGGACCCGCGCGAGCAGCTCACCTTCGAACGGCTCCTCGGCTACCTGAACGACCACGGGATCACGCCGGTCATCGTCCTCAACCCGCTCCAGCCCCAGATCCTCGCCGAGCTCACCCGCCAGGGGAACCCACGCTACAAGTGGGCGCTCAAGTACCTCGGCTCGTTGCACGCCCGCTACCGGTTCGACTTCATCGATCTCACGTCGATCAAGACGTTCGGCGGGTCGCCCGAGGACTTCTCAGATGCGACGCATGTGGACACCAGGAACATGGACCTGATGTTGCGCTACATCGTCGCGCACGACGACGGGACGCTGTAGATGCTCTTCAACAGTTACGTCTTCATCTTTGCGTTTCTGCCCATCGTGCTCCTGGTGTGGTGGACGCTCAAGCCGCCCACCGTCCGGCTGACGTTTCTCGCGCTCGCGTCCTACTTCTTCTACGGCTGGTGGAACTGGCACTTCATCCCGCTTCTCATCGCCTCGACGAGTGTCGATTTCGTCTCGGGCCATCTGATCTCGCGCTCGGACGACCCCCGCCGGCGGAAGGTCGTGCTGGCGACCGCCCTCTCCATCAACCTCGCCTTCCTCGGGTACTTCAAGTACGCGGGCTTCTTCGTTGACTCGGTGGACGGCATCGGCTCGTGGCTTGGGGCGGAGGGTGAGCTCATCCCGGCGCTGCACATCATCCTGCCGATCGGCATCAGCTTCTACACGTTCAACTCGATGTCGTACACGATCGACATCTACCGCCGGATCGTGCAGCCGGCACGCAACTTCCTGCACTACGCGGCGTTCGTCTCGCTCTTCCCGCACCTGATCGCCGGCCCGATCGTTCGTTACAGCGACATCGACCAGCAGCTGCGCCGGCTCCAGCCCCGGCTCACCGCGAGGTTCGCCGCATCGGGCCTCTTCTTCTTCTGCTGCGGCCTCGTGAAGAAGCTCGTGATCGCAGACGAGCTGGCCCCGCACGTCTCGAACCTCTTTGGCAACCACGCCCACCTGCATTTCCTCACGGGCTGGGCGGCCGCGCTCGGCTATTCGCTCCAGCTCTACTTCGACTTCTCGGGCTACTCCGACATGGCCGTCGGCCTGGCGTTCCTGCTCGGCTTCCGCTTCCCGCAGAACTTCAACTCGCCGTACAAGGCCGTCAACATCTCGGACTTCTGGCGCCGCTGGCACATGTCGCTCTCGTTCTGGGTCCGCGACTACCTCTTCATCCCGCTCGGAGGCTCGCATGGGAGCCACGCCGCCACGCTGCGCAACCTCTTCATCACCATGTTCCTGGGCGGCCTGTGGCACGGGGCGGCGTGGACGTTCGTCGTGTGGGGCCTCATCCACGGGATCTACCTCGTCATCCACAACCTCGCCCGCGGCGCCGGGTTGACGCCGCGCTCGGTCGTGGTGAACCGCGCGATCACCTATGTCTGCGTCGCCGCGGCGTTCGTCGTCTTCAGGGCGCCGACGCTCTCGGCGGCGGGCGACGTGCTCGGCGCCATGGCCGGCCTCCACGGCCTCGGCTCGCTGCACGACCTGCGCGTGAGCGCTGGATCGACCTTCCTGCTCGAGATAGTCGGCCTGCTCGTGTTCGTGAACGTGGTGCCAAACACCTGGCAGATCAAGCTCGAGCCGCGCCTGCGCCATGGGCTCGCCATCGGCTTCGCCGCCGGATTCGCCGTCCTGCTCCTGGCCCAGCCGAGCCCGTTCATCTATTTCCAGTTCTGAGTCTCTGGGTCTCCGGGCCGTCGCTTGACACAGCCCGGCGGCAGCGCGACACTCCGGCCCAGTCTCGGGCATCGCGCCAACCGGCATTGGAGAGGTGAGGATATGCGTCGGTTTCTCCTGGTGGCTCTCTGTTCGGCTGCAGTCGTGTCGGGTGTTCCCGCCTCGGCCGCCGCGGCTCCGTCGCTGAAGCAGGTGGTCGCGCAGCACCTGCACGCCCATTGGGTGTCGCAGGGCGCGCGCACATGGCTCAACCCGCCGCAGGCGCCGGCGGCCGTCGGACACGCGTCCTCCCCGGCCTCGATCGCGCTCGGGACAAACGTCGATGCGGCCGACCCGACCGAGGATCTGGCCGCGGGCCAGAGCGAGACGGCGATCGACGGGACGACGTCCGGACGCGTGATGGTGGCCTGGAACGACGCGACCGGCTTCGTGGTGCAACCGACGAACCGGCTCCTGGCCTCGCTGACCGGCGTCGGCTACTCGAACGACGGCGGCCAGAGCTTCACCGACCTGGTCGGCCTCAGGAATCCGAATCCCGACCAGCAGTGGTCGGGCGACCCCGCCGTGGTTGCGATCGACAACGGTGCGCATTTCATCGTGGGCTCCCTGTATCTGCCCTCGCCGGCCGCCTGCAATGACGGTAAGCCGGCCCAGCTCGCGGTGGCGGTCGAGGTCGTGACTCCGACGGCGAGCGGCGTCTCGATGGGAAAGCCCGTGATCGTGAGCCCCGCCGGGAACGTGTGCACGCTCATCAATGGAGGCGGCGCGGTCACGCCGAACAACATCGCGTTCCTCGACAAGGACTTCCTCGCGTGGGATCAGACGAGCCGCACGCTGGCGGTGTCGTTCACACGCTTCTTCATCAGCGGCTCGCACAGCGGGCAGGGCGCGATCAACCTGGCCCGGGCGCACGTCCCGGCGAACGCCGCCTCGCTCACGTCGGCCAATTTCCACACGGCCTCGATCTGGCACGAGGAGCCGCAGACCGAGAACGAGGGCGCCTACGTCGCGCTCGCGCCGGGCGGAGACGCCTACGTCGCCTGGGAGCGGAACATCGACTCGAGTCTCTTCAACGGCGACCCGCACATCTACGAGCACGTCGCCTTCGTCCCGGCGGATGCGAACACGCCTGCAGTCGGCGGGCAGAATCACCCTGTGGTCGTCACCAAGGGGCAGGTGAACGCCTCCCCGGTGGGCGGCGTCCGCTCGCTGGGAACCGTCGTCATCGCCGGCTACAACCGCGGGACGGGTAACGACTTCCCGCGGATCGCCTGGAATAAGGTCACCGGCCGCGTCGAGGTGGCGTGGAACGACGCCAGCGCCCACCCGCTGGGCGACATCTGGCTTCGCTCCTATTCCGCCCAGCTCGGAAACCCGAGCTCGATCGTCCGGGTCAACGACGATTCCGACTTCACGCTGCACTTCCTTCCGGCGGTGTCGGTGCGCTCGAACGGTCACACGTGCACCTCGTGGTATGACCGGCGCCGCTTCGGCCCCGACTCGGCCCACACCGACTACTTCGGCGAGTGCCGGGCCGCGCTCGGGACGCAGGGCGCGGACTTCCGCATCACCACCGGGGCGACGGACTGGACGAATACGTCATCGCTCATCACGCCGAACTTCGGCGACTACACCGACAACGCGAGTGCGGGGACGACCACGTACTACACGTGGTCGGACGGGCGGCTGGGGGTGCCGCAGCCCTTCACAGATCACCACTAGGCGGTTCTGAAGGATCACCCGGGGGTCAACCAGGACAGAGGGGGTTTCCGGTGGCACGTCCCAGGTGGTTGGTGTTTGCGCTGGCGGCACTCGGTGTGGCGGCGCTGAGCGCGCCGGCGGCGGGCGCGGCGGTTCGTCACGGCTCGGCATGCGTCGAGCGGCACGTCGCCTACGTGGAGGGCAGGATCGAGGTGCAGTACCGGCCCGGGTGCACCGGCCATGACGAGCCGGAGCTCGACCCCGTGTCGTCGCTGCCGCACTCGGCCAGAGACCTCACGTGGAAGTTCGTGCTGCCGACCGACGGCAAGTTTCCTGTCGCCGGCACCGGCTTCGGGTTCTGGTTCGGCGGCACCGTCACCGACCCCAACCCCAAGGCGCTCTTCAACCAGGGCTTCCTCGAGGTGCAGTTCTATCCCGACACGCTCGTCTCGCAATGCAAGCGAAACGGCGACTCGATCTTCACGTTCGCGAAGAACACCTACACGGTGTGCTCGCCGGTGTGGTCGATCGTGGGCAACACGGAGCCCGCTGCGTTCAACGCGATGCTGCGCCAGGCGGGTGGCCACGGCAAGCCGCTCGTGATGCATGGGGGCGACACGATCACGCTGCACTACTACGGAACGCCGGCCGATGACGGCGCCCACATCGACGTCGCCGACTTGACCTCACACCAACACGGCTCGATCGTCCTTCGCAACGGGCGCACCGGGGCCATGAACCCCGAGTTCGACCGCCAGGAGATCGGAAACGCGCTCGGCTGGGGCGTTGTGAACGATGCGCCCAACTCCTTCGTGTGGGAGATCGGCCACCGCTCGGACTTCAGCAAGCGCCCCGGCGCGTTCTGCGCGCCCGGCCATAACGGCTGCGAGTCCTACAACTGGCGGGCGTGGCGGGAGACGACGCCGATCCGGATCCTCGGGGTCACGTTCGGCGACGGCAGCGCCGCTCACCACTGGGCCGTCGTGAGCGACTACGGCGGAAAGGCGCAGATCCTCGACCCGAAGGAGACCGGGTCAACGTGCACGCACTACGGCGGGCCGTACTGCATCTACCCGTGGTTCACGCAGAACGACGACAACTCGTTCACCTACGGCGTCAACTATCCGACGACGGCAGACGACTTCGGCAAGGCGAACCAGTTCGAGCGGCGGACGCATTGCGACGGCCCGTTCGGCGAGAACACGACGTACTGCATGACGCTGATCCGCTGAGTCATGTCAGTCCGGCGGCCGGTGGCACACCGCCTCGGCGTTGATACCGTCGGGGTCGAAGACGTATGCCCCGTAGTAGTGCTCGTGGTAGATCGGGCGCGGCCCGGGCGCGCCGTTATCGCGCCCGCCGGCGGTGAGCGCGGCGGCGTAGAACGCGTCCACCGCGGCTCGGTCGGCGGCGGCGAACGCGACGTGGATGCCGGACTGCGGCTCGGCGCCGGCCGCGATCCAGAACTGCGGCGCCTCACGCCCGAACCCGCCGACGCCGGGAACCGGTTCCATCATCAACGAGTAGCCGAGCGGCGCCAGCGCTGCGCTGTAGAAGTCGCGGCTCGCGGAATAGTCCGAGACGGTGAGCCCGATGTGGTCGATCACTTTGCTACCTCCCAGAAGATGAGCGCGACGAGATAGATGGCGGCGTACGCGACCACGAACGCCTGCGCCGCCATCAGGCTGAGCTCGCGCAGGGTCGGCCGCGTCTGGTGGAGCCAGCGCCACTTGATGAGCTCGCCGCCGAGCATGAAGGCGCAGAAGAGCGAGAGCAGGCCGCCCGGGCCCGGGATGGCGAAGAGCGCGTAGAGCATGCTCGCGTGGGCCGCGTTGTTGAAGACGGCGAACCCGAGGGCGATCAGCTCGCGCTCGATCACCCGGACGACCATGGTGAGCAGGATGCCGAGCTCGGCGACTCCGAGCAGGACGAGCTCGGCGATCCGCACGCCGGACGGCGAGTGCAGGCTGCGGTCGAGCGCGTGGACGAAGGAGACGTAGGCGACGACGAACGCGATCGCCTTGACGGCCGTCTCCGCCCAGGCCAGAGGGTGGTACTCGCCGATGTGCCAGGAGCGCTCCGTCGTCGCGGTCATCGGCGAGCGCTCCGCCGGGCGGGTGCGGTCGATCTCCGGATGCGAAGCTCGACGGGCACGCTCACGTGGCGCGGCCGACCGGCCGGGCCGGCGTCGATCCGGTCGAGCAGCATCGCGACCGCCTTCTCGGCCTGGAGGTCGAGCGGCTGGGCCACCGTCGTCAGCGAGATCCGGCCGAGGCGGGCCACATCGATGTCGTCGAACCCGACGACCGAGAGCGTGGCCGGCACATGGATGCCGGCGGCCTCGCACGCGTCGATGAGCGCGACCGCCGTGTGGTCGTTCCAGACGACGGCCGCCGTCGGGGCGCCCGGCGGCTGGAGGGCGGTTGCGATGGCCACGGAGCCGGGATCCCAAAGGATGGGCGGAAGTGGGTCGATGCCTGCCGCCCGCAGCGCGCTGGCGTAGCCGGCATGGCGGGCGCGGTCAGCGCCGGCCTCGGCACTCGACGTCCGCACGTAGGCGATCCGGCGGTGTCCCCGGTCGAGCAGGTGCGACGCCGCCAGCCGGCCGCCCTCGCGATCGCGCGGCCCGACCGAGTCGCTCCACCCCTGCCGAAGCCCGATGGTGACGACGGGCGCCTCCGATGCGCGCAGCGAGGCGGCCACCTGCGCAGCCCGCTCCACCTGGCCCATCAGCACGAACCCGGCCACGCGCTGTTCGAGGAGCGCCTCGACGCCCGCGACCGCCAGGTCCTCGTCGCCGTCCACGTTGCAGAACATCGCAGTGTGTCCGCGGTGGAAGAGCGCGCGTTCGACGGCCTGTGCGAGGTGGGCGTGGTAATGGTTTCCTAGGTCGCCGACGAGCACGCCAACCATGGTCGTCCGCCGCTTTACGAATTGCCGGGCGATGCCATTCGGCGTGTAGTTCAGCCGCTCGATCGCCGCCTGGACGCGCCGGCGAGTCTCGTCGGAGACCGGCTCGGCGCCGCGGACGACGTTCGAGACGGTCGACTTCGAGACGCCCGCGGCCTGCGCAACGTCGACGATGGTGGTGCTGCGACCCACGGCGGGAGTCTATGGCCGCGATCCTGGTAGCGTCTGCGACCCATGACGGCCGGCGCAGGCCCCGTGCGGCTCGGGATCCTCGGGACGGGATTCATTTCGGCGGTGCACACGGCCTGCGCGATGCGAAGCCACGACGTCGAGCTGGTTGCCGTCGCGTCGGCTCGCGGCCGGGCGACCCGTGAGCGCATCGGCGAGCTCGGCCCCAACGTGCTGCTCATGACGCCGGACGAGCTTCTCGACAGCGATGACGTCGAGGCGGTCGTGGTGTGCTCGCGGACGAGCGAGCACGCCGCGCACGCGGTCGCGGTGCTCAGCCGGGGGCGGCATCTGCTGCTCGAGAAGCCGGGGGCGACGACTGTCCCCGGGCAGCAGCTGATCGCCGACGCGGCAGCGCAGCGGCCCGAGCTCGTCGCGATGGTCGGGTATCACCGCCGCCACGAACGGCGCTTCTGCGAGCTGGCGAAGCAGGTCTCCGCGGGTGCGATCGGGGAACCGTTCGCCGTGCACCTTACGAGCCGCGAGGACTACCCGCCGGACGAGGCCGGCGACGCGGCGGCCGGCGGCTTCATCATGGACGTCGGCGTGCACGACTTCGACACCGCCCGCTGGCTGCTCGGAAGCGATCCCACGTCGGTGTTCGCGCACTCCCACGCTCCGGTCTACGGCGAGGGCGGGCCCGACAACGTCTACATCACGCTCGCGCTCGGCGACGCGGCCGCGACTGTGCACCTCTCGCGGACGTCGCGGGTGGGGATGGATATCCGGTGCGAGGTGGTCGGGACGGAGGGCTCGGCGTGGATCGCGGAACGCCCGGTCGGCGGCGAGGCGGCGCTCCTCACCGCCGCCGTCGCCGACCGGTTCCCGGATGACTGCCGCGACCGGTTCGCCGAGGCGTACCAGCAGCAGATGGACGCCTTCGGGCGCGCCTGCCGCGGCGAGCTGGTCGCCGGCGCGACGCTGGAGGACGACCGCTGGGCGGTGGCGACCGCCGTCGCAGCGCGGGCGAGCGCGTCCCGCGGCGAGCCGCTTGAGGTCGGCCCCTCGTGGGCCTGGGATTCCGGCGTCGCGCCGGGTCTGTCTACGAACGGTTAGCCGCTCAGTCGTCGTCCGTCCGGAACCTGATCTTCACTCCGAAGACGACGCCCGCCGGCTGCTGCTGGTAGGTGCAGTCCGAGCATCCTCCGAACGCCCCCTCCCCGTTCTGCGCCCTGACCGTGATCCGGTTCTTTCCGTGGTGCAGAAACGGCGTGATGACGAACGTCGTGAGCTCGCTCTGCGCCTCGCCCGCGACGACCGGATCGGTCGTGCTGCCGACATTGCCGACAACGGTTCCGTTCACGCTGACCTCGGCGAAATCGTCCGCGGACACCGAGATCTTGCCGAAGACCGGATGCCCGTGGATTCGGATCCGCTTGGAGAAGTAGTACTGCGCTAGCTCGGACGGATGGCTCGTTCCGTCGATGCCCGGCGCCCAGATCCACAGGGCGTGCGGGATCGTCGAGAGATCGGCGGCCCATCCGGTTCCACCGAATCCGTAGAGCGTCGCGCCGGCCGGGCAGTTGGCCGGGGACGTCGCGTTCAGGCACACGGCCTGGGCATCACCGAGCGGGCCGTTCGTCGGAACCCCTGTGAACGTGTGCCACGTCGGGTTCGATGAGTACGTGCTTCGCTTTACGCCCGCGTGCGCCGGGACGACGCCGACGACGAGCGCCGCCGCGAGAACAGCTACTGCCAGAGTGCGCTTCACGACCCTCTCCCCTCCTCTTCGAAGGAACGCTGCCTCTGCCAGGCAGCGGCAACCGTGGATACGCCCAGCCGGCCGGTCGCCCTTCGCATGGCCCGTTTTGCTGGGCGAGTGCGCGAGCCTACGCCTTTGTGCCGTTCGACGCAAGCGTCCGCTTTATGCCAGGCAATACAGACTGAGCGTCCCGCTGGTTGCACGATCGTTCGCGTCGCCCTCGCCGATGAGGACGCAGCCCGCGATCGCGATCGGGCTCTGCCAGTGGCCGCTCTCGGCCGGCAGGGTCGTGACCAGGTCGGGCGACGACGGCCGGTAGACATTGATGCCGCCGCCCGTCGGGTCGTACACGTAGAGCAGGTCGCCGGCGAGGACAGGGCTCGTCCCCGGCGCGTCGGTCGCCCACAGCTTGAGCAGGCGCGGCGTGCCGCTCCCGGTCAGCCGGTAGGCGGCCGTCCCCCCGCCGGTCGCCACGAACACGTCCCGCCCGCGCACGGCCGGCGCGGTGAACATCTGCGTCGAGCCGGGAACGGGCAGCGTCTGCACGACCTGCATCCGGTCGATGTCGATCAGGCGCATGAGGCCGTCCTTCCCGCCCTGCACGCCGTAGAGGCGCCCGTCCTCGCCGCGGACGAGCGCAGGCGCGGTCGATCCGAGGTCGACGTCGCCGGAATTCAGCTCCTCCTGGTTGGGCGGCGTCCAGCTCCCGACGAGCGCGCCCGCGTCGGGCGAGAGCTCGAGCACGCTGTCGCCCCACGCGGTCTGCGCGTCGTACGGGGCGTTTCCCGTCGCGACCAGGATGCGTCTCGTCACGGGCTCGACGACGGCACCGGCGCGTGCCCAGACGGCGGCATCGGAATCGGCACACGATGACGGCTCGATGAGCTCGTGCCGGTCGGAGCAGAGCGCGTTCCACACGTGGACGATGTCCCCGCTCTCCCGGTCGATCGAGACGACGTGGCCCTGGTAGGGCGGCGCATCGCCGATGTAGCCGCCGGTCGTCGCCAGCACGAGCCGTCCGGAGATGTTGAGCGCCGTCCCGAGCTTCTCATGGGTCGGGTCGCGGGTGATCGTGACCGGCCAGCCGTCGTCCGTCACCTCCGACCCGTCCGCCAGGTTCAGCTTGTGGACGACGCCGTCCGGCGACTCCGCGTAGACGTGCTCGCCGTCGGGATCCGCGGCCGGCGAGGCGTTCGTGATTTGCGCCGACCCCTCCCAGGCGTCGATGCCGGGCGGGGTGTATGTCCACAGGATGTGCCCGCGTCGATCGAGCGCGATCGTCTTGCCATAGCTCGTCGTGACCACGAAGCGGCCAGCGACGAAGATCGGCGATGAGTCGACCGTCCCCGGGACGTCAATTGACGTGCGCGCGAGGGTCGTGACGTTCGACGCGGTGATGCCGGTGTGGCCGCGGAAGTCGTTTTGCCGGTCGGGCGTCACACCGAAGAGCGGCCAGCTGCTCGTCGGGCCCTGCGTGGGGATGGTCGACGGCGGCGTCGAGGACGGGGCGGTCGACGTCGC
>DATIDU010000095.1:0-11624 GCA_035456145.1 Gaiellales bacterium | reverse complement strand
CCGCCGCGACCGTGCTGACGTTCGAACGGACGGCGACGATCGGCGCCGACTTCGGCCGCATCGTGCGCGACGCGGACGGCCGCATCGAGCGCATCGTGGAGGTGCGCGACGCGTCCGCGGCGGAGCGCGCGATCACCGAGGTCAACTCCGGCATCTACGTCTTCCGCTCGCAGGACCTGTGGCCGGCGCTCGAGGGGCTCGACGCGTCGAACGACCAGGGCGAGCTCTACCTGACCGACGCGATCGGAGCGCTTGTCGCGGCCGGCCGCCCGGTGGCGGGCCACCGCCATCCCGACCCCACCGGCGGCCTCGGCATCAACACGCGCGCCGACATGGCCGCCGCGGCGGCCATCCTGCGTGATCGGACGAACCGGGCCCACATGCTGGCCGGTGTCACGATCGTCGATTCGGCGACGACCTGGATCGACGCGGGGGTGGCGCTCGAACGCGACGCGGTCGTGCATCCGTTCACCGTGCTCCGCGGCGAGACGCGCGTCGAGGCCGGCGCGGAGGTCGGCCCGCACGTCGTCGCCGTGGACGCCCGCGTCGGCCCGGGGGCCGTGGTCGGTCCGTTCTGCTACCTGCGGCCGGGGGCCGACATCGGGGTCGACGCCAAGGCGGGAACCTTCGTCGAGATCAAGAACGCGACGATCGGCGAGGGGGCCAAGGTCTCGCACCTTTCCTACATCGGCGATGCGGAGATCGGCGCCGGAACGAACATCGGTGCAGGCAACATCACCGCCAACTACGATGGCGAACGGAAGCAGCGCACCACGATCGGGCGTGACGTCCGCACATCCAGCGACACTGTGTTCGTCGCGCCCGTGATGATCGGAGATGGGGCGTGGACCGCTGCCGGCTCTGTGATCACCGACGACATCCCCCCCGACGCGCTCGGCGTCGCCCGCTCCCGACAGAAGAACATCGAGGGTTATGGAACACGAAAGCGAAGCCGCGGTTAGCCTCGAGACGCCGATCCCGCTCTTCACCGGCGCGGGCATGGCGGCCTCGGCCATGAGCAAGGGCGACCACGCCACGTGGATGGAGCGGACGCCGCAGAAGCGGCTCATGCTCTTCGCCGGGCGCTCCAACCTGGCCCTCGGCGAGGCGATCGCCGACCGGCTCGGCATCCAGATGGGCGAGGTGACCCTGAAGACGTTCACCAACGGCGAGGTGTACGTCCGCTACGAGGAGTCGATCCGCGGCGCCGACGTGTTCATCGTCCAGTCGTGCGTCTCTCCGACCAACGACTCGCTGGTCGAACTGCTCGTCATGGTGCAGGCCGCGGCGCTGGCGTCGGCCAAGCGCGTGACCGCCGTCATGCCGTGGTATCCCTACTCGCGCCAGGACAAGAAGGGGATGCCGCGCGAGCCGATCACCGCCCGGCTTGTGGCCGACATCCTCGAGGCAGCCGGCGTCGACCGCGTGCTGACGATGGACCTCCACGCGGGCCAGGTGCAGGGCTTCTTCCACAAGCCCGTCGACCACATGACGGCCGTGCCGATCCTGGCCGAGCACTTCACGATGCTCCTCGACGTGGCCCACGACGAGATCGTCGTCGTGTCGGCCGACGCCGGCCGGGTGAAGCTGGCGAAGAAGTTCGCCGAGATGCTCGGTGCCGACCTGGCCCTCATCACGAAGGAGCGGCCCGAGCACCAGGAGGCCGAGGCGACCAACGTCATCGGCCGCGTGCGCGGCAAGGTCTGCATCCTGCTCGACGACATGATCGACACCGCCGGCACCCTGTGCGCCGGGGGCCAGGCGCTCCTCGACCACGGTGCCACCCGGGTGTTCGCCTGCGCAACGCACCCGGTCTTCTCGGGGAAGGCGCTGGAGCGGCTCGCGGCGAGCGTCTTCGAGAAGGTGGTCGTCACCGACACGATCCCGATCGACCCCACGACCCGGCCGGACAACGTCCAGGTGCTGTCGGTGGCCCCGATCCTGGCTGATACGATCTCGAACGTCTTCAACGACGATTCCGTCTCGGGCCTCTTCCACGGCGGAAACCAGCTCTTCTAGTTATGGACCGAGTGAAGCTCCAAGTCAGGCCGAGAGAAGGCCGTGGGTCGAAGGACGCCAAGGCGCTGCGCGCCGCCGGCGACATCCCCGGCGTCATCTACTCGGCGACCACCGACACGCAGGCGATCGTCGTGAACGCACGCGCCCTGCGCCAGGCGGTGTCGGGCGGCCTGCACACGATCCTTGACGTCACGCTCGACGGCGACGGCAAGTCGCGCCCCGTCCTGATCAAGGACCTCCAGCTCGACCCGGTGCGCGGCCGCGTCGTCCACATCGACCTGCACGAGATCCGGCTCGACCAGAAGATCCAGACGGTCATCCCGGTCCAGCTCGAGGGTCACGCCGAGGGCGTGAACATGGGCGGAGCCCTGAACCAGCCCGCCCACGACGTGCGCGTCGAGGCGCTTCCCGCCGACCTCGTGGACGTCATCACCGTCGACGTCAGTGCGCTTGAGATCGGCCAGTCGATCCGGCTTGCCGACCTCGAGGCTCCCCCGGGCGTCACCTTCACCGACGACCTCGAGAGCACCGTCATCGCCACGATCGCGGCGCCGGTGTCCGAGGACGAGCTCAAGACCGAGGCCGAGCTCGAGGCGGAGGCGGAGGCGGAAGCCGAGGCCGAGGCTGCAGCGGAGGCCGCCGCGGAGGCCGGCGAAGAGGGCGCGCGGCCCGGCGAGGGCGGCGAGGAAGCCGGCGGCGAGGAGCCGTCCGGCGGCGACTCAGAGTGAGATGGCCGATCCCCGACTCACGGGCGCCTGGACGCCCGGCTGGGGACTGACAGCGCATCGTGGTGGCGCTGCGGCTGCGAACCGTCGCATCGCCGCGTCCTCCGTCGGGTCAATATCTCGCCTCGATATTGACCCTCCCTGCGTCCTTGCGCTGCTCGGTTCTCGCCGCCCGGGACATCCCGTGACCCGGGGATCGGCCATCTAGCTTCCATGGATCTCCTGGTCGCGGGCCTGGGGAACCCCGGCCCGGAGTACGCACGCACCCGCCACAACCTCGGGTTCATGGTCGCCGACCGCCTCGCCGAGTCGCTCGACGGCTCGTGGCGCTCCAAGTTCTCCGGCCGGATCGCGACGGTCCGTGCGGGCGACGTGCGCCTGGCCCTGTTCGAGCCGCAGACCTTCATGAACCTGTCCGGGCCGGCGGTCGCGGCGGCCGCCCGCTTCTACGGGCTCGATCCGGCCGACATCCTGATCGTCCACGACGAGATCGACCTGGAGCTCGGCGACGTGCGTGCCAAGATGGGCGGCGGCCTCGCCGGCCACAACGGCCTACGCTCGGTGCGGGCGGCGCTGGGGACGGCCGACTTCCCGCGCGTGCGGATCGGCGTCGGCAGGCCGGGGCGGGGCGAGCGCCTGCCGGTCGCCGACTGGCTGCTCAAGCCGTTCGATCCCGGCACGGACGTCGCCGCCCTGGTCGAGCGGGGTGCCGAGTGCACCCTCGCGGTGATCCGCGACGGAGTCGACGCCGCGATGCGGGCGTTCAACGGCGCCGGGCCCGCGCCGCCCGTCGCAGGACCTGATTAACATCCGCCGGATGCTGACAGAGACCGACCCCGGGACGGCGCCCGGCGTGGCCGCCGATGACCGGGCGGGCGTCTCGGCCAGGAGCATGGCGCTCGGCCTCGCCGTGGGCGTCCCCGTCAGCCTCGTCCTGCTCTACGTCGCCACCCGCGGCGTGGCCTGGGACGACGTCCGCAAGGCGCTTCGCGAGGCGCGCGTCGGCCCGCTCGTCGTCGCCGTCGTGGCGCTGGCCGGCGTCTACGTCATCCAGGGATTGCGCTGGCGGTGGATCGCCCGGCGCCAGGCGCGCGCGTCGCGGAAGACGTTCGTGAGCCTCGTCGTCGCCGGCGTCGGCGCGAACAACGTGCTCCCTGCCCGTGTCGGCGACCTGCTTCGGGCCCACTGGCTCAGCCTGCGGACCGGGACGCCGCGGGCGCGCACGCTCGCGACGGTCGTGGTCGACCGGGCCTGCGACGTCTTCGTCCTCCTCGCGTTCCTGATCGTCACATACCCTTTCACGCCGCGGCGCACGTGGATCGACCGCGTCTTCGTCGCCTCCGTGGTCGTGACCGCGATCATCGCGGCGGGCCTCGTCGCGACCAAGGTCTACGTCGCCCACCGGGACCGCGACGGGCGCACGCTGCCGCTGTCGGTCAGGCTGTCGTGGCCGGGGAGGCAACTCTCCTCGCTGATCCGGGGGACGGCTGCGGTCGTCGGGCCGGCCGACCTGGCCGTCGCGATTGCGCTCTCGGCGGCGGCCTGGATCCTGTGGGCCGTCGGCCTCTGGTTCGTGGCGGACGCGCTGGGGATCGACCTCGCCCTCTGGCAAGCGGCATTCATGACCGGCCTCGTGAATCTCGGCACTGCGGTACCGTCATCCCCCGGCTTCGTCGGCACCTACCAGTGGCTGTGCGTCAGCGGGCTCGGGCTCTTCGACGTCGGCGCGAGCCAGGCGTTCGCGTTCTCGCTCGTGCTGCAGGCGGCGTGGTTCGTTCCGACAACCCTGGTCGGCGTCCCGCTCGCCGTCCGGTTCAGCATGGAGCGCCGCCGTGCCTGACCTCTCGGTGCTGATCCCGGTCTACAACGAGGAGCGCACGCTCGAGCGGCTGCTCGACGCCGTGGAGGAGCGGCCGGAGGTCTCCGAGCTCGTGATCGTCGACGACGGCTCCACTGACCGGACGCCCGAGATCCTGTCCGCACGCACGTTCAAGGCGCGCACGCAGGTCATCCGCCACGACCGAAACCGGGGCAAGGGCGCGGCCCTGCGAACGGCCATCGCGGCCGCCACCGGGGACGTTGCATTGGTACAGGACGCCGATCTGGAGTACGATCCCGCGGAATTCCCGCTCCTTCTGGCACCGATCGAGCGGGGACGGGCCGAGGTCGTGTACGGCAGTCGGAGCTTCGCCGCGCACTCGGCGTACTCGTTCTGGTTCGTCATCGGGAACAAGCTCGTCACCCTGTGGACCAACGTTCTCTTCAACAGCTACCTCTCGGATATGGAGACGTGCTACAAGCTGATGCCGCTCCGGGTGTGGCGCTCGCTCGACCTGCGGTCGGACGGGTTCGACATCGAGCCCGAGATCACGGCGAAGCTGCTCAGGTCGGGACACCGGATCTACGAGGTGCCGATCTCCTACGCCGCCCGCGGGCGTGTGGAGGGCAAGAAGCTCACGTGGCGCGACGGGGTGACGGCGCTCTGGACGCTCTCGCGCATCCGGGTGGCGCCGTCGAGGGCGCCGCGGAAGGGGTAAACCCCGGCCGGACTCCGGCCGATAAGGTCACCATGCGTCGCCGGGCCTCGGTTCTCCTCTGCGCACTCCTTGCGGGAGTCGCCGCGGTCGCGATCCTGCCCGCGCCGGCCGCCGCCTCCAAGGCGATCACCCACAACGCGAGCCACGTTCGCCTGCGGGTCTCCCGCCTCGGCATCGCCGTCGTCGACTACACCGACCAGCAGGGCCGCCGCCACCACATCCTGGCGTGGGGGGCCAAGAACGCGATCGCGCCGACCCGCAGCCGCCACCAGCGCCACTTCCACATCGACTACTCGGGCGGCTGGGCGTCGCGGGGCGGCCCCTACTACGCGACGATGAAGAACGCGTGCCACCACTTCCCGACCGCCGGCGCGCTGGCCGCCGCGGCGCACGAGGACCCGCTGCCGCTCTACGTCGCCGGATGCGAGCTCCCGAACGGCTCGTTCTGGGCGCTTCAGGCCTGGAAGCGGATCGTGCCGCACGGGGGCCTGCACAAGATCGACTACCGGCGGGCGTACACGGAGCTTCACCTCTCCCACTGGAACACCGCGCTGCCGGTGCTCGAGCTGCACACCGACTGGATCTACAACGGCCGGTACGACCACCTCTGGGGTCGGTTCACCTACCTGGGCGTCCCCGTCCGCGGCTTCGGCTCGAACCACGGCAACCCCACCGACACCTACGGCCGGAACCTCTACGTCGACACGCTCGACTCCAAGTGGGGTTCGGGCTGGTGGCGGCTCCAGGCCTTCCTGACCCACCACCCGGCCGGAAACTTCTGCGTCGGGACGTACCGGTTCGGCCATACGCAGCCCGGCATGGGCAAGGCGTACCGTGCGACCATCATGGGCCCCGGCGTCACGCCGCTCGTGCGGGTGAAGGTGCCACAGCCCGGGCCGTACGATCCGGCCGCCGACGCGATCGCGAACCAGCAGGAGCAGGCGCTGGCGCCGCCCGGCGACTCCTGTAACCACACGCACTGACCTCCCGTAGGGGCCCGAGGGGCCGGGTATCATCGCCGCGTGGCGCTCCGACTGCTCGCCGTGGTGGCCTGGCTGCCGATCGGCGTCGCGGTCGCCTACGGCGTGTGGAAGGCGCTCGACCGGGAGGGCGCCGGGCGGGTGATGCAGGCCCTCGGGACCGGGATCGCGTTCGTCGCGATCGCGTGGCTCCCGGTCGCCGCGATCGACCTCGCGACCCGCACCCGGCATGACGTCCGCCTGAGCGACCGGGCCGTCGAGAACGCCGGGGCGCTTCACTCCAAGGGGCTGATACACGCGATCTCGCAGCTGCGTGCCACGATCCCGGCGGGCGACACCTACCAGCTCTCGGCGTACTCGAGCCGGGTCTCGTTCTGGGCCTACACCTCGCTTCTGCCCCGGATCGCCGTCGGCCCGGGCGAGGGTGCCGACTGGCGGATCGTCTGGAACCGGCACTCCGGCGGCAGCGCGCCCGCCGGCGCGGCCGAGCTCGCGCCCGGCGTGTGGGTCGTCCGAGCCGCGCAGCCATGATCGTCCACCTCCTCGGCCTGGCAGTCGCCAACCTCTGCTTCCTCGCCGCGGGGGCCGGGATCGGCCGGGCGCTCGGGCTGTGGCGCTCGCCGCGCGAGCTCGTGGCGGTGCTGGCGCCCGTCTACCTGATCGGGGTCGCCGCGTCGGGCATCGCGGCATCCTGGGCGCTCGTGGCCGGCCTCGACCTGGCCCGGTGGCAGGTGGTCGCCGGCTGCGCGCTCCTGGCCGCGGCCGGGCTCCTGCCCGCCCGCGCGGGCGGGCCGGTGCTCCCCCCGTGGCCCCGTACGCAGGCGCCCATCGTGCGCGCCCTCCAGGCCGCCGTCGGACTGGTCGTCGTCCTGCTCCTCGTCGACGCCGCCCTCCGGCCGCTCGCCGAATGGGACGCATGGGCGATGTGGACGATGAAGGCCAAGGCGATCACGCTTCTCGGCGGGCTCGACGCCGGGGTCTTCGCGGGCGTTCCGTACCACCACCTGCACCTCGACTATCCGCTGCTCCTGCCGGCCGTCGAGGCGATCGGCTTCCGCTTCATGGGCGCGATCGACACCCAGGTCATCCACCTCCAGGCCGCGCTTCTCACCGCCGCGCTCCTCGTGTCCCTGCCGCGCCTTCTCGCGGGTCGTGTGCCCGCCGCCGTCGCCTGGGGGTCGGCGCTTCTGATCGGCGTCGCACCCTCGCTCATCGACCAGGCCGGAGCGGGGCTCGCCGACGCACCGCTCGCCGTCTTCTTCGCCATGGCGGCGGTCTGCGCGTGGCGGTGGCTGGCGGAGGGCCGGCGCGAGCTACTCCTCCTGACCGCGCTCTTCGCCGCCGCGGTGCTGGCGACGAAGCGCGAAGGGACGCCGTTCGTTGCCGTGCTCTTCCTGGTCGTGATCGTGGCGGCGGGCCGCGGGCGGCGGCGTGAGGCGGCGGCCGCCGGAGTCGCGGCGCTGGCGACGGCGATCCCGTGGCAGCTGTGGCTGCATGCGAACGGCGTCGACACGTCGAACGGCGAGATCCCGTACGCCAAGGTGGTCGATCCCGGCTATCTCGCCGGGCGGCTGGGCCGGATCCCCACGGGCGCGGGATCGCTCGTATGGCACGCGCTTCAGCCCGGGGCGTGGCTTGTGATCGTGCCGGCGGCGGTGCTCGCCGTCGTGCTCGCCACCCGCGGCGGCGAACGGCGGACGGCCGTCTTCGTCGCGGCGGTCGCCTGCCTCGTCCTGGCGAGCACCGTCTGGGCCTACTGGGTCGGCCGGCCCAGCCTGCACTACTACCTCCAGCACTCGGCGCGCCGCGTCGTGACGACACCGGTCGTGCTGCTGGGTGCCTTCCTGCCGGTGCTGTGCGTGGCCGCGGCGCGCGGGCGGCCCGGCCGCGACCGGACATCCTGACCCGATGGCGATCGTCGGCGCCCACGCGATCATCCATACCGCCGATGCCGAGGGCGTGCGGGCGCTCCTGCGCGACGCGATCGGCCTGCCGTTCGTCGACGCCGGCGGCGGCTGGCTGATCTTCGCCCTCCCGCCTTCCGAGATCGCCGCCCACCCGGGTGAGGGGGCGGCGCGGGCCGAGCTCTACCTGATGTGCGACGACATCCATGCGACGGTCGCCGAGCTCGCTGCGAAGGGCGTCGGGACGACCGGCCCGGTCGCCGAGGAGGCGTGGGGCCTCGTGACGGGGATCACGCTTCCCGGGGGCGGGTCGCTCGGCCTCTACGAGCCGCGCCATCCGCGGCCGTAGCGTCCGACCGCTACGCGATCAGCCGGATGCGCGGGCCCTTGCCGTTCTCCGGCGCCGCGACGACATCCGGCACGCGCTTGTCAAGCCGCGTCTCGAACGCGCGCCGCATCGCCTCGCCCGACATGTGGGCGCCCGTCTGCATCCGCAGGCAGGCCAGCTTCGAGTCCAGGCGGCGCACCGCCTCAGGCGGGTCGTAGAGGCGCGTCCGCACCTGGTACTCACTCATCCCCCGGTGGAGCGTGGGCACGGCGCCTAGCCTAACCGGAACGCGGGACGGAGTAAACCCCCACCGGTGTCCTGTCCACAATCGTCATAGAGCGGCCAGGGCGAGGTAGATCTCGCGCGCGGACGAGAGCGCCCACTCGAAGCGCCGCACCTCGAGCCGCTCGTCGGGGCTGTGGATGTTGTCGCCGTCGACCCCGAACCCCGTGAGCAGGGTGGGGATGCCTCGGGCCGTGAACGCCGCTGCGACGGGGATCGAGCCACCGCTTCGGACGGCGAGGGGGCGCACGCCCGTTGCCCGCTCCACGGCGTCGAAGGCGGCCCCGAGCGTCGGGTCCGAGGGATCCATCCACGCCGGCTCGCCGGGCGGCCACAGCTCGAGCTCGAGCTCGGCGTGGGCCGGACAGGCGTCACGGAGCGTCCGCTCGAGCAGGGCCGACATCGCGGCCGCGTCCTGGCCGGGAGCGAGACGCACCGAGAGCGAGGCCCGGGCCTCGGTCTGGATCGAGGTCTTGTGCAGGCTCGGGTCGCCCGAGCCGACGGAGTGGATCGTGAGCGAGGGCCGGGCCCATGTGCGGTCGTAGAATTCCGCGGGTGCGGCCGGGTCGCTCGGCGTCACGCCGCCGCGCTCGAGCTCCTCGGCGCCCGGTATGAGCGTCGACCAGCCCTCGCGCTCGGCATCCGAGACCGGGGCGATGCCCTCCGAGAACCCCGCGGGCAGGTCGACGAGCGCGGACAGCATGCGGTGCAGGTCGTGGACGGGGTTCGCGGCGACGCCGCCGTAGATCCCCGAGTGGAGCTCACGCGCGCCTGTGCGGATGCGGATCTGGGCCCCCACAAGGCCGCGCAGCCCGGTCGTGAACGCGGGCTGGCGGGCGTTCACCATGAGGCCGTCGAAGATGACCGCCGCGGCGAAGTCGCCCTCCACGCCGGCCAGGTGGTGGATGACGGAGTGGCCGCCCACCTCCTCCTCGCCGTCGGCCAGCACGCGCACGTTCACGCCCAGCTCGCCCGCCTCGGCGAGGTCGAGTGCCGCCCGCAGGAGCGCGTAGAAGTTGCCCTTGTCGTCGCACGCCCCGCGCCCGTAGACGTGGCCGTCGCGGACCTCCGGCTCGAACGGCGGGCTCGTCCACAGCTCGAGCGGCCCCGGGGCCTGGACGTCGTAGTGGCCGTAGGCGATGACGGTCGGCGCGCCCGGGCGGGAGGCCTCGATCAGGCCGTCGACGACCGGGTTGCCCTGCTCCTCGGTGATCCCGGCGCCGCCGATGAGCCCGGCGATCCACTGCGCGGCCTCGCGCAGCTCCACCAGATGGGCGCCGTCGCTCGAGACGGACTCGATCCGGAGGAGCTCGGAGAGCTCCGTGAGGGCGGCCTCAGTGGTCGTGGCGCTCGGTGTGCTTGCCACGGGCGATGTCGATCAGCGTGAGCAGGCCCAGGATCACGGGGATCGAGAGGGCAACCACGAAGATCGAGTCGAGCGTGTAGTCGTGCCCGGTGGGCTTGCCGCTGCTGGTGCTGTCGGCTGCGAACGCCGCGGCGGGCAGGGCCAGCGAGAGAGCGGCGGCGTAGATGCTTGCGATCAGACGGCGCATGGATCGGGACCTCCGTCGGGACGGCGGGCCGGAGCCTACCATTCACGGCGGCGGTGGCGGAACGGACGATGCAACGGCCGGATGCGCCCCTCGCGGGGGCGGAGCTTGCCCTGCCCTATCTGCTGGAGGACGGCGACTTCGCCTCCTTTGCCCGCCGCGCCGCGGCGGGTGCCACACGGGCGAGGGTGTCGGAGCCGCTCCTCAGCGCGCTGGTGGCCGCCCTGTGGACGAGCCGCGCAGGCCTCGAGCCGCGCGGGCTCGCGGTGCTCGTCGGCGACGACGATGCCGCCCGGACGCTCTGCGAGGCGGCGGCCGCGTTCCTTCCCGGCCAGCCGGTGGCCTTCATGCCTTCGCGCGGGGCGGCGCACGGCTCCGGCCTCGACCCGGCTCCCCACCTCGCCGGCGAGCGCGCCCGCGCGCTCCACACGCTGGCCGCCGGAGGACTGGTCGCCGTCTCGGCCGACGCGCTCGTCGAGCGGCTGCCTCCGCCGGCCGCCCGGCCGGCCCCGGTCGAGCTGCGCCTCGGCGAGGAGCGGCTGTTCGACGAGCTCACCCACGAGCTCGCGGCGGCCGGCTACGAGCGCGCCCACAGCGTCGAGGAGCGCGGCCAGTTCTCGGTGCGCGGAGGACTGGTCGACATCTTCCCGTCCACCGGCCGCGAGCCGGTCCGCGCCGAGTTCTTCGGCGACAGCCTCGAGCGCCTGTCGGCGTTCTCAGCCTTCACCCAGCGCTCGCTGCGCGACCTCGACCGCGTCGTCATCCACGCCGCCACCGAGTCGGAAACAACGGGGTCTGACCCCAATTTTTCATGGGGTGAGGGCGACGAGGGCGTCGTGCCCGAGGGCCTCGTCTCGCCGCTTCCCGAGCTGGCCGGCTCGGCGGCGCTCGTGGCCTGGAATCCGGAGGCGCTCGCGGTCGAGGTCGACGACGCGTCCGCCGAGGCGGCCGAGCTCCTGCGCGACCCGGAGGCACTGCGGCGTGGCTACGTCCCCGCCGCCGAGGCCCGCGAGCTGATCGACGACGCCACCGCCCTCGAGGAGATGCCGCTCGGCCAGCCCGCGTCGTTCGACGCCCAGCCGCCGGCGCTTGCGTCGTTCGGCGTGGCCGAGGCCGAGAACGAGCTGCGGAGCCTCCAGCGGGCCGGCTACCGCGTGCTCGTCTGCTTCCCGCACCTCGGCGAGGCGCGGCGGACGCAGCTTCAGCTCCGGCGCGTCGAGGCCGGCCTGCCCGATCCCGGCGGATCGGGGCCTGAGGAGGCGGGCGTGGCGTTCTGCGTCGGGCAGGTGCGGCGGGGGT
>DATIDU010000094.1:0-19547 GCA_035456145.1 Gaiellales bacterium | reverse complement strand
GGCCGAAGGCCCACAGATCGGACCCGCTCCCTGCGATGCCGAAGAGCTTGTTGTCCCCCTTGGGGAGCGCGGGGACCCTCTGGGCCTTCCACGCCGTCCCCGTCCAGCGGAGGATGAGGGGGTGCGAGTTCGCGCCGGTTCCGGTGCCGTAGCCGACGGCCCACGTGCCGGCCGGAGTCGTGACGACGCCCTGGAGGAAGTCGGCGGCATCGGGGTTCGGGCTCGGGATCGTCTTCCAGGTGCCGCTCTTACGTCGGAGGATGAGCGTGCGCGAGCGGCTCGGGCCGGTGCGATAGCCGACGGCCCAGACACCGCGGGCCCGCACGGAGACGCCGAAGAGCTGGGCGCCCGTCCCGGGGCTCGGCGCCGACTCGACCTGCCAGGAGGCGCCGCGGTTGGCCGACCGCAGGACGAGCGTCCCCAGGTTGGTGCGGCCGACGGCGTAGAGCACCTGCGTGCCCGGGAGGCGGCCGACCTCGTTCAGAACGTCCTGCCCGCCGCTGGGGTTGGGGCTGGCCACCTTCGACCACGCGGCCGCGTGCGCGGCAGGGACGGCGGCCGCGAGCACGACGGCCGTAAACAGCGCTGAGACGAGACGATGTGCCCGCACCGGTCACTAGACTAGCTGCGAATGCCCGACGAGCACGACTATCGCGAGCAGTACAACCAGGCAGTGAGCCGGGCCGTCGCGGGCGATGTCGGCGCCTACCCCGACTTCGACCGCCATCGCCAGGAGACGGTGTGGCGCCTCCTCTCGTCCGACCGCCAGTCGCTGCTTCGCTTCTGCCAGCGCCAGGGCATCTCGGTCGGGCGGATGGAGACCATGAAGACGCTCAAGAGCCCGAAGCCCCTCTTCCAGCTGATCGCGGCCGGCCATGACGCGGACACCGTGGCCAAGTGGGTCCGGCGCGGGTGAGCCGCCTCATCGTCGTCGACTTCGACGGCACGATCACCGAGCGCGACACCCTCGACGAGATGTGCCGGACCTACACGCCCGAGGAGTGGGCCGCGGCCGAGAACGACCTGAACCGGCGCACGATGACCCTGCGCGAGGTGATCGCCGCCGAGTTCGCTCCGATCAGGGGTGACCACGACACGATCGTGTCCGAGACGGTCGAGCGGGCACACGTCCGAGCGGGCTTCGCCGAGTTCGTGCGCGCCGCTGAGGCGGCCGGAGACCGGGTTGTCGTCGTGTCGAGCGGATTCGAGTCGGTGATCAGGCCGATCCTCGAGCGCGAGGGCCTCGACGATCTCGAGGTGATCGCCCACGACGTCCGCTTCACGCCCCAGGGCGGGGTTGTCGACTTTCGCCACGGCGAGCCCTGCCCGGTCTGCGGGGAGGAGTGCAAGCGATCGGTCGTCGACGCCATGCGCGACGGTCGGGAGGTGGCCTACATCGGCGACGGCTACTCCGACCGCTGCGCCGCGCAGGCCGCCGACATCCGCTTCGCGCGGCGCACGCTGGCAGAGCACCTCGACCGTGAGGGTGTCGCCTACACCTGGTTCGACGACTTCGAGACGGTCCGCGACGAGCTGCTGGGGCCGGACGCGGCATAGCGTCCGGCCCCAGCGTGCGCCTCAGTCGCCCGAGGCGAAGCCGGCCTCGATGCGTTCCAGTTCCTCCTCGGTGCCCATGCGGACGGGGCCCTTGAACCAGTTCTTGGCGGAGAGAACCCACCAGCCGCCGAAGAAGAGGAAGGCGCCGCCCACCGTGAGCGGTGCGTAGTTGACGTCGATCCAGTTCACGTTGAACAGGAAGTGGCTGCCCACGACTGCGCCGTTCCCCGGGATGCCATCGGGGAAGAGCGGAAGCATGAACAGGATGCAGATCAGGACGATCCACGCGATCGCCAGGGGATCGATCCACTTGTAGTGGTTGCCGAGGTGCCACGCGCCGCGCTCGAAGTTCTCCTTCGCGCGGTAGCGCAGGATGATCGGAAGCACGAACGCGATGTACAGCCCGATCACGGCGATCGAGGTTCCCACCGCGTATCCAACGATGGGGTTCTTGAGCGTCGGCAGCATGAGCGCCCACGCCAGCACGCATATCGCCCAGATCGAGTTCACGGGTACGCGCTCGCGCTTCGACACCTTCCGCCACATCTGGTAGCCCGGGACGGCCCGGTCGCGCGAGAACGCGAACATCATCCGCGACGCCGACGTGACCGATGCCAGGCCGCAGAAGAACTGCGCGCTGCAGGCAATCACGAGCAGGAACTCCGCCCATTTCGTGCTGAGTGCGTTCTGCCAGATGTACTGCACTGCGAACCCATACTGAAGCGCCGTGTTCTTGACGGGGCCGGGGATCGCGAACGTCACGGCCACGAGCAGGATGAACCCGAAGACCACCGACACGACGACCGACATCACCATGCCGATCGCTGCCGACCGCGATGCGTTTCTCGTCTCCTCGCTCATATGGGCCGAGGCGTCATATCCCGTGATCGTGTACTGGGCCATGAGAAGCCCGATCCCGAACACGACCCAGAACATCGGATTCGAGAAGCTCGAGCCCTGGAAGCCCGAGAAGTTCTCCGTGTCGGTGAAGACGAAGCTCACCGACTTGTGGTGCTCGGGCACGAAGATGAGCGCGAGCACGATCACGAGCACCCCGCCCATGTGCCACCAGGCGGAGATGTTGTTGATCATCGGCAGGAGGCGCGGCCCGAAGGTGTTGATCAGGCCGTGCAGCGCCACGATCACCGTGTACGTCAGGAAGACGTGCTCCTTCGTGAGCGAGTAGTCGAACCACAGGTTGAGGAGCGACGAGATGAAGGTCGCGGCCCCGAAGTCGATGGCCGCGGTCACGGCAACCTGTCCCACGAGGTTGAACCACCCGGTGAACCAGCCCCAACCCGGGCTCCCCAGTCTCGACGACCAGTAGTAGAGGCCGCCCGCCGTGGGATATGTCGAGGCGATCTCGCCCATGGCGAGCGACACCAGGATGCAGAAGCCGCCGACCAAGAGCCAGCCCCAGGTCACCGCGATCGGCCCGCCCCAGCCGATGGCGATGTAGTACGAGGTGAGGCAGCCGGCCAGGATGGAGATGATGGTGAACGAGATCGCGAAGTTCGAGAAGCCACCCCAGCCGCGCAGGAGCTCCTGGGCGTAGCCGAGCCGGTGGAGCGTCCGCTCGTCCTCGGACAGGTGTGCGAGGTGATCACCCGCCGGGGGTGAAGTCGTGCCACCGCCCGTGGGTTGGCCGCCGCCCGGCGGTGTCGGACCGCCGGGGGCACCGGGATCGGTGCTCATGAACCCTCCCTTGGAAAATTGCCGATGCCGCCGAGATTAGAGCCTGTGCCGGTCGGAGTAAAGCGGCCGGTCTAGACCATCTCGCGCTGGCGGAGCGCGACCTCGGCGAACCGGCCCGCCATGTCGCGTCCGATCGCCTCGTGGGCGGGCCCGTGACGGTCGAGCTCGGCGTCGTAGCGGGCCCGGTCGTATCCGTACCGCTCGAGCTCGTCGGGCGCCATGTCGGCCCACGAGAGCAGGATGTCGCGCGTGGTCTCGATGTGGAACTGGGTGCCCCAGGCCGCCGCGCCGATCCGGAGGGCCTGCACACAGGTCGGGTTCCGGGCGAGCTCGACGGCGGCCCGCGGCAGCTCGCACGCGTAGAGGTGCCACTGCATCGCCATGAAGCTCGGCGGGAGCGCGCCCATCACCGGGTCGCGGGCCGCCTCCGGGGCGGTGGTCACCTCGTACCACCCGACCTCGGCCGGCTCGCACCGGTAGACCGTGCCTCCGGCCGCCTCGGTCAGGAGCTGGGCTCCCAGGCAGAGGCCCATCGTCGGCACGCGGCGCGCGATCGCTTCGCGCAGAAGCGCGACCTCGTGGACGAGCCAGGGGTGCTCGTCGGTCTGGTGCGTGTCGGCCGTGCCGCCGCCCGACAGGATCGCCGCAAAGCCTTCGGGCGATTCGGGGAGCTCGCCCGCGAGCGGGCTCGCCGTGACGATCTCGAAGCCGCGCTCCTCGAGCGCCTCGACGAACACCCGGGCCGGGCCGCTCGACTCGTTCATGATGTGGAGCGCGCGGGGCTTCACGGCTCGCACCGCCCGCCCAGGTGCTCGGCCAGGAACCGCTCCGCCTCCGCCTGGAAGGCCATCGCGTTCTCGGGCTTCTTAAAGCCGTGTCCCTCGTCGGGATAGACGAGGTACGTGTGCGGGATGCCGCGCTCCTCGAGCGCCGCGACGATCTGGTCGGACTCGCTCATCTTCACGCGCGGGTCGTTGGCGCCCTGGGCGATGAGAAGCGGGATGCGGATGTCGCCGGCGCGTGAGAGCGGCGAGCGCTCCCACAGGAGCTCGCCGTCGTCCTCGGGATGGCCGACCCGGCGGTAGAACTGGGTGACGAGTGGCTTCCAGTAGGGCGGGATCGTCTCGAGCAGCGTACGCAGGTTCGAGGGTCCGACGATGTCGACGGCGCAGCGGAAGACGTCCGGGGTGAAGGTCGCCCCGGCCAGGGCCGCGTAGCCGCCGTATGACCCGCCGTAGATCCCGACCAGCGAGCGATCGGCGAAGCCCTGGGCGACGACGTGCTCGACCGCGTCGATCAGGTCGTCGTGCATCTTTCGGCCCCATTCGCGGTCGCCGGCGTTCAGGAACGCCTTGCCGTAGCCCGTCGAGCCGCGGTAGTTCACCTGCACGCACAGGTAGCCGCGGTTCGCGAGCCACTGAGCGGTCGCGTCGTAGCCCCAGGTGTCGCGCGCCCACGGCCCGCCGTGGACATAGAGGACGGCCGGAAGGCCGGTGCGCGGTGCGTCCGGCGGGAACGTCAGGTAGCCGTGGATCTCCAGGCCGTCGCGGGCCGAGAACGAGAACGGCTCCATCGCCGAGAGGCGATAGGGGGCGAGGTCGTCGTGCTGGGTGAAGAGGAACCGGCCCTCGCGGCTCGCCCGGTCGAAGGCGTAGTAGGAGACCGGCCCGTCGTCGGCGGTGAAGGCCAGCGTCCAGGTGCGGTCGGCGTGGTCGCGCGAGATGAAGAGGGGATCGCCGGGGTGGAGCGCCGTCATCGCTTCGACGTCGGGCGCAAGCGCCGGGTCGAGCACCTCGTGTTCGAGTCGCGCACGCAGGAAGCTCACGATCTCGACGGTGCGGGCGACGGGGTGAAGCTGCGCGCCGGCCACGTCGTAGGTCGGGTCGTCGGCGAGCGTCTCCGGTGGCGAGCCCGGCGTGAGCTGCACGAGGCCGGCTGCGTTGGCTCCGGCAGGCGTGACGACGTAGAGCGCGGCGTCGTCGGCGGTGAAGCCGATCACCTGCGTCGAGACGACGTCGTCCGGGTCGAGCTCGAGGACGGTTGCGCTGTCGACCTCGAGGCCCGCGGAGCTGTCGTCGCGCATGCGTATCCCGCCGCGCGGGCGCAGGTCGTTGTCGACGACCCAATCGACGTACCCGGGGTTCTCGGCGACGCGGTCGAGCCTGCCGGTCTCGAGCTCGAGCAGGTAGGCGTCGTGGAGCTCGGGATTGTCCTTGTTCAGGCCGAGGAGGACGTGCCCGGGCCGGCGCCTCGAGACGCCGAGCACGCGCGCTTGGACGCCCTCGAAGGGCGTCGCGTCGCGGTCCTCGCCCGTCTCGGGGTCGACGATGTGGACGCGCCAGTTCTCGTCCCCGCCCGAGTCCTGGAGGTAGATCAGGTGGCGGCCGTTCTCCGCCCAGCGGTAGGAGCGGATGCCGCGGTCGGTGTCGCAGGTGACGGGACGGGCGCCGTCGCCTTCCAGGTCTCCGACCCAGACGTTCAGGACGTCGTCCACGGGGGCGAGATGGGCCAGCCGGCCGCCGTCCGGCGCGATCTCCGGGGAGCCCTTGTCGGGGTTTCCGAAGAGGATCCTGCGCGGGATCAGGTCGGCCACGCCTCGAAACGTACCGGCACCGATGAAACATTGGCGACAGGCGCCGCTGTTTCACCGCCCCCCGTACACTCCCGCGGATGGATTCGCGCCCGATCGGCATGTTCGATTCCGGCGTCGGCGGCCTCACGGTGCTGCACGAGTGCCTCGTGACGCTGCCGCACGAGGACTTCGTCTACTTCGGCGACTCGCATCCCGACCGCTTCCCCTACGGACCGAAGCCGGCCGACGTGATCGCCCGTTTCGCGCACGAGGTGGCGGCCCATCTGGCGGCGCTCGACGTGAAGCTGATCGTGGTCGCGTGCAACGCGGCGACCGCCTCGGCGCTGCCGGGCCTCCAGCGCGAGTTCGCGGTGCCGCTGATCGGTGTGATCACGCCGGAGGCGCACGCAGCGGTGCAGGCCACGCGGACTCGCCGGATCGGCGTGATGGCGACCGATGCCACCGTCGCGAGCGGCCGCTATCCGCAGGCTGTGCACCTGCTCGACGCCGGCATCGATGTGACGCAGGTGGCGTGTCCGCTCCTCGTGCCGCTCATCCAGTCGGGTGACGTGCACGGCGAGGAGCTCCACGACGCGGCCCGCGGCTATGCGGCGGTGCTGAAGGAGGCCGACGTCGACACGGTCATCCTCGGCTGCACGCACTACCCGCTCATCCGGCCGATGCTCCAGCGCATCTTCGGCCGCGGCGTGACGCTGATCACGTCGGCCGAGGAGATTGCCCGGGAGGCGGCCGAGACCGTCGCCCGCCGCGGCGTCTCGAACGAGCCCGGCCGCGAGGGGGTCTACCGGTTCATGTGCACGGGCGACCCCGCGGCGTTCCGCGAGGTGGCGGGCCGGTTCCTCCAGCTTCCGCTGACCGAGGTGGAGCGGGTCGACCCGGCGGCGCTGGCGGTGGCGGCGTGAGCCGCGCAGACGGCCGGGCGCTCGACGAGCTGCGGCCCGTGCGGATGGAGCTCGACTTCATCTCGTCGGCGACGGGCTCGGTGCTGTTCGAGATCGGCTCGACGCGCGTCATCTGCACGGCGATGGTCGAGGACTCGGTGCCGCCGTGGATGCGCGGCCGCGGCACGGGCTGGGTCACGTCCGAGTACGGGATGCTCCCCGGCTCGACCGGCGAGCGAAAGGCCCGCGACGTGAGCCGCGGCAAGCAGGACGGGCGCACGGTGGAGATCCAGCGGCTCGTGGGCCGGTCGCTGCGCTCGGTGGTCGACTTCCAGGCGCTCGGCGAGCGGACGGTGTGGATCGACTGCGACGTGATCCAGGCCGACGGCGGCACCCGGTGCGCAGCGATCTGCGGCGGCTATGTCGCCCTGGCGCGCGCCTTCTGGCGGCTGGTCGGGAACGGCTCTCTGGCGCGGACGCCGCTCGCCGACTCGGTCGCGGCGATCTCGGTCGGGATCGTCGACGGCGATCCGATGCTCGATCTGCCGTACGCCGAGGACAGCCGGGCGGAGGTCGACATGAACGTCGTGATGACCGGGTCGGGCGAACTGATCGAGGTGCAGGCGACGGCCGAGAAGACGCCGTTCGGGCGGGCCTCGCTCGACCGGATGCTTGAGCTCGCAGCGGGGGGCATCGCCGAGATCGCGCGCGAGCAGGAGCGGGTGCTCGCCGGACCGGCGTGAGGATCGTCCTCGCCTCGGCCAACGCCCACAAGGCCCGCGAGCTGGGGCGGCTGCTCGACGGGTGGGAGGTCGAGACCTTCGCCGGGGCGCTTCCCGAGGAGACCGGCGAGACGTTCATCGAGAACGCACGCCTGAAGGCCCGCCATGTGCACGAGGCGCTCGGAGGCTCCGCGTGGGTCGTCGCCGACGACTCCGGGATCGAGGCGGCGGCGCTCGGCGGCGTCCCGGGCGTCCGCTCGGCGCGCTATGCCGGCGAGGATGCGACCGACGAGGAGAACCTGGCGAAGCTGATCGACGCGCTCGACGGCGCGGACGACCGGCGCGTGCGGTACGTCGCCGAGCTGGTGGCGATCGCCCCGGGCGGCGGCGAGGTGACCGCGCGCGGCGAGCTGACGGGGACGCTCGCGCCGGCGCCGCGCGGCACCGGCGGCTTCGGCTACGACCCGGCATTCGTCCCGGACGGCGACTCGCGTACGGTGGCCGAGATGTCGCCGGACGAGAAGGACGCGATCTCCCACCGCGCACGCGCGGCCCGCGCCCTCCTCCCCCTGCTTGGAAAAACGGGGTCAGACCCCAACTCTTCACGCCAGCCCTGAGAGCTCCTCGTCGGACGGCTGGCGGCGCGACCAGTAGAACCAGTTGATCTCGGCGCCCAGCACGATGATGTTCGCCATCAGGTAGAGCCAGACGAGCAGGATGACGAGACCGCCGAACGCCCGCAGCGCGAGGAGCTGGTCGGAGAAGCGCAGGTAGAGCGGCAGCGCCTGGAACGAGATCTGGAAGAGGAAGGCGCCCACCAGCGCCCCGGGCCAAACATCGCCGCGGTACAGCTCGACGTTCGTCAGGTAGCGGTAGACGGCCATCAGGAAGAGGAACGAGCCGACGGACGACACCGCCATCGTTGCCAGGTACGCGGCGACGTTCAGCTGGATGAGGTGCGGCGCGTGCCGGTCGACCCAGCCGGTCGCGGCGATCGTCGTGAGGAGCGACGCGAACAGGACGACGACCGACGCGACCACCAGCGAGAACGTGACCCACTTCTGGTGCAGGAAGGCCCGGTTCTGCACCCGGAAGACGATGTTCAGGGCCGACTCCAGCGCCGAGTAGAAGCCGAGCGAGGCCCACACGATGCCGAGAAGGCCGATGATGCCGAGGGCGCCGGCATTGCGCTGGACGCTGCGCACGGGCTCGAGCAGGTCGTGCGTCGACTGGCCGGGGAAGAAGTGACCCAGCTCACGGATGAGGTAGGAGCTCGCGGAGATCTGGCCGACGAGCCCGAGGAGCGACACCGCGAGAAACATGAACGGGACAAGCGAGAGCAGCGCGTAGTACGCGACCATGGCCGCCAGGTGAGGCCCCCGATCCTGGACGAACTTGGCGATCACGGGATGGCCCTGGCGGGCTGCGTCGCGGAACGGCCGGAGGACTGTGTGGCCGGGCGTTGCCACTGCGGGTGAGGATATCGGCATGTGCTAGCGTCATCTCGATGGATCCATCGAGCGCGATCCGCGAGCTGAAAGACCTTTCGACCCAGATCCAGGCCGTCGTCCTTGCCGCCGAGGACGGATCGCCGATCGCCTCGACGCTCCCCGACGAGCGCTCCGCCCGCGTCGCGAAGCTCGCGGCCGACCTCGTGACTCGCGCCGACGGCGTCCGCAGCGACCTGGGCCGTGAGGCGCTCGCCCAGCTCCAGGCGGCCACCCCCGACGGCAGCGTGTTCGTCGTCCTCGACATGGGCCGCCTAGCCATCGCCACGACCGGCCCCGATCCCACGGTCGGCCTCGTCTTCTACGACCTGAAGACGCTCCTGCGGCAGGTCGCAAACGGCGCCCAGAAGGAGGAGGTGGCCGATGGGTAAGCGCCGCCTCGTCTTCGGCGTCCTGGTCGGCGCGGGCTCGTTCGCGGGCACGCTGCTCTACCGCCGCCGAAGCGCGCGCAGCCGCACCCGGGTCGACCTCTACTTCGACGACGGGTCGATGATGTCGCTCGGCACCGGCTCGCCCGACGCCGATGCGCTGCTCCCGATCGCCGGCGAGCTCCTCGCCGAGGCGGGGTGACGCAGACGGACCGCGCCGAGCTGGGTCGCCGGCTCCTCGAACGCGCATATCTGGAGGGCGACTTCGTGCTGCGCTCGGGGCGGCGCAGCCGCTACTACCTCGACAAGTACCGCTTCGAGACCGAGCCGGAGCTCCTAGCCGGGCTGGGCCGCGAGATCGCGGGCCTCCAGCGCGCGCACGCGCCCCACGCCGAGCTCCTGGCGGGCCCCGAGCTGGGCGCCGTGCCCCTCGCGGCGGCCGCCTCCATGGAGTCCCACCTGCCGTTCGTGATCGTCCGCAAGGCCGCCAAGGACTACGGGACGGCGAACCGGCTGGAGGGCGTCCACACGCCTGGGCAGCGGGTGTGCGTCGTCGAGGACGTGGTCACCTCGGGCGGGGCGCTGCTGGATGCCGTCGCCGCGCTGCGCGAGGCGGATCTCGACGTTTGTGCTGCAATTTGCGTGGTTGACCGCGAGGAAGGCGGTGCCGAGGCGATCATCGGGGCGGGTGTGCCGTTCCACCCCCTCTTCACGGCCTCGGATCTCGGTGTCAGTTCTGTGACGCAATCTGCCTGATCCCGCTTCAGGATTCGAATTGAGGCTGTCCGATGCCCGTGGTACGGTGCCAGCGCTTCACACGTTTCAGGACCCACGACCCAGGAGGAGAGGCGTGACGAAGAGCGATTTCATCGACGCCGTGGCCGCCCGCTCGGGCCTCAGTAAGAAGGACGCCGGCGTGGCGCTGGATGCGGTGCTCGATTCCGTGAAGGACGCCCTTCAGAAGGGCGACGAGGTTGCGTTCACCGGGTTCGGCAAGTTCAGCGTGCAGGCACGCAAGGCCCGCACCGGCGTGAACCCGCGCAACCCCTCGCAGAAGGTCACCATCCCTGCGAGCAAGGTGCCGAAGTTCTCGGCCGGCAGCCAGCTCAAGGCCGCCGTCAAACAGTAGACGTGTGACGCTCGAGCGTCCCCGCGCCGGGCTCGCGGGGGCGCTCGCGTCGTTTAGACGACTCCAGGAGGCTTCGCATGGCCGACGGCCCGCGTGCCGTGATCGTGCCGCCGGGTGCCGGTCAGACGATCGAAGGGCCCGTCGGCGGCCCACTCACGTTCAAGGTTCGCGGGAGTGAGAGCGGCGGCTCGCTGACGGCGTTTGAGAACGTCATCCCGCCCGGTGAGGGTCCGCCGATGCACGTCCACGCCACCGAGGACGAGGCGTGGTATGTGATCGACGGCGAGCTGCGCTTCTCGCTCGACGGCACGCTCCACTCGGGGATCGCCGGGGCGTTCGTCTTCGTTCCGCGCGGCTCGCCGCACTGCTTCCAGAACGTCGGCTCGGCCCACGCCCGGCTCCTCGTGCTTTTCACCCCCTCGGGGATGGAGCGCTTCTTCGAACGGTTCGCGACGCTCCCGGCCGGCCGCCTCGACCCGGAGTCGTTCCGCACGGCGGGCGCCGAGGCGGGGATGGACGTCGTCGGCCCGCCGCTCGCCGTCTCGCACCCCGCCTGAGCGCGCCCCCGGCTAGCAGCTCGTGACGGTGTCGCCGGAGTCCGCCCGGCAGCGATCCTTGCCGGGACCGCCGTCGGCCGTGTCGTTTGACTCGACGCCGTCGCGGGCCAGAAGCATGTCCGGGCCGCGACCGCCGAGCAGCGTGTCCGCGTCCCGGCCGCCGCTCACGATGTCGGCACCGCGGCCGCCTCGCAGCATGTCGGCGCCCTTCCCGCCGGCGATCCGGTCGGCCCCGCGCCCTCCGTTGACGACGTCGTCACCTCCCCGGGCGAAGATGCGGTCGTTCCCGCCGAGGCCGCAGATCACGTCCGCGCCCGGCGTCCCCATCAGCCGGTCGGCGCCCGGCGTGCCCGTGATGGTGCACTCGAGCGTCTGCGCGCCGGCCGTGCCGCCCCCTCCGACGACTGCCACCAGCGTGGCCAGTGCAGCCCCGATCGCGATTCTCTGCATGTCGACCTCCTCGCGTGGACGTCTCTGCCTGGTAGACCGCGGGCCGGCCGCCGTTCGTTACGACGTCCGCGGTGTATGCGAACATGTGTTCGATGCCCGCGGTCGCGCAGCTCACGCTCGACGGCGCGGACCGCCTGCACGAGCTCCTGTGCACGCGTCGCGCACCCGTCGGGCTGAGCGAGGCGGCGGCCTGCCTCTTCGCGCTTCGCAGCTCGCCCTCGGCGCTCGTCCACCAGCTCGTCGACGAGGTGGTGCGGGCCGACCCGCGGCTCGTGTGGCGCTCGGCCGGCGAGGTCGCGCTGGCCGACTGGGACGAGGTCGCACCGCTCCTCGACGTCCCGCTCGAGCAGGCCGACTACGTCGTCTTCGACCTCGAGACCACCGGCACCCGGGCCGGTGTCTCGCGCATCGTCGAGCTGGGGGCCGTGCGGCTGAGCGGGTTCAGCGAGGCGGCCCGGATGCAGCGGCTGGTCGATCCCGGCTGCCTCGTCCCGCGCCAGATCACCGAGATCACCGGCATCGCCACCCATCACGTCCGCGGCCGCGCGCGGGTGGGGCCCGTGCTCGACGAGTTCCTGCGCTTCAGCTCGGGCGCCGTCCTCGTCGCCCACAACGCCCGCTTCGACGTCGGGTTCGTCGACGCCGACCTCGCCCGCCTGCGAAGCGGCAGGCTGGCCGCCCCGGTCATCGACACCGTCGCGCTCGCCCGCCGGCTCCTGGGCGACCGGCTCGAGCGCATGAATCTCGGCACGCTCGCCGAGCGGTTCGACACGGAGGTGCGGCCGTGCCACCGGGCGCTTCCCGACGCGCTTGCGACCGCCGAGGTCCTGGTGCGGCTGCTGGGTCTGGCCCAGGAGCGCGGCGCGGCGACGGTGGCCGACGTCATCGGCCTCTGTGCACCGGAGCGGCGCCGCGTCCGCACGCGCCGCGGGCTGGCGAAGGGCGTTCCGACCGGGCCCGGCGTCTACCTCTTCCGCGACGGCAACGACGCCGTGCTCTACGTCGGCAAGGCGACCGACCTGCGCGCCCGCGTGCGCTCCTACTTCTCGGGCCGGTCGCTGCGCGCGCCTGTCGAGCGCGCGGTCGAGGCGGCGGCGCGCATCGAGACCCGTCCGCTCGGCTCCGAGTTCGAGGCGGCACTGCTTGAGCTCGAGCTGATCGCCGGCCTGCGTCCGCCGGCCAACGCCCGGGCGCCGCGGGCCGGGCCGGGCGTCTACCTCACGCTGACCCTGGGCGAGCAGGTGCCGCGCCTCCGCGTCACGTCCGGCCCCGGCCCCCCCGGCACGGTCACCGCCGGGCCGCTGCGGTCGCGGGCCCAGGCCGAGGCGGCGGCGGGGGCCGCCCGCGCGGCGTTCGGCCTGCGCGTGTGCCGCCCGCGCCTCCCGGTCGACGACGGCACGTGCCTGGCCGGGATCATCGGCTCGTGCCACGCGCCGTGCCGGGGCGGCGAGCATCTCGACCGCTACGCGGACGCGGTCGAGGAGGTGCGCCTCTGGCTGGAGGCTCCGGCCGGAGGCGCACCGGCCCGGCATCTCGACGAGCGCATGCAGCGGCTCTCGGCTCAGCACCGCTTCGAGGAGGCGGCGGCGGTGCGCGACCAGCTCTCGGCGCTCCGTACGGCCGGCCGCGCGGTTGAGCGCCTGCGCCGGGCGCGAGCGCGAAGCGGCGTGGTCCTCGCGCCCGACACCGACGACCGGTTCGTGCAGGCGTTCGCCTGCGCGGGCGGGCGGGTGGTCGCGCGGCGGCGGCTGCCGCGGGCGGGGGACGGCCGGCTCGAGACCGAGCCGCTCCTGGCCGCGCTTGCACATGCCCGCGGCGAGCCGCCAGCGCCGTTCTCGCCGACGGCTGCCGAGCAGGCCCGCATCGTCTCGACGGCGCTCGTTCGGCCCGGCCGCGCGCTCCGGGCGGTGGCGGTCGACCTCGAAGGCGCGGCCGGCGCCGCGGTCCGGGTGGTCCGGCTGCGGGGGGCGGTACCCTTACGCACGTGAACTTCGGCGACCGCCTGGCGGCCCAGGTCGAGCGCACCGGCTCGACGATCTGCGTCGGTCTCGACCCCCGGATCGAGCTTCTGCCGCCGGCGCTCATCACGGGCCTCCACGCCGGCCCGGCCGGGCGGGCGCGCGCCTACGAGCGGTTCTGCACCGGCGTGATCGACGCCGCGGCCGAGCACGTCGTGGCCGTGAAGCCCCAGGTCGCCTTCTTCGAGGCGCTGGGCGGGCCGGGGATGACCGCGCTCGAGCGCGTCTGCGCTCACGCCCGTGCCGCCGAGCTCCTGGTGATCGCCGACGCGAAGCGGGGCGACATCGGGTCGACGGCCGAGGCCTACGCGCAGGCCTGGATCTACCGCCGCGACGGCGGCCCGCCGATCGCCGACGCCGTGACCGTGAACCCGTACCTGGGCGGTGACTCGCTCGAGCCGTTCTTCGCCGCGTGTCCGGACGGCGCCGGGGTCTTCGTCCTCGCCCGCACGTCGAACCCGGGCTCAACCGAGCTCCAGGAGGCCGTCCTGGCCGACGGCCGCCGGGTCTGGGAGCGCACGGCCGAGCTGATCGCAGGCTGGGGCGAGCCGTTCGTCGGCGAGTCGGGCCTCTCGGCCGTAGGGGCCGTCGTAGGCGCGACCTGGCCCGAGTCCGTGGCGCGCGCGCGCGAGCTCATGCCGCACCAGCCGTTGCTCCTCCCTGGCGTCGGCGCCCAGGGCGGCGCGGCCTCCGATCTCGCCGCCGCCTTCCGCGACCACCCGGCGGGCGGTCTCGTCGTCGCCGCGCGCTCGGTGATCTACGCGTGGCGCGAGCGCGGCGGCGACTGGCAGCAGGGTGTGCGCACCGCCGCGGCCGAGCTTCGCCGGGCCGCGGTTCCCGCGTGAGCGACGGCTGGGCGGAGGACCTCGCGCTCGCCGGGGAACTGGCCGCGCTCGGAGGCGCCGAGGCGCTCGATCGCTTCCGCCGCATCCCGCCGCCCACGCGCAAGCGCGACGGCAGCTGGGTGACCGAGGCCGACCTGGCCGCCGAGGCTGCGATCCGCGCTCGGCTGGCCGAGGCCCGGCCCGATGACGACGTGCTCGGCGAGGAGGGCGGCCATACCGCGACGACCGGCGGACCGGCCCGTCCCGGGGCCCGCACGTGGGTGATCGACCCGATCGACTCGACTCACAGCTACATGGTCGGGATTCCGCTGTGGGCGACGCTTGTCGGCCTCCGCGTCGACGGGCGGGCCGTGCTCGGCGTCTGCCACGTTCCGGGGCTGGGCGAGACCTACGACGGCGCGGACGGCATGGGTGCGCGCATGAACGGCGAGCCGATCGCGGTGCGTGAGACGCCGCTCGCCGAGGCGGTCGTGACGACCCCCGGCCTTCGCAGCATGACCCGCCGCGGCCGGTTCGACCTCTACCGCCGGCTCGCCGACGGCTGCTGGCGCGAGCGGAGCCTCGGCGACTTCTGGGGCCACATGCTGGTCGCCCGCGGCGCCGCCCAGGTGATGGTCGACCCGATCGTCGCTGTGTGGGACTACACGCCGCTCGAGCCGATCGTGCGGGAGGCGGGCGGCACGATGACGCAGCTCGACGGCTCGCCGCTCGCCCACGACGGCTCCTGCCTCACCACGTGCGGCCCGCCGCTCCACGCCGAGGTGCTCGCGATGGCCGCTGCGCGATGAGCGCCGCCGCCGTCGTGGATGTGCTCGACCGCCTCGATAAGGCGGGGATCGAATGGTGGGTGGAGGGCGGCTCGGGCGTCGATGCGCTCCTTGGCGCGCACACCGGGACCACCATCGCGACCTCGATCTGGGCCGTGTTCATTGCCGTCACAGCCAACGCGTGAGGCGTCATCTACCGGGGCGCTTGGTCGCCTACCGCCGCAGGCATCCGGCTCTTCCAACCGGAGCGCGGTTGGCTGATGGAAAGACGCGGCCCAGCTCGGCGGTCTTGTGAGGCATCCCGATCACCCTGAGGAGGAGATCCCGATGTTCCGCATCACAACCACGTCATCCCGACCGTCGCGGTAACGCTCGCGACCGGGGCGCTCGTCGCGCCAGCCGCGCAAGCGAAGCCTGTCACCGGCCCGCTGAACGCCGAGTCGTCCAACGCAGCTGCAATCGCGAAGGCCGTCTACCGGACGCACCGCGACCTCGCGACGAGTCCGACCCTGGGGACCTCGCACGAGATCCTCCACGACACGCCGCTTGCCAACCCTGTCGAGCCGAAGGTCGTCGTGGCCGGTCGGACGACCCGGATCTCCGGCGGCGCCGACTGGACACCCCGGGTGATAGCCGCCATCGCACTGGGCGTCATCATCTTGATTGCCGGCGACCAGCTCCTCGTTCGCCGGCGCGGCCAGCTCGTTCGCCAACGCGGACAGCTCGCCATGTAGTCACCGGTCAGCTGCGTGGAGCGTTTGGGGGGGCCGTCGCCACCCCCAACGTCCTGCCGACGAGCGAGTAGCCCGCGCTGCGAACACTGGGCTATCAACACTGTCGGAGAGCATGACGCGCTCGCGCCGCCCGCCCCGGACCTTAGTCTGTCTCGTCTCGTCGCCGGTCATCGGTCAGTATTGGTGATGGTGGGTGGGTCAGTCCGCTGGATCGGCGGCGAGGACGGAGGCGATCCCCGATCACGGCGAGTCCGAAAAAGCTCGCTGGCTGGATGAGTGAATGAAAGGTGCGGGCGCCTGCGGACGGCGATCAACGGGTACGGGCCACTACGTATGGGGATCGGGGCTTTCGCCGATGCGGTCTGACGAACCCCGGGTATAGCCTGGATGCGATCGAAGAGATCAGGTCGGCGGACGCGCCGGCTACGGGGTTGTCCGCCTCGATGAAGGGGGCAGTCATGACACTCCATCCACGAATGGCGGCCGGAATCGCCGCCGCCGCAGTGTTGTTCTTGGCGGTCGCCGCACAAGCGTCGACGCCGGTGCCCGTGCGAGCCACGCCTGCGAATGAGATGCACCCTGCCGCCGGCTACAACTGGCGGAAAGGCATCGAGTTCGTGACCTGGTCGCAGAGCCGGCACGGCGCGCGCGGGACCTTCGATGCGTACCTGCAGCGGCGCGGCGGCCCCGTGGTGAAGCTGAATAAGCGGGGCCACGCATGGGCTGGGGATGTGGACGTCGCACAGCGCTTGGCCGTCTACCAGCAGGTGCGGGGCGACGATTCGAGGATCATGCTCTATAACTGGGTGACCAAGCAGAGGACAGCGGCTCCGAAAGCGGTGAACACCGCCGCATGGGAGTTCGCGCCGCGCATCCAGGGCGACTACCTGCTCTTCGGTCGCCAGACCTGGCAGACGAGCCCCGACACGTATGAGGTGCTGCTGTACAACCGCGCCGACGGGACACTGAAGACGCTCGACATGATCCCGCACGGGTACACCTTCGGAGCCACGATCCCCGGCCAGGTAAACGGCGACTGGGTCGTATGGGCCAAAGCGACCGACAACTGGGCCACCCAGCGTGTGTACCGATACAACCTGGCAACCGGCGTCACGGACGAAGTGCCGGTCGCTACCGGCCGCATCGACTACGCCCCGTCGGTTACACCCGACGGCACGGTCTACTTCGTGCGCTCGGGCGCAGGCTGCGGAGACAACGTCCGGATCCTCCGCTTCACCGGCGAGGCGGGCACGAGCACCGCGCGCGTGTACGCGCTTCCCGCGGGACGCCAAATCGACAGCACGTACGCCGAGGAACAGCCGAGTGGACCACCGCAGCTGCTCTTCAGCCGGCTCGGTTGCGACTCGGGTAACTGGAACATCTACCGGCTCCTGATCGACGATGCCGCGCCACAGGCGACTGTCACCAGCCACAGCGCACCCGCCGGATCACCCATGCCGTTCGCTCCATGGGCGAACCAGCAGCTTCACCACTGAGCCGCGGGTTCCACCGCCTGTGCCGACCGCAATCGGCCGGCACAGGCAGGCCGTGGCTGCTTCCTCCGAGTGATCGTCCGACCTCGACGGGATGATCGAGGAGCGCCAGTCGGATCTCGACCAGCGTCCCCCTCGCTAGTTCGCTCGGGCGGCGCCCGCGCGCCCGTCGCGGATCAGCCAGGCGAAGCAGGCGGCGGCCGTCGCCGCCTCGGGGAACGTGCCGGCGCCGAACACGACCATGACTGCGAGTGCGAGGGCCACCTCGAGGCCTGCGATGTCGGCCGGCACGCGGCGCCGGACGACGCCCCAGACGGTGTCGGCGACCGTGACGGCGACCGTCATCATGAGCAGCCACAGCGCGCCGTAGCCGAGCGCCCAGCCGGCGATCCCCACCTCCAGCACCACGGCCGTCGTGACCGCGGCCCGACTCCGAGACCCGAACACCTCTCAAATGTACGGGCGGGATGCTGCGCGGCAAAGCAGGATCCAATCTGCCGTATACAATGCCTGCCGCCGATGAGGGGGGCACAGGGATGATCCTCACCGTGACCGTCAATGCGGCGGTCGACAAGACCCTCACCGTCGCCAACCTGCAGCTGGGCCATCGCCACCGCGCCCAGCAGGGGCTGGTGATGGCCGGGGGAAAGGGCGTGAACGTCGCTCGCGCGCTCAAGCGCCTCGGCGAGCCCGTGATCGCGACGGGGCTCGTCGGCGGCCACAACGGCGCCCGCATCCTCGACGAGATGACCGCCGAGGGGATCCTGAACGACTTCGTCCGCATCCGGGGCGAGTCGCGCACGTCCACGGTCGTCGTCGACCCGACGTCGAGCGTCCAGACCGAGATCTACGAGTACGGCCCCGAGATCGCCCAGGACGAGCTCTCGCTCCTCGTCGAGAAGCTGCGCTACCTGTCGGGCGCGATCACGACGGTCGTCCTCGGCGGCAGCCTGCCGCGGAAGGTGCCGACGTCGTTCTACGCGGACGTCGTGCGTGACATGGGCAAGCGCAAGGTGCGCACGGTGGTCGACTGCGACGGCGAGCCGATGCGGCTCGCGCTCGCGGCCGAGCCGACCCTGGTCTCGCCGACGCAGCGCGAGGCCGAGGCGCTCGTCGGGCACGAGTTCCAGACCGACGAGGACTTCCAGCTCGGCCTCACGCAGATCGCGTCGATGGGCGCGGCGAACGTCGTCATCACGCTGCGCACCGGGTGCTACGCACTGATGCGCTCGAACCGAAGCCGCGACCGCCTCTACCGGGCCTGGATCCCGGAGGTCGAGTCGGTTGCGACCGTCGGATCCGCCGACGCGCTGCTCGCCGGCTTCCTCAGCGGGCTCGAGGCGGAGCGCCAGAACGAGGACATCCTGAAGCTCGCGCTGGGCGCCGCGGCGGCGAACACGAAGGAGGTCGGAGCGGGCGTTTTCGACCCGCGCGACGTGGCCCGGTTCGCCGGTGGAGTGGAGGTTCAGGAGATCGCGCCGCGCCGCGCGAAGGCGTCCTGACCCGCTGCTAGACTGGCGCGAACCTTGAAAGTTCGTCGCAGTTCATTTCGTGCATTCTCACGACCCAGGACGGCACCTCGCCACCTGGGTCGTGTGCTATTCAGGAGGCCGTAGCCGTGGAGATCGAGATCGGGCGGGGCAAGAAGGCGCGGCGCGCATACGGGTTCGACGACATCGCGATCGTGCCGAGCCGAAGAACGCGTGACGCGGAGGACGTCGACATCGCATGGCGGCTCGGGCCGCACCTCATGGAGCTCCCGCTCCTCGCCTCGGCGATGGACGGCGTGGTCTCGCCCGAGACGGCCGTCATCCTCGGCCGCCTCGGCGGCCTGGGCGTCCTGAACCTCGAGGGCATCTGGACGCGCTACGAGGACGCCGACGCCCAGCTCGAGCGGATCGCGTCGTTCGACAAGGGCGATGCGACCCACGCGATGCAGGAGATCTACGCCGAGCCGGTCAAGCCCGAGCTCGTCGCCCAGCGGATCAAGGAGATCAAGGCCGAGGGCGTCCTGGCGGCGGCCTCGCTCACGCCCCAGCGCGTGCGCGAGCACTTCCAGACGGCCCTCGACGCCGGGCTCGACGTGCTCGTGATCCAGGGCACCGTCGTCTCGGCCGAGCACGTCTCGACGGTCGTCGAGCCGCTCAACCTGAAGGAGTTCATCGCCTCGCTCCCGGTGCCGGTCATCGTCGGCGGCTGCGCCTCCTACCAGGCGGCGCTCCACCTGATG
>DATIDU010000093.1:0-13959 GCA_035456145.1 Gaiellales bacterium | reverse complement strand
GGCAACTGTGCTGGCAAGGCGCTTCCGGCGGACGGGACATGCACCGAGAAGGTTCGATTCGCGCCGAATGAGGTTGGCATCAAGTCCGCGTTTCTCTCAGTGAACGACGACGGGCCGCAGTCGCGGCACGTCGTCCAGCTGACGGGCAGGGCAACGTATCCCAAGGACGACGTGGCGGTCCGCGGCGCCGCCGGATGTGACGCGACCAAGATCACCTGGCGCCGCGGAGGCTCGTCGCGCCGGTTCGACAGCACCGTCATCGTCCGCAGCCGCACGCACATCCCGACGGGACCCGGCGACGGCACGCGCCTGCCCCACGGCGCCGGAGTCCTGCACGACCGCGGCCTGCACCACTTCGCTGCCTACGACTACCGGGTGTTTGCGCTCTACCGCTCGCACACGCGCCCGGGGACGCTGAACCACTCGCGCGGCATCATCCTGCGCCTGCGCACCGGGGAGATCTGCACACCGATGGACGGCGCGGTGATCGGCGACAGGACCCCGACGGCGTCGTGGCTCAGGCGCGCAACGCTCTTCGGCTACTCGTTCCGCCTCTTCCACGGGGGCGAGGAGGCGCAACGGCCACGGTTCGTCAACGCGACGTCGTTCACCTTCAGCGGCCGGCGCCGCCTGCACCGCGGCTTCACCTACACGCTCTTCCTCTATGCGTACCCGGCGTCACAGCCCGAGGGCACCTCGATCGGCCGCACGACGTTCCACGTGCGGTAGACGTGCGGTAGTCATCTATGGCGGGCGGTAGCCCAGAGCCGCGGCGGCGAAGAGGATGATCTGGGCTGTCGGGGCGTAGATGACGTACGCGCGGTGGATGCGCTCGCTGCGAAGGCCGAGATCGGCCATCGCGAAGACGAGCGGGAACGCCACGAGGCCGAACCGCCCGGACGACTGAAGGACGCCCGAGAGCAGCGGCATGGCGAAGATCCCGCCGACGTAGAGGACGTCCTCCCACCGGGTGGGTGCGAAGATCTCGCGGCGCAGGATCGGCACGAGCAGCGCCAGGTATGCGACGACGGTGAAGCCGACGACCAGGAAGAACACGTCGTGCGTGCGGACGAAATCAAGGAACTCGTCGGCGAGGCTGACGAACGGGAACGCCGGATGCCCACCCCAGCGGCTCTGCACGTGCACCATGGCGAGCGGATCGCCCACGGCGTGCTGCAGCCACGCCGCGTGCACCCCGAATGCCGCCAGCGGACTCGCGGCGAGCAGCCACGATCCGACCGTCCGCCGCCGCCATGCGCGCAGAGCGAGGGGCGCGACCAGCGCGAGGCCGGTCACCCGGGTCAGCCCGGCCGCGAGCCCGAGCGGCACCGCCCAGAGGTCTCGGCGCCGGTCGGACAGGACGAAGAGCCACGTCGCCAGCGCGAGGAAGAGGCCCTCCGAGTACGCCATGGCGAGCGCGAAAGCGTACGGCGAGAGGACGAGGTAGAGGATCCCGCGGCGGGCGTGATCCTCGCTCAGCCGGTCGCGGGCGAGCACGTACATGCCGGCCAGCCCCGCCAGGACTGCGAGGTTTGAGATCGCGAGGGCGGCGACACCGTCTCCCACCCGCACCACCTCTCGGGTCGTCCAGATCGTGGCCGGGTAGAACGGGAAGAAGGCGAGGTCCTTCCCCGGGTGGTAGCCGGTGTGGGAGAGCTTCAGGTAATAGACCGAGTCCCAGCCCGTGATCGCGCGGAAGTACGTGGTCTGCCACGGCTCGAGCGCGCGATGCCAGCCGAGCTGCGTCGTGAGGATGAGTCCGAGGCTCAAGACGGCGATACGACTGGCCGACCATACGACGAGTACGCGCCGCCACATGAGGCGGTATCGTACTGAGCGGGGTTCGGCGCGTTTTGCCGTGCGGGCTCCGTACCCGGAGAGGTGGCCGAGCGGCTTAAGGCGCCCGCCTGCTAAGTGGGTATGGGGGGTAAACCTCCATCGAGGGTTCGAATCCCTCCCTCTCCGCTTCGAGGTTCGTCAGCGGCCGTTGGCCGACTGGTCGCCCATGAAGAGGCTCGAGATGCTCTCTCGGCGATGGATTCGCAGGATCGCCTCCGCGAACAGTGGCGCGACCGACACGACCTCGACGCGTGGGCCCAGCGGCTCGGGCTGCGTCTCGACGGTGTCTGTCACGAAGAGGCGCTCGATCGGGCTGGCATCGAGGCGCGCAGCGGTTCCGCGGGCGAACACGGCGTGGGTGACGGCGGCGACGACGGAGCGCGCGCCGCAGCGCCGCAGCTCCTCGGCCGCCTCGATCAGGGTGCCGCCCGAGATTGTGAAGTCGTCGACCACGAGCGCGTCCTGATCGGCAACGTTGCCGATCAGGCTCACCTTCTCGGTGCGCCCCTCGTGGCCCACGCGGGTCTTGTCGGCGATCGCCAGCGGGGCGTGGAGGCGCTCGGCATAGGCGCGCGCCTTCTTGGCGAAGCCGGCGTCGGGCGAGACGACCACCGGCCGCTCGGGCAGGCGGCCGCGCAGCGCCGCGCACAGGCGGTCGACGGCGTAAAGGTCATCCACCGGCGCGCGGAAGAACCCCTGGATCTGCGGGGCATGCAGGTCCATCGTCACGACGCGGTCCGCGCCGGCGCCCTCGATCGCGTCTGCGCAAACGCGCGCACGGATGGAGACTCGGGGCTCGTCCTTCTTGTCGCCCTTGCCGTACGAGAAGTACGGGATGATGGCGGTCACCGACTCGGCACTGGCCCGTTTGAGAGCGTCGATCCAGAAGAGCAGCTCCATGAAGTGGTCGTTGGCCGGAAAGACCGTCGACTGCACCAGGTAGACCCGTCGCCCGCGGACGTTCTGAAGGACACGCACGAACAGCGTGCCCTCAGAGAAGCGCAGCACCTCGCTGCGTCCAACCTCGACCCCAAGGTGGCGGCAGATGGCACCCGCCAGCCGCGGACTGGCCGAGCCGGCGAAGACCAACGGCTCATCCTCGGGCATGACCGGAGCCTGGCGCCATGCACGCGGGAGCCAGCTCCATCTCGCCATCTCCGACCAGTCTAGGTCAACGGCCGGTCGACAATGCCGCTGATCGTGGCCAGCGGTTCGAGCCGGAGTCGCGGCTCCCGAGATGGGGGACAGTCCCTGAACCTCGTGCGTCGCAGTTCCGTGACGACGGCGCGACGGTGCCAGGAACGTGCCGACGCACGGTGTGCCACGAACGCGCCGCGACATCGTCACGGCGAACGTTCAGGGACTGTCCCCCGACGTAGGCTCTCGTTTCGCCTCGCCCGGACCGGGGTAGACAACGCCCGCAATCTCCAGGTCTCCCCATGGGTTGGGGGGAGAGCGGGCGGCCCGCGAGGGCCGCCCGCCGCTCATCCCAGGCGGGTGTCCAGCTCGGCGAGCGCCGCGCGGAGAAGCCGCGAGACGTGCATCTGCGAGATCCCGAGCCGCTCGCCGATCTCCGCCTGGCTCAGCTCGAGGCCGAACCGCATGACGAGGACGGCCTGTGATCGCGGGTCCAAGTCGCTCAGCACGCCGCCCACGGCGAGCCGCGCCTCGAGCGCCTCGACCGCGTCCTCGCTGCCGGCGGCGTCCTCGATCGCCGTGTCCGGCGCCGGCGGTGCCAGGGCGCGACGGGCAGCGAGCCCCGTCACGACCTCCTCCTCATCGAGGCCGGCCGCCACGGCGATCTCGGCGGCCGACGGCGGACGGCCCTGAGCGGCCGCGAGCGCGTCAGCGGCCGCCTCGACCGCCGCCGCGAGATCGCGCCCGGTCCGCGAGACGTGGACGGGTGCGGCGCCGCGCAGAACGGCCAGCATCTCGCCGGCCGCGAAGGGGGTCGCGTAGGTCGCGAAGGCGGTGCCCCGGCTCGAGTCGTATCCCGGGATCGCCGAGAGGACGCCAAGCACGCCGGCCTGCTCAAGGTCCTCGCGCTGCGCGCGCCCCTCGAAGCGGCGGGCGAGCCGCGAGAGCATCGGCGCGAGCCTGATGATCAGCTCGTCGCGGGCGGCGGCATCGCCGCCCGCCGCGCGCGCCGCAAGGGCGTCGACCGTCTCACGCATCGAGCGTGAGCGCGATAGCGTCGCCGTCCTCGACGACCGAGGCCGAGAGGCCTTCGAGCAGCACCCGGCGGCCCTGGAGCCGATCGGGGGCAACCGGCGACACGGTGACGGTGACGCTGCCTCCGGCTCGGCGCAGGTCGGTCGTCACCGGTCCCGGCACGGCGGAGCCGATCGCGATGTCAAGCGCGATGGCGAGCTCGTCGAGCCGCCCGACGTCCAGCCCGGCTCGGGCACCGAGTGCCAGGAGGACGGGCCCCACGACCGCCCGGGCCACAGCTGAATCGGATGCCTGGAGCCGGACATCCTCGGGCGTGGTCGCCATCGCGACAGCGTAGATGATCGACTTCGCCGCGCCCCCGGGTCCGCGTTGACACGATCCACCGCCGCAGATAGCGTGGGTTTGTCAGGGACAACGCTCGGAGGGCCATGCGCGTCATCGAGGAGATCGTGGCGGCGGATGTGATTGGTCAGGCTCCGACAGCGGTCGTGGTCGCCGAGTCCGACCTCCGGGTTGCAGTCTGGAATCCCGCCGCCGAGAAACTGTTCGGCATCGCGTCGGATGCCGCGGTCGGCAGGTCCGTCCTGGATCTCGTCATCCCCGAGAACCAGCGCGGCCTGGCCCGCCAGATCGGCGAGCGGGCGGCCGCCGGCCGGGCCTGGCAAGGGGAGTTCGACGTCCGCCGCGGCGATGGGTCGCCGCTTCGCGTGCACGCCGCCGTCGGCCCGGTCACGGACGCCGACGGCCGGCCGGTCGGCGTCGTTGCGGTGGCGCTCGAGGCCGAGCGGGCGCAGGAGGCCGAGCGCGAGCGCCGCCTCGAGCTCCTGGTTCAGACGAGCGAGATCCTGGCCGCTTCGGTCGAGCCCCGCGCGGGGCTCCAGAGTGTGGCGCGGATCGCGGCGGCATGGCTCGCCGACCTCGTTGTCATCGACGTCCTCGACGCCGATGGGAACCTCGAGCGGGCGGCGATCGCTCATGCGCAGCCGGAGCGTGCGGAGGTCGCCGAGCGGCTGCGCGCGCATCCGCCCGACCCGCAGGCGCCGTACATCCGCCGCGTCCTCGTCGACGGCCGGGCCGAGGTCGTCGCGAACCTGACGGAGGAGGTGCTGCGCGAGCGCGTGCGGGATGCCGAGCACCTGGCCATTCTCCAGGAGCTCGATCTGCGATCCGCGATGGTCGTACCGCTCGCCGCCCGCGGGCGGTCGCTCGGCGCGATGATCCTCTCCGGGGGCCGGGAGCGGTCGCCCTTCGGGCCGGCCGATCTCGCCGCGGCCGAGGACATCGCCCGCCGGGTCGCGCTCGCGCTCGACGGTGCGGAGCTCCTGCGCGAGGCCCGCGAGTCCACACGGGTCGCGCGGAGCCTCCAGCGGATCACCGATGCCGCGCTCTCGCACCTCGCGCTCGACGACCTCCTACCGGAGGTGCTCGACCGCCTGCACACCGAGCTCGGGACGGACTCGGCCGCCGTGCTCCTGACCGACATGTCGGGCAGCTCTCTTGAGATGCGCGCGGCGCTGGGCTTCGAGCGGACGGATGGCTCCCTGCGTATCGCGTTCGGGACCGGCGTCGCAGGACGGATTGCGGAGTCGGTCGAGCCGATGGTGTTCGACGACCTGGGGCCCTCCGACTTCGTGAACGCGTCGCTGCGCGAGGCCGGCGTCAGCACCATCCTCGGAGCGCCGCTTCGGATCGGCCAGCGCGTGCTCGGCGTGGTTCAGGTCGGCTCCGTCGAGCGGCGGCGGTTCTGGCCCGACGAGGTCGAGCTGATCAGGCTCGCCGCCGGCCGGATCGCGCTTGCGGTCGACCACGCCCATCTCTACGAGGCCGAGATGCTCGCCCGCGGCCGGCTCACGCTGCTCGCCGAGTCAAGCGAGGTCCTGGGCGAGTCGCTCGACTACCACTCCGCGCTGGCGAGCCTCGCGCGGCTCCTCGTGCCGTGGCTCGCCGACTGGTGCCTCATCGAGGTGACCGGCGAGGCCACGGCCGGTCTCGCCGCCCACGCGGATCCGGGCATGGCGCGGCTCGTGGAGGAGCTCGTAGGCCTCGGAGATGCGGATCACGCCGCGACACGAGTGGCGCAGTCCGGGATGGCGGAGCTCAAGGCCGAGGCCACCGCCGATTCCCTCGTCGGCCCCGCCGACGCGGTGAGGCGCGACGTCCTCGAGCGGCTGGGGCTGCGATCTGCGATAGTCGTCCCCCTGCGTAGCCGCGGTCGCACACACGGGGTCATCACCCTGGCGACAACTCTCTCCGACCGCCGCTACGACGCCACCGACCTCGCGTTCGCCGCGGAGCTGGCCCGCCGGGCGGCGACGGCCGTCGACACCGCCCGCCTCTACCAGGATCGCGACCAGGTCGCGCGGACGCTCCAGCGTACGCTCCTCCCGCCGACGCTCCCGGACATCCCGTTTGCCGAGATCGCGGCGATCTACCACCCGGCCGGCGAGGGCTCGGAGATCGGCGGCGACTTCTACGACGCGTTCGAGACGGGCGACGGAGCCTGGGCGATCGCCATCGGCGACGTGTGCGGGAAGGGCGCCGCGGCGGCGGCGATCACCGGCCTCGCCCGCCACACGCTCCGCGCCGCCGCCTTCCGGGAGTCCTCGCCGGCCGCGGTGCTCGAGCGGCTGAACCGGGCCCTCCTGCGCGAGGTGCGCGAGGAGAGCTTCTGCACCGTCGCCGCGGGCCGGCTCGCCGCGCACCGCGACGGTGCCCTCCTGACCGCCTGTGCCGGGGGGCACCCGGCTCCGCTCGTCCTGCGCCACGACGGCGCGGTCGAGGAGGCGACGTCGCCGGGGACGCTGCTCGGCATCTACCCCGAGATCGACGTGGCCGACCGCGACACGGTGCTCGCGCCGGGCGAGTCGGTCGTCTTCTACACGGACGGCGTCGTCGAGGAGCGGCGCAGCGGCGAGCAGTTCGGCGAGACCCGCCTGCGCGACCTCCTCGCGGCCTGCTCGGGGCTCTCGGCGACGGGGATCGCCGAGCGCATCGAGCGCGCAGTGCTCGAGTTCCAACCCGTTGCCCCGGCCGACGACATGGCCGTCGTCGTCCTTCGGATCCTGGCACATTCATGAGGGTTCCCCGACGACACCTCGGGGTATCCTCCCGGAATGGAGACGGTCTCGGAACGGGTTGAGATCGAAATTGCCGCGGCCGCTCCCGGAGTTCCGCTGGTTCGCCACGCCCTGCGCGGCCTGCTCTCGGGCCTGGATGTCGATGACGACGTGATCGCCGACATCGCGCTGGCCGTCACCGAGGCGTGCACGAACGCAGTGGTCCACGCCTACGCGGCCGGCGTCGGCGGCGGCACGATCAACGTCATCGCGACCCACGTCGACGGGAGCCTCGCCGTGACGGTGCGCGACCACGGCGGCGGCATGGCGCCGCGGGTCGACACCCCCGGGCTCGGGGTGGGCCTGCCCGTCATCGCGGCGATCGCTCAATCAGTCGAGATCGGCACCCCGGAGGGCGGCGGCACCGAGGTGCGCATGCGCTTCGCGCTCGCCGGAGCTGCGGAGTGACCCCGCCCGTTGGCTAACCTGCCCTGGATGACGAACGGCGCCAACGGCATCGACGTCGAGCGCATCGGCAAGGTCGAGGTGGTCACGCTGCGGGGGGAGCACGACCTCTCCACCGCAACCGACGTGAGCCGCCGCATCGAATCGGCGCTCGAGACGGCAACCGGGCTGGCGATCGACCTGTCGGAGACGACGTTCATCGACTCCGCCGTGCTGCGCGTCCTGATCACCGCCCAGGAGCAGGCCGCCAAGCGCGGCACCGGCTTCGCGATCGCGGTGGCGGCCACGTCGGGACACGGCGTGCACCGGCTGCTCACCCTCACCGGGCTCGATACGAAGTTGTCGACACAGCCGTCCCGCGAGGACGCCATCGCCGCCGCCTCGGCATAGCTGTCTGTTGCGCGCGACGCACCCGTTTTGCCTGGGAAGCGGGAGGGAATGATGAGCGCGTGAATCGCCGGTCCGCGACAAGCGTGCTGAGCGCGCCAGTCGTGATCGGAAGGCAGGTGCTGGGCCACGTCTCGGAGCTCGTCCTCGACCCCGGGCTCGAGCGGCTCGTGGGGTACGAGGTCGAGCTCGCATCGGGCACGCGCCGGTTCCTGCCGACGGGAGTCGCCAGCGCCGGGCCGGCGGGCATCGAGGTCGCCACGCCGCTGCACCTCGTCGAACCCGAGTACTACCGGCGAAACGGCGTCGCGCTCGCCGACGCCCCCGGCGAGGAACGCCTCGACATCGACCTGGACTCGGGCGACGTTATCCGGCCCGGGTGACGGCCTTCGTCGTCAGGCGGCGGTCTCGATCGCGTGAAGCTCGTCGCGCAGCTGGTCGAGCGACGCGCGCAGGAGCCGCGAGACGTGCATCTGGCTGATGCTCATCCGGGCGGCGATCTCGGACTGGGTCAGATCGTCGAGGAACCGGAGAGCGACGATGGTGCGCTCGCGGGGAGGCAGCCGGCGGATCGCCCGCTCGAGCGTGTCGCGCCGCAGCACACCGTCGAAGCCCGGCTCGTCGACGCTCAGCTCGCGGCCGGCCGCGCCGGAACGCTCCGACTCGTCGGTGGCGGGGCTCTCGGTCAGCGGTTCCACGGTGTAGGCGCGCTGGGCCCAGAGCGCCTCGGTGACGCGCTCCACATCCTCGCCCGACGCCTCGGCAAGCTCCTCGGGAGTCGGCGTCCGGCCGAGCTTGTGGCTCAGGCGCTCCGAGAGGACGGCCATGCGGCGGCTCATCTCCTGGAGCGAGCGCGGCACGCGCAGCGCCCAGCCTCGGTCCCGGAAGAGGTGCATGATCTCGCCCTCGATCGTGCGCGCGGCATACGCGCGGAGCGGCACCCCGCGATCGGGATCGAACCGGTCGACGGCCTGAATCAGGCCGATGTAGCCGCTCTGGACGATGTCCTCGTACGCGAGCCCGCGGCCCGTATAGCGGCGTGCGATCGACCGCACCAGCTTCGCGTGGCGCATGATCAGCGCCTCACGGTCTGCCGCCTCGTGGGCGGGGCGGATCTCGGGAGATGTCGTCTGCCGTGTTGTCATAGGGTTGGCGTGCTCCTTCGGTGGCCTTCATCCGGATGTGTGCGGTTCGGCCGCTCCGTCAAACATCGGGAACGCGGGAGAGCGCCGTCCGCCGAACCTGGATCCGGACTCCGCCCGCCGTCCGTACCGCTCCGTGGGTCTCGAGCAGCGACGCCGCCCGGTCGGCCCATCCGGCGTCCGGCGACGCCGAGAGCGACAGGTCGAGCGATCCCCGCTCGGCGACCGCATCGATCGTCAGGGTGCCGGCCGTCTCGGCTGCGACGGACTCGATGGAGCGGCGGAGCCGCTCCCCGGCGAGCGGCCCCGTGCCGCAGGCGATGGCAAGGGCAAGCACGACCTGACCGGCGACCCGTCGGCGACCGGCCGCGTTTGGGAGATCGAGGACGACGGTACGGTTCACACGTGACGTCCGATTCTCATGTCCGCCTGACACTGCCGGCCGACGCCTCCTTCCTCACCGTCTGCCGCGCTGCGCTCAGCGGCATCCTCGCGGATGCCGGGGACGATGAGGTCGAGGAGTCGAAGCTCGTGCTGTCCGAGGTGTGCGCCGCCGCGGTCGCCCACGGTGACGGCGGCGATCTCCGTGTGGAGTTCCGGCCCACGGCGGGCGCGATCGAGATCGTCGTCTCGGCACCCGGGGCGGAGACGATCCTCGACGACCCCGTGGCCCGCGAGGTCATGGACCGCCTCACGAGCCGCTGGAGCGTCGACCGCGACGCCGGCGACGGGAATGGGTCGGTCACGTTCGCCCGCCGGCTGCGGTAGCTGGAGTGGTGGGTTCGTCCCCCGCGCGGAGCGGGTAACGTGAACCGCATGGAGCGGAACACGGCAGGACCGACCTTCACACAGACCGAGGTCGACGAATCCGCCACGATCGTCCACGTCCAGGGCGAGCTCGACATCGATTCGGCCGACGCGCTCCGGGATGCCCTGGAGGCCGCCGAGAAGTCGGTCGGCACGATCCTCCGCCTCGACGCGAGCGACGTGACGTTTCTCGACTCGACGGCGCTGGGCGTGATCCTGGCCTCGGCGCAGCGCATGCAGGAGCGGGGCGCGCGCTTCGAGCTGGTGTGCACGTCGCCCTCGATCCGCCGCATCCTGGACATGACCCTGATCAGCCGAACGGTGCACCTGCTGCCGTAGGTTTCCCGGGGGCTGCCGCGGACGAAACGCTGGTAGCGTGTGCCCCGTGGCGGACGTGAACATCCACGGAGACGATTGGGACCGGACGAACGACCGCGACGGCTGGCGCACCCGCGCAACGAGCATCGCGAAGCGCCTCGGCGCGGAGAAGCTGGGTGCGACGCTGTACGAGATCGAGCCGGGCCAGCGCACGTTCCCCTACCACTGGCACAACGCGCTCGAGGAGATGTGCATCGTGGTTCACGGCGAGCCGACGCTGCGCGACCCCTCCGGTGAGCGGCGGCTGACGGAGGGGGACGTCGTTGCCTTCCCCTGCGGCGAGCGCGGTGCCCACCAGCTCCGAAACGACACGCAGGAGCCGGTGCGCGTGCTGATGGTCTCGACCCAGGCGGACCTCGAGATCGCCGTCTACCCAGACAGCGACAAGATCGGCGTCTCGGCACGCCCGATCGGCGACGGCGCTCCGCTGCGGATGCTCGTCCAGGGGACGCCGCAGGTCGGCTACTACGACGGCGAGGAGTAGCGCAGCTCGGCAAAGAGCGCGACCCAGTCCCACACGTCGAGCTGGCGGGGACGGGCGTCGTAGGGCAGGCCGCGGTCGCGCGCGAGCCGCTTCCAGCGCGTCGTGCCGAGCCCGGCCGTTTGGCGCAGAGGCCGGTCGGCGCGGTCGAACACCCGTCGCAGGAGCATGCGATACGCGGGCGCCGCGTGCGCCGGGAGGAGCGCGGGCTCACGGCGGCGCGCCGCAAGGATCGCGGCGTCGACGGACGGCCGCGGCTCGAACGACCCGAGCGGGAGCAGGCGCTCGATCGAGAGCCTCCACCAGGGAAGCCAGGAGAGCGAGAGCATCGTGCACGGCCGCATCGCGCATCGCTTCCGCGCCAGCCCGTCCTGCACGATGAGGTCGGCCGCGGTGCACGATGAAGCGGGGTCGTCGAGCACCCGGCGGAGCAGCGCCGTCGTGATGTGAAACGGGACGTTGCCGGCGACGCGATGCGGCCCGGCCGGGAACGGGACGAGGAGCGCGTCGCCCTCGACGACCACGACGACGGGCTCACGGGCGAAGCGCCGGCGCAGGCCCGCGGCCAGGGCCGGATCGAGCTCGACGGCGACCACGCTCCCGGCGGCCTCAGCGAGCGGCGCCGTCAGGCGGCCCGTGCCGGCGCCCACCTCGACGACGAGGTCGGACCGCGCGATGCCGGCCCCGGCGACGACCTCTGCGGCCAGGCGAGGGCTGCGGAGAAAGTGCTGCCCGTCAGCGAGCCGGGCACGGTGGCCGCGACCTCGCGCGACCACGGACCGTCACCGTGCAGAACGTCATCGGGGCAAGTCTACTAGCCTCGGGTCATGGCGGGCCTCCTCGACCGGCACGCGGGCCGCGTTGCGGTCGCGACGGCGTTTTTGGCGCACTCGCTGATCGCCGGGTCGTGGGCGTCGCGGATCCCGGCGATCAAGCACAGCCTCGGCCTCTCCGACGGCCGGCTCGGCGTCGCGCTCTTCGGAATGGCAGCGGGCACGCTGATCGGCGGGCGCCTCGGAGGGATCGTCGCGGCTCGCGTCGGCGCCTGGGTGGTCGTCCGGGTGGGGATCCCGCTCTTCGCCGCGACGCTGGTCGCGGCGGCGCTCGTCGGCAACCTGGCGGCCCTCACGGCGACGATGGTCGTGTTCGGCGTGGAGGCGGCGATGGTGGACGTGGCGATGAACGCCGAGGCGGTCGTCGTCGAGCGGAGCGCCGCGCGGCCCCTCATGTCGGGCTTTCACGGGATGTGGAGCCTGGGGCTCCTGGGGGGCGCGCTGGCGGGCGTGCTCGCCGCGGCAGCCGGTGCGCGCCCCGTGGCGCAGTTCGGCATCGTGGCGGCGGCGGTCGCCGCCGGGTCGGCTCCGATGCTCGCGCGCCTTCCGCATCGCGCCGCCCGCGCCCACGCCGCCGCCGGCACGCGGGACGCGTGGTCGCTCCCGCTCGTCATCCTCGGCCTGATCGCGTTCGGCTCGTTCCTGAGCGAAGGAGCGGCGGCCGACTGGAGCGCGGTCTATATCCGCGACGAGGCCGGCGCGACACCGGCCGTCGCCGCCGCCGGGTTCGCGGGGTTCTCGCTCGGCATGGTCGGGGCGCGATTCGCCGGTGACCGCGTCGTGGCCGCGGTCGGGCCGGTGCGCCTGGTCCGCGTCTCGGCGACGGTGGCGCTGGGCGGGCTGGCGGTTGCGCTCGCCGTGCCCGGAGCAGCGACCGGCATCGTCGGGTTCACGCTCCTCGGCCTCGGGCTCGGCCCCGTCATCCCGACCGTGGTGAGCGCCGCCGGAAATGCGGGCCTGGGCACGCTGGAGGGCGTCGTCTCGCGCCTCTTCACCATCGGCTACTTCGGCGGTGTGAGCGGCCCCGCGATCATCGGCTTCGCATCGAGCCAAGCCGGCCTGCGCGCGGCGCTTCTGATCCCGCTCTGCCTCGTCGCGGCCATCGTCCTGTTGTCGGGGCGGCTGTCGTCTGCGGCGGCAGGGGCGGTGCGCGCGGAGCAGGCGCAGGCGTCGTGAGGCCGGTGTCGGCGCGCGGGTGCCATTTGGCCATGGGCACGGCCACTCGACCGTCGTCACCGCCAAGTGGCCGTCGGCGTGGCCACTCTGCCGCGCGGAGTGTCATTTGACCTCTGTGACACTCCCAACACGCCAGCTCGCCCCGACCCAAGCGGCAGCTCGAAAGGAACTTTCACAAGCCGGCGGGCGTCCTAGTGGGAGTCGTGTCGATGCGGGCTGGAAAATGGGGGGCATACGCGGACGGTCCGCGGCCGGCGGGCGGTCGGCGGCTGGCTGCCGTCGTGATCGCGCTGGCAGTCGCCGGCCTCCTCGGGTGGGGGCTCACGCACCCGAACGCCGGATGCGCGTGTGGCCCCACCATCTCCTTCGGCCGCCACCAGCCGGGCTTCCGCCGCCTCGCGGGCGCACCCGAGCGCGCGGTCCTGCGGCTCCCGGTCCACGTCCGGCTCGCGTCTGAACTCGGGCGACCGAAGGGCGTGTACGCGGGCAGCAGTCACGCCGCGCTCGTCCTCTACGGCGCCGGATCGCGATACGGCGCCTTCCGCTTCACCGCGGCGCCGCTGCCGGACGGGTTCGGCGCGAGGGCCGTCCGGGAGCTGGCATCCGAATGCGACGTCTGCACCGAGAACCGGCTCGTGCTCCTGGTGCCGGGCGTACGCGGCGCGCTCATGGCGGGCGGCACCGGCCCGAACAGCGTCACATGGCTCGAGAACGGCATGCAGATGGTGGTGCTCGGTCCCGCAGACAGCTTCGGCGGGTCGCGGGCGGTCGCGGCGGCCCGCGCGCTGGCGCAGGTCAACGCGCGCTGACGGACACCACACGGACGCCGCGCCCACTGGCTAGATTGACGCCCTATGCCGTCCTCGCCCGCCATCGAGACGAAGGCGCTTCGGGTCGTGCGCGGCGGCTCGGAGGTGCTGCACGAGATCGACCTTGAGGTGCCGGAGGGCGAGGTGACGGGCCTGCTCGGCCCGTCCGGGTGCGGCAAGTCGACGCTGATGCGGGCGATCGTCGGCGTGCAGATCGTTCAGGGAGGCGCGGTGAACGTGCTCGGCAAGCCGGCCGGCTCGGCAGAGCTGCGGGCCCACGTCGGCTACGTGACGCAGGCGCCGTCGGTGTACCTCGACCTCTCCATCGAGGAGAACCTGCTCTACTTCGCCACGGTCATGCGGGCCGATCCGAGCCGGATCGCGGAGGTCATGCGCGCCGTGGACATCGACGAG
>DATIDU010000092.1:0-2305 GCA_035456145.1 Gaiellales bacterium | reverse complement strand
TCCCCCGCCGCGAGGCCGGCCTGCTCGATCGCATCGAAGGCGGTGAGGAAGGCCTGCGGCGCCGCGGCGGCAGTGCGCGCGTCGAGCGCGTCGGGCACGCGGACGAGCTCACGCTCCGAGGCGAGCACGCTCTGGGCCATCCCGCCGCCGCCGACGAGGCCGAATGCGCGGTCGCCGACTGCGAGCGACGTCACGCCCGCGCCGACCGCCACCACCGGTCCAGCCACCTCCAGCCCGGGCACGTCGGCCGGCCAGCCCGGCGGCGGCGGGTGCCGGCCCTCGCGCTGGAGCACGTCGGCCGGGTTGACGCCGGCGAAGGGTGGCGCGATCACGACCTCGAACCGGCCCGGCTCCGGGTCGGGCCGCTCCCCGATCTCGACCATCTCGCGGCCGCCAACGCCGCGGTAGACGACGCACCTCACGCCGGCGGGTACGTGTCGAGCCACCAGCGGGCGACGTCGCGGCGGCGCATGAACGTGACCCCCGGCTGGGCCGTCGCATGCTCCAGGAACATGCGCAGCGCGGCCGCGCGCGCGGCCTGCCCGCTCCAGCGGGCGTGCACCGCGACCGTCATCAGCGTGCGCCGCGACTCGCCCTCGCGCAGAAGCTCGTCGAGCCCCATAACGCACGTGTCGAGAAAATCGCGCGGGCTCGCAAAGCCCGGGTTCATCAGGAAGCGCGAGTCGTTGTATGTCTTCGAGTACGGGATCACGAGCATCGGCTCGGAATCGACGACCTCGTAGTAGGGCACGTCGTCGGCCGACCCCTCCGAGTGGTAGAGGAAGCCGCCGATCTCGCGCAGGAGGCCGCGGGTGTTCTCGCTCGGCCAGCCCCGCGAGTTCCAGCCGTCGGGCCGCGCGCCGAGCACCCGCTCGTAGGTGTTGATGGCCCGCCTGATCGACTCGCCCTCCTCCTCGCGGGAGAACGTCCAGGCCTCGGTCCAGCGCCAGCCATGGCCGAGCAGGTCGTGGTCGTGCTCGCGCATCCACTCCGCGACGGCCGGGTTCAGCTCGAGCGCAACCGCCGCCGCCGACACCGTGACCGGGACGTCGAACGAGTCGAAGATCCGCGCGAGCCGCCACACGCCGGCCCGGCTGCCGTACTCGTAGTGCGACTCGGTGCCGGGATCGCGCTGCGGGGGCTGCACGCCGGGGTCGGCGTACTCGCCCCAGCCGTCGTTTCGGTCGTCGCCCCACATGACCGAGTACTCGGAGCCCTCCTCGTAGACGAGCACGAGGTTCACGGCGACCTGGGCGCCGTCCGGCCACCTCCAGGCCGGGGGCGTGCGTCCGTAGCCCACGAGGTCGCGGGCCCGGACCGCATCGGGGATCGTCACGCGAGCTTCTCCAGCGCCGCGAATGCCGGCCTGGCGGTGACCGTGTCGCGCAGGAGCGAGACCTTCGGCCACGGGTCGAACGCGAGCGGCAGCCGGTACCAGCGCCACAGCACCGGCGCGAACGCGCAGTCGGCGATCGTGAACGTCCCGAGCACCGTGCCGTTCCCGGCGACGAACCGCTCCATCAGGTCGAGCTTGGGCTTGACCGCCTCGATCGCCTCGGCGAGCTGTTCCTGGTCGGCGTCCTCCGCCCGGCCTCCGCCGACGTCGATGTCGACGTGCATGATCCCGATCCGCTCCGCCGGGAAGAACGCGCCGCGAAACTGCGTGCTCCAGGCGTCGAGCGCCCAGTCGACCCGGGCGCGGTCGGCCGGCTCGGCCGGGTAGTGGTCGGTGCGCCCCTCCCGGTTGGCGAGATAGCGCAGCATCGCGTTCGACTCGCCCAGCTCGAGGTCGCCGTCGCGCATGAAGGGCACCGTCCCGAAGGGATAGATCTCGCGGTACCAGTCCGGCCGCGGATGGGCGAGCGACACGTACTTCGACTCGTACTCGATGCCCAGCTCGGCGAGCAGGAACCGCACCTTCATCGCGTTGCTCGACGCCGGATGCGAGTAGAGGACGATGCTCATCCGCCGACCACGTCCGCGGTCACCCGCAGTGCCATGCTGCCGGCGATCGCCTGGCAGACCGGGCAGTGGGCCTCGGCGTCGGCGATCAGCGCGCGCACGTCCGCCTCCGGCGCGGACGACTCGACCCGGGTGTGGAGCTCGGCGTTCGAGAGGTGGTGCTCCGCGCCGCCGCCCCATGCGAGCCGGGTCGAGACGCGCGTCTCGATCTCGCCGAGCGGGATCTCGCGCGACCGCGCCATGCTCGTGAGCGTCGAGGTGAAGCAGTTGGCAAGCGCCGCCGAGAAGAGCTCCTCCGGGTTTGACTTCCCGCCCGGCCCGCCCAGCTCCGCCTGGGTCGCGG
>DATIDU010000091.1:0-10551 GCA_035456145.1 Gaiellales bacterium | reverse complement strand
CGCCGCGCGTGAGCCGCCCGGCCCGGAGCTCCACCGCGAACGCGTGCAGGCGCGGGAACCGGTGGCGGATCCAGCGCGACGCGGCGCCGCCCGGCGAGCGGTGGACGTAGAGCCGGAGGCCGACCATGCTTGCGTAGAGCCGGCCGGCGGCGACGCTCGTCCCCGACGTCCACACGAGCCGCATGTGCTGGTGGTACCAGACCGTGACCTTCGGCCGGACGGCGGCGACGAGCTGCCGGGCCGCGCGCGTCTCGGGCTCGGAGAAGGGCCGCGGGCCCGAGTAGTAGGTGCTCCCCGGCGACCCGTGCCGCGACCACCCCGCCGAGAAGTTGCGGTTGAGGTCGACGCCGCGGGCGTTCTGGCGCGTGCCGGCGGCCCGGCCGTCGGGGTTGAGCGACGGCACCAGCCACAGGTCGGCGTGCTTCGGCGGAGTGCGCCGCCGCAGCGCTCGGATCACCGCCATGCCTGCGCACTCGTTCCCGTGGATGCATCCGACCACAAGGATGCGAGGCTCCCCACGGGTACCGGTCTCGACGGCGTGGATCGGGCGGCCGTCCACCGAGTGGCCGATCACCACCGTGCGGTGGACCGCCTGCCCGTGGCCGGCCGCCAGAGCGAGCGATGCGAGCGCCGTGGAGATCGTCACCGCCATCGCTTCATGCTACGCGGCAGGCGGTCGGATCCTTCCAGATCGCCGGCGCCTGTCAGTGAATCGGCGGCTCCCAGCCCTCGAGGACCGGCGGCTTCCAGTCTGTCCCGACGGTCTGTGACCCCTCCACCCAGGGCCCCAGCTCCAGCTGCGGGAACTTGCAGTGCTGGGCCTTCAGCTGGATGCCGTACGAGTTGCCGGACTGGAGGTGCTTGACGAGCACCTTGCGGGCGATCTCGTTGCCGCGACCCTCAGGGATCGGGAAGTAGATCCGAAGGAACGAGTTCGAGTAGCGGTCGAAGACGGCGGGGACGCCCTCCTCCTCGAGGAGCTCGACGTCCTCGAGCCAGTTGATGTCCTCTCCCGGCGTCGCCGCGAGGAGGTCGACGTCCTCGATCAGCGAGATGTCCTCCTGGTAGGGGAAGCGGTGGCCTGCGAGGACCTCGGCGTCGATCTGGATGTGGCGTTCCTGTTCTGCCATGCGTCTCCTACTCCCCCGCCGCCTCGAGCGGCTGTCCGACGTGGGTGATGGCCTCGTCCTCGTGCTTCTTCTCGAGGAGGCGGCGGATCTCGGCGAGCGTCTCGCGCTCGGTGACGCCGGGGATGTAGTCGGTGCCGGCGAGCGGCACCTTCGCCATCGCGGCCGCCTCGACGGTGAGCGCGCAGAGATCCTCGGGCTCGAGGCTGTGGATGTTGGTCTTGCCGCACGCGCGGGCCAGCATCTGAACCTCGAGCGTGAGCGTGTGCAGGAAGTTGTAGACCCGCTCGGCGGCCTCGTCGACGATGAGGCGCTTTCGCAGCTCCGGGTCCTGCGTCGTGATACCGACCGGGCAGCGGCCGGTGTGGCAGTGGTAGCACTCGCCGGCCGGCACGCCGATTGTGCCCTCGTAGTCGGTGACGCCCGGGATCTCCTTGTTGCAGTTGAGCGCCATGAGGGCCGAGTGCCCGATCGCGACGGCCTTCGCGCCGAGCGCGAGCGCCTTGGCGATGTCGCCGCCGTTTCGGATGCCGCCGGCGACCACCAGGTCGATCTCGTCGGACAGGCCGACGTCCTCGAGCGCGCGCCGCGCTTCGGGTATCGCGGCCATGAGCGGGATGCCCGTCTCCTCGGTGGCGATGTGCGGGCCGGCGCCCGTGCCGCCCTCGGCACCGTCCAGGTAGATGATGTCCGGGCCGCACTTGGCCGCCATGCGCACGTCGTCGTAGACGCGGGCCGCGCCGAGCTTGAGCTGGATCGGGATCTGGTAGTCGGTCGCCTCGCGGATCTCCTGCACCTTGAGCGAGAGGTCGTCGGGCCCGAGCCAGTCGGGATGCCGGGCGGGCGAGCGCTGGTCGATGCCGGCGGGCAGCGAGCGCATCTCGGCGACCTGCTCGGTCACCTTCTGGCCCATCAGGTGGCCACCGAGGCCGACCTTGCACCCCTGGCCGATGAAGAACTCGCACGCATCGGCCAGCATCAGGTGGTGCGGGTTGAACCCGTACCGGCTCTGGATGCACTGGTAGTACCACTTGGTCGAGAGGTCGCGTTCTGGCGGGATCATCCCGCCCTCACCCGAGCACGTCGCCGAGCCGGCCATCGAGGCGCCCTTGGCGAGCGCCATCTTGGCCTCCAGCGAGAGCGCGCCGAAGCTCATGCCGGTGATGTAGACCGGGATGTCGAGCTCGATCGGCTTCTTGGCGAAGCGCGCGCCGAGCACCGTCTTGGTCTCGCACTTCTCGCGGTAGCCCTCGATCACGAACCGAGTGAGCGTGCCCGGCATGAACATGAGCTCGTCCCAGTGCGGGATCGGCTTGAACATCGAGAAGCCGCGCATGCGGTAGCGGCCGAGCTCGGACTTCACATGGATGTCGTTGATGACCTCCTGGGTGAAGATGCCGCTTCGCCCGAGGACGTTCCGCCTGGAGGATGTCTTGTCGGATGCCACTTACAACACCAGCTTCCGTTCGGATGGCTCGAGGTTGTCGTAGTTGTAGAGCTTCTTGCCGCACACGAACTTCTGGAACTCCGGCGGCGAGCCCAGCCCGTAGATCCGGAACTTACGCTCGATGAACTCCGTGTCGGCGTCGGTCCACTCGCCCGGCACGCAGTCGATGCCGAGCGCCTTCACCTTGCCGCCGACGTAGATGATCCCGTCGTACATCGAGTCGCCGAGCCCGGGGCCGGCGTCCTCGCAGATGATCTGACGGCCGCGCTGCATCATGAAGCCGGTCATGGAGCCGGCCGACCCGAGCGTGAGGATCGTCCCGCCCTTCTGGTCGATGCCGCTCCGCGCGCCGGCGCGGCCCTTCACGATAACGTCGCCGCCGCGCAGGGCCGCTCCGGTCAGCGAGCCGGCGTTGCCCTCGATGACGACGACGCCCGACATCATGTTCTCGCAGGCCGACCAGCCGACCCGGCCGGTGATGTGCACCTCCGGCCCGTCGATGAGGCCGCAGCCGAAGTAGCCGAGGCTGCCCTCGAAGGTGATCCGGCAGCGGGTGAGGATGCCGACGCCGATCGAGTGCTTGGAGCCGGGGTTCTTGACCGTGACGTCGGTGACGCCGCGCTCGTAGACCAGGGAGCGCAGCTCCAGGTTGATCTGCCGGGTCGTGAGGGGGGCGGCGTCGAAGACCGCGGCGGTCCCGTCGACCAGCGCGACGTTCGGGACGTCGGCATTCGGCTCGGCAAGGCCGCGTGCGTCGTAGGAGATCCGCCGCTCGCCGACTAGCGCGTCCATACCAGCACCTCCCGCTCATACGGGTCGTATGTGTCGATCTCGTGGTCGATGATCGCCCGGATGGCGATCTCCTCGGAGGCGAGCGCCACCATGTCGTCACCCTCGTACAGGACGAGCGGCTTGGCCGCCATCTCGTCCTTGGCGACGCCGAGCGAGTCGCCCGTGACGCAGATATAGGTGAAGACGCCGTCGAGGTCGTCGAGGCTCTTTCGCATCGACTCTTCGAGCGAGAGTCCCTCGCTCATCTTCTCGGCCAGGTAGACGGCGATGATCTCGGAGTCGCACTCGGACTGGAACCGGTGCCCGGAGCGCTCGAGCCGGCGCCGCCACTGGAAGTAGTTCGTGAGTTGGCCGTTGTGCACGACCGCGACGTCGGCGAACGGGTAGGCCCAGTAGGGGTGCGCGCCCGAGATGTCGACGTCTGACTCGGTCGCCATCCGCACGTGGCCGATGGCGTGCGTCCCCTGGAACTTCCCGAGGCCATACTGATCCGCGACGGACTCGGCGTCGCCCAGGTCCTTCACGATCTCAAGCGATTTGCCGAGCGAGAGCACCTCGCAGCCGGGCACATCCTCGAGGTAGTCGGCGAGCCGCTTCAGGTCGCCGTCGTAGCGCAGCGCCGCTCGGAAGGCGTATTCGGTGTCGAACTCGATGTCGTGGATCTTGGCGCCCAGCTCGCGCATCCGGCCCTCGACCTCGGCCCGGTGGCGTTCCAGCCGCTCGGTGAAGTCGAAGTCGCGCGGGTCGTTGGCGTCGGCCAGGGTGAAGCGCACGAGCGTGAGCTCCGAGGCCGGCCCGTAGAGGGCGTACCCGGTCGAGTCGGGGCCGCGGTGCTTCATGGACTGGAGCATCCGCGTCATGTCGGCTCCGAGCGGACGCCCGCCGTTGCCGTTCCGGTAGATGATTCCTGCGATTCCGCACATGCGGCGCCTCCTAGGGCAGCACGTCCGCCGCCGCTAGGGCAGCACGTCCAGATATTCCTTCACGTCCCAGTCGGTGACCTCGGCGCAGTAGCGCTCCCACTCGTCGCGCTTGTAGTGGCGGAAGACCCGCCACATGTCGCCGGGCAGCGCCGACCTGATGACGTCGTCTTGGTCGAGGGCGTCGAGCGCGTCGCCGAACGTCATCGGGATCTTCTTGACCTCCTTGCCGCCGGCCATCGCCTCGTAGATGTTGCGCTCCTCCGGCTCGCCCGGATCGATGCCGCGGGAGATGCCGTCGTCCATCGCCTTGATGAGCGCCCCGAGGGCCAGGTAGGGGTTAACGGCCGAGTCGACCGACCGGTACTCGAACCGGCCCGGTGCGGAGACGCGCAGCGCCGTCGTGCGGTTCTGGAAGCCCCAGTCAGCGAAGACGGGCGCCCAGAAGCCCGTGTCCCAGAGGCGCCGGTAGGAGTTCACCGTCGAGGCGGTGACCGCCGTCAGCGCGCTCAAGTGCTCGAGGATGCCGCCGATCGCCTGCATTCCGAGCTTGCTCGGGAGGCGCTGGTCGTCGCCCTCGGGCATGAACGTGTTGTCGTCGCCCTTCCAGATCGAGATGTTGGTGTGGCAGCCGTTGGCCGAGACGCCCATGAACGGCTTCGGCATGAAGCACGGGAAGACGTTCAGCTCGCGCCCGACCTGCTTGCAGATCTGGCGGAAGGTCGAGAGCCGGTCGGCCGTGTGCTCGGCCCGGTCGAAGTTGAAGTTGAGCTCGATCTGGCCGGGGGCGTCCTCGTGGTCACCCTGGATCATGTCGAGGTCCATCTTCTGGCCGTACTCGATCACCTTGTGGATGATGGGCTGGAGCTCGGAGAACTGGTCGATGTGGTAGCAGTAGGGCTTGGTGACGCCCTCGACGTCGGGCGTCCCGTCCGGCTTCATCTTGAGCCACATCATCTCGGGCTCCATGCCGGCGCGAAGGTGCATGCCGGTGCGGGCCTCGAACTCGGCCTGGATGCGCTTCAGGTTGCCGCGGCAGTCCGACGTCAAGAACGAGCCGCCGTCCTCCTGGTCCTCGCGGCCGCGGAAGCAGGTGCACCACACGCGCGCGACCTTCGGGTCCCAGGGAAGCGGCATGAACGTCTCGGGCTCGGGGATGCCGACGAGCTCCCAGGCCTCCGGGCCGTAGCCGATGTACTCGCCGTGGCGGTCGACGAACAGGTTTGCGGTCGAGCCGTAGACGAGCTGGAAGCCCTTCTGCGCCATCGACTCCCAGTGCGGGGCGGGAACGCCCTTCCCCATGATCCGGCCGGTGACGGAGATGAACTGGTAGTAGATGTAGGTGATCCCCGCTGCGTCGATGCGCCGGCGCACCTCTGCCACGCGCTCCGCGCGGCCCTCCGCGTCGACGAACTGCTCGAGATCGGTCGCCACTCCAACACCCTCCTTGTCGGTCTCACGGGCACGGTCCCGCTTCGGCCCGCGCAAAGGCTACGCCGGGCAGGGTGTGCGCACAAGTGGACGGAGTTGACACTCGCGCGGGACTCCGCGCGTGCTCCCGCACACCGCAGAAACGCTCAATTCCGGGCCATTGCGACCCCCGCGGCAACTGCCAGAACCAGCGCCGTCGAGAGCGCGAGAACCGGCGCCAGCCGCCGGGTCGGGACGCCGTACACGGCCGCGACTCCGAAGCTCCCCATGCCGACGGCCATACCCGCCGAGACGACGAACGGGCCGGGGATCGGCAGGAGCGCGCGCAGGGCGAGCAGCGGCACCGACGCCACGGTCAGCCGGGCCGCGACGAGCCTCACGGTGCCGGTGTCCACACGCAGGCGGTGACCGGCGAGCACCGCCCCGACCGCCGCGAACGCGGGCAGGGTGCTGAGGAGAAGCACCGTCCGTCCCACCGACGTGACGGTGGAGGGGAAGCCGACCCCGGCGGCGTCCAGGGCGTAGCCGGTCGAGACGCAGACGAGGTAGGGGTTCTTCGCAAACGCCCAGGCGCGCCCGAACCAGTCGGCCTGCTCGTGCACGAGCGCGGCGACGAGGCCGGGCAGGACGACCAGCGTGAACGGTCCGGTGCAGAGCTGGCTGAAGGCGACCGCGAGCGGGAGCGCGCCCCAGCCGAAGACGACCACACACACCGGGAAGCCGAGCCAGGCCGCGTTGGGCCAGCAGACGGTGAGCAGGAGCTCGGCCCGCTCGCCGGCCGGGCGTCCGTGCGTCACGCGGAGCACCGCCGCTGCCGAGAGCCCCAGCACGACCCATGCGGCTGCGAGCCCGATCACGAGCCCGGCGTGGACGTCGGTGCGGGTGGCGACGACGCCGGAGGCCGGCGCGCCCAGCCAGAAGAGCGTCCTGAGCGCCCGGCCTGTCCACCGCTCGGGGTCGAAGCGCCGCGCCGACGCGTAGCCGGCGGCCGCGAGCGCCATGCCCGCGAGCAGGAGTGCAAGCGCCATTGGCTAGTTCTCGATCGGCGTGTCCGAGCGGTTGCCCCACTCGTTCCACGAGCCGTCGTAGACGGCCGGGCGGGGTCCGCCGGCCACCTCGAGCGCGGTGGCGACGGCCGTCGCCGAGACGCCGCCGTTGCAGTAGGCGACCACCGGGCGGTCGATCGCGCCGACGTCGATGCCGGCGTCCGCGAACGCCGCGCGCAGCTCGCCGGGTTCCAGGAACGGGCCGTCGTCGCGAAGCAGGCTGCGGTACGGCACGTTGACGGCCCCGGGGATGTGGCCGGCCCGGCGGGCATGCGTCTCGATGCCCGCATACTCGTCGTGGGCGCGGGCATCGATCACGAGCACGTTGCTGTCGAGCGTCGCCCGCATGCGGTCGATGTCCCAGAGCGAGTCGTCGCGCTGCCCGGTCCGGTACGGCGGCACCGCTGGCACGGCATGCTCCTCGCCGCTTCGCAACGGTCCGCCCGCGGCCTGCCACGCGTCAAGGCCGCCGTCCAGGACGTGCGCGTGGTGGTGGCCGTAGGCCCGAAACGCCCACACGACCCGGCCGGCGAGCACGTTGCGGTACCGGTCGTAGGCGACGACGACGGTCGAGTTCCCGATCCCGAGCCGTGTGGCGTCGGCGGCGAAGTCCTCCGGCGGGGCGAGCTGCACGGGCACCGGATCGGAGCGGTCGGTGAAATCCGACCGCCAGTCGACGAAGACCGCGCCGGGGATGTGGGCCTCGCGGTAGCACGCGGGATCGGCCCGGTAGCGGGGCTCGCCGTCGACGACCCGCCCGCGCACGTCGAGCAGGCGGAGGTCGCCGAGCCGCTCGCGGACCCAGCCCGCTGACACGAGGACGTCGGTCGGCACACCGGTATCTTGGCAGGCATGGGCCTCGAGGACCGCTACTGGGATCCGATCTCGGACGCCGAGGTGGACGCCGTGCTCGGAGAGGGCGCCGTCGCCGTCGCCCGGCACCGGCGGTGGCTCTTCGCCGTCGCCCGCTGCCGTACGCACCGCGGCGACGTGTACCTGAAGCGGCAGCCGCCGATGGGGCGCCGGCTCGACCAGCTCGAGAGGCAGCACCGGCTCTCGAACCACCTCGCCGACCGCGGCGTCCCCGCGGCGCGTGCTCTCGGTCTGGTCGAGCACGGCGGGCACTGGTACGAGGTGCACGAACCGGCGGCCGGCGAGGACGTCTACGCCGGCGCCGACAGCTGGGACCCGTTCGCGACCGAGACGCATGCCGCGGCGGCCGGCGCCGCCCTCGCCCGCCTGCACCTGGCCGGCGCGGACTTCCCCGACCGCCGGCCACAGCCGCAGGCGGGGTTCGTCGTCCAGCTGGGGACGGTCTCGCAGTCGCCGATCCGCGCGGTGGCGGCGCTCGCCGCGGCGCGCCCGGCAGTCGCCGAGTACCTGGAGGGCGTGCCGTGGGAGGAGCCGGTCGCGGCCGCCTACAACGCCGTCTTCACGCGCCTGCGGCCTGTCGCGCCCGGGCTTCCGGCGGCGCCGATTCACGGCGACTGGCAGACCAACAACCTCTTCTTCTCGGGCGACGAGGTGAGCGGCATCATCGACTTCCACCAGGCCGACTACGCGCCCCGGATCCTCGACCTGGCGGTCGCCGTCGAGCGCAACTGCTTCTTCTGGAACCGCATCTCGGCTGGCGACGACGCCGCGTTCGACCTCGTGCACGCGGCGGCCCTCGTCGGCGCCTACGACGGCGTGGCGCCGCTCATGCCCGACGAGCGGGCTGCGTTCGCCGACGTGCTCCAGGCGTGCCAGTTCGAGTACGGCATCTCGTTCCTCGACTACTACTGGGGCGTCGAGCGCGACCGCGAGAAGGCCGACTGGGCCTGGGATACCTTCGTCCTCGGCCACGCCCGCTGGTGGGAGTCAGGGCCGGGCCGCGATGCGCACGCCGCCCTCGCGCGGATCGCCGGCGCCGGCTGAGAGCCGGCGCAGGAGCGGGCGGGCCTTCACGAGCGACTCCTCGACCTCCGCGTCGGCGTCGGAGTCCCACACGATCCCCCCACCGACCCAGAGGTGGATCTCGCCGGCGGCGATCGCGAGCGTGCGGATGGTGAGGCCGAGGTCGAGGTCGCCGTTCGGGTGGACGCGCCCGATCGCTCCCATCGAGGCGCCGCGGCCGACCGGCTCGAGCCGGGCGATGTGGTCGATCGCAGCCAGCTTGGGTGCCCCGGTCACCGAGCCGCCCGGGAACGTCGCCCGCAGGAGCTCGGCGAGGCCAACGCCGGGCCGCAGGCGGCCCTCGACCGTCGAGACGAGGTGGCGCACGCCGGCCATCGGCCGCTCCTCGAGGAATGTGCTCACCCGCACCGAGCCGGGCACGCACACCCGGCCGAGGTCATTCCGCTCGAGGTCGACGATCATCACGTGCTCGGCCCGGTCCTTGCCGCTGGCCGCGATCGGCTCGGTCGAGTCCGCCGGCCGCGTGCCCTTGATCGGCATCGTCCAGACCCGGTCGCCGCGGGTGCGGAGGAAGAGCTCCGGCGTGGCCGAGACGATCGACCAGCCGTCGCCGTGCATCGCCGCCGCGAACTCGGCCTCGAGCGGTGCGAGCGCGCGTTCGACTCCGGCCGGATCGCCGCGGAACGGCGCCTTCAGATGCTGCACCAGATTCACCTGGTAGACGTCGCCACGGCCGATCGCCGCCCGCACCTCTCCGATCGCCGCCGCATGCTGCGCCGGCGTCCACGTCGGCTCCCACCGCCCCACCGTGTAGCGTGGAAAAGCGGGGTCAGACCCCAATTTTTCATCTTCGCTCGCGGCGATCCGGCAGGCGGCGGCGGGGAGCGGGCACGGCTCCGGAGGGCCGGCGCCGGCCAGGCCGTAGCCGAGGTAGAGGTCGGCCGGAAGGCCGCGGTGGGCGGCGAGGAAGTCCTCGATGCGGTCGAACGCGTCGGCGGCCGGCGCGTCGAGCTCGAGCCGGCGGCCGTGCGGGTCACGGGTGGGGAGGGGCGTGCCGATGGCTTATCGTAGAGCCGGTGAGCGCGCCCAAGCCGCCGGCGGCGGTGGTCTTCGACTTCAACGGCACCATCTCCGACGACGAGCCGCTGCTCGCCGAACTCTTCGTGCAGATCTTCGGCGAGATCGGGATCGAGGTCACCGAGGAGCGCTACTACGGCGAGTTCGCCGGATACTCCGACCCGGAGATCGTCGAGCGCATCCTCGCCGAAGCCGGCCGTCACGACGCCGCCGTCGCACGCGGGCTCCTCGATCGCCGGGCCGAGCTCTACCTGGCGCGCGCGGGGGCCGGGGAGACCGTCCACCCGGAGGTCGCGGCGTGCGTGCGCGAGATCGCCGAGCGCGTCCCGGTGGCGGTGGCGTCGGGCGCCGTCCGGGTCGAGGTCGAGGCGGTGCTCGAGGGATCCGGGCTGCGATCGCTCCTGGCGGCGGTGGTCACCGCGGATGACGTCACCCAGGGGAAGCCCGACCCCGAGGGCTATCTGATCGCGCTCGATCGGCTCGGCGTCCCCGGCTCCGACGCTCTGTCGTTCGAGGACACGCACTTCGGTGTCATGGCAGCCGTCGCAGCCGGGATGCGCTGCGTCGGCGTGGGGACGACCGTGTCGGCCGACCGCCTCCGCGATGCAGGCGCCGAGGCGGTCGTGGGGTCGCTTGACTGGTCTATACCGGACGTGCGAGGGTTCTTCGCATGAGGGACGACGCCCGGGCGGTGGTGATCGGTGGCGGCGTCGGCGGGTGCTCGATCCTCTACCACCTGGCGAAGCTGGGATGGAAGGAGGTCGTCCTCGTCGAGCAGTACGGCCTCACCCACGGCTCGACGTGGCACTCGGCGG
>DATIDU010000090.1:0-6724 GCA_035456145.1 Gaiellales bacterium | reverse complement strand
GGCTCGTGATCCTCGTCCACTCGCCCGACGACCCGAACGCGCCGCCGCCGACCCCGCAGCCGGGGTGCGCGAGCCCGTGATCACAACGGTCGCCATCTTCACGCGCCTGCGGCTTTTCCAGGAGCTCCTGTCGTCGTTCATGGGCTCGCGGCCCGCGTTCGCGGTGATCGCCGTCTCGGCGAGTGAGATGGAAGCGACCCGGGTGGTCGTCTCCCAGCAGCCGGACGTGATCCTGATCGACGCCGGCCTGCCCGGCGTCTGGAACGTGGCCGACGCCGCCGCCCAGGCCCGCGTGCGGACGATCGTCTTTGGCCTGGCCGACAACCCGCATCCGATCGAGAGCGCGTGCCGGCACGGGTGCCGCGACGTGCTGCTCACCTCGGCGACCGCCCGGGACGTCGTCGATGCGCTCGAGGCCGCCCGCCCGCCGGCTCCCCAGCGGGCCGAGCGGCCGGGCACGTCCGGAGTCTCGGCGCTCACGTCACGGGAGCTCGATGTGCTGGCGCTCGTCGCCCGCGGCCTCAGCAACAAGGAGATCGCCGGGGAGCTCACCGTCTCCGTCCCGACGGTGAAGACCCACGTCCACAACCTGCTCCACAAGCTTGGGACGCGCCGCCGGGCCGACGCCGCGCGGCTGCTGCACGTCGCTGCCGGCGACGCCGCCTTGGAGGCACCGCCGGTGCGACACCTCGGCGTCGTGGGGCGCGAGCCGGGGTTCGAGCGCGGCGAGCGTCAGCAGGCACCGGCGGGCTGAGGGATGAGACTCCATCTCGATCGAATCTCATCCGAATCTCAATCCTCGGAGGCCCGAGACGCCGCACGGGCGATGCGACAGTACGCCGGGGGTGCGCACACGGCCGGTGAGCCGTGAAGCGAGCTGGCGCCGGGCGGGCGTATGGCCCGGCGTCAGCTCGGTTCAGCTCCTGGCACCGCTGCTGAGATCGCCCTGGTCGCAGCGAGCCGCTACGCCCCGGCGCCCTCGACACACGGATCCGCGTCGGGATGCGTGCGCCGCGCCAGGATCCCGGCCGCCAGCGCCGCAGCGACCGGCTGCGCCAGACCCGCCCCGTAGAGCAGCCGGTGGACGCCGAGCGGCCCGACGATCAGCCCGGCCAGGAACGCGCCCGCCGGCACGCCGGCGGCGTTGATCGAGACCGTGATCGCGAACACGCGCCCGTGCAGGTGCGGCGCGACGGCGCGCTGACGGATCCCGAACATGGCGATGATGAACGGGGCCGAGAAGAGGCCGGCTGCGAACATCGCCACCATGAGGACCGGGACAGAGCCGGCGAGCGGGACCGCCATGAGCGGGATGCCGTAGAGCGCGGTGAAGACGACGATGTGGCGGGCGTCGCTCCCGGGCGGCCGCCGCCAGCCGTAGGCCAGCCCGCCGAGGATCGACCCGACCGAGAGCGCGGCCCACATCCACCCCGCCGCCCCGGGTGATGCGTGCAGGCCCTGGCGGGCCCAGAGCGGCAGGCCGATCGTAAGGCAGCCGAGCCCGGCGCCCGAGATGACCATCAGGACGACCGTCGAGCGCAGCTCCGGATGGCCGGCGACGGTGCGAACGCCGGTCAGGACCGCCGCGACCGGCGGCTCGTCGGTGCGTGGCCGCGACTCCGGCTCGGGCACACGGGCCGCCGCGATGCCGGCGACGAGCGTCGCCGCTGTCTGGAGCGCGATGGCAAACGCGGCCCCAACGAGGGTGACCGCCACTCCGGCGAGCGCGGGGCCCGCGACGAACGCGGCGTCGAACGTGATGCTGTCGGCGGCGTTGGCCTGGTCCCAGAGCCGGCGCGGGACGAGCACCGGGACGAGCGAGCGGAAGCCGACCGTCGGCACCGGGAAGGTCACCCCGAGCCCTGCGAGCAGGATCAGCTCAGCGGCGACCGGCGCGCCGGCCAGCTCGCCCAGCGCGATCACGGCCGCGAGGATCGCCGCCCGCGCCATGACGGTGAGGACGATGACGCGCCGCCTGCTCGGCGCCCGGTCGAGCCACGCGCCGACGAACGGGCCCGACGCGATCCCGGGCAGGAGCTGGGCGGCGGCGCCCGCACCGGCGACGGCGGGGCTCCCGGTGCGCTCGAGCAGGTAGATGACCACCCCAACCTGGCTCATCGAGTTGGCCATCCGGCTCAGGAAGACGGCGCTGATCAGGGACGGGTAGCCGGGGACGCGCAGCAACGCCCTGTACCCGGCGGGTTCCACGCCCACATCGTGCCAGGTCAGCCGCCGCGACCGAGCCGCTCGCCGCTCGGGGATGACGGCCGCGACCCCGTCACCCTCGAACCGTTCTCCCCAGCCGCTCGATGCGGAGCGCGGTCGCGCCGAGTACGGCCTCGGAGAGATCGTCGGCCTCCCGCGTCTGTTCGGCCGCCAGCGTTCGAAGCGTGATTCGCTCCGCAGCGAGCTTGACGTCGATTGGAACGGAGGGACGTCCGGCCGCCAAGAGTGCTCGAAGTGCTGACGGATCGGGTACGTCATCAAGGCTGCCGATCGATTCATCAGACGCGGTATAGGTCTCCCAGTGCCGGCCGTTCGTGAGCACCGCGATCGGCACGGGCGGATCGATCAGCTGGCCGTAGGCGAGAACCTGATTCGCATCGTCCGCGGTCAAACGGTGTCGCAACCGCTTCGTCTCGACCACCATCGCGGGAGCCTCGTCGTGCAATACGACGACATCCGCCTGCTTGCGGAATGCGGTGCCGGTAGCCGATCGGATCGTGACCTTTCTCCGAATGTCGCCTCTCGCGTAGCCGAGGCACAGCAGGAACGGGATGACGATGTTCTCGGCACAGTCGTCCGCGGACTCCAAAGGGGGAGACGTCGAGAAGAGCTCGTCCAGGATGGCGCGCCGGTTCAGCGACACTCCACGAGCCGTTCTCCGGGGGAGACGGGTGGCATCGCCGAATTCTCACAGAGGGCGCGGACAGGCCGCCATCCCCTCGCGGCTCAGACGCCCGACAGGTGGCCGCAGATCAACCCGATCGAGCGTCTGAGAAGCGGCGCGTTCCCGGGCAGGTGTGGCCACGGGTTCGCCCCGGACGGATGCGGCAGCGCAACAAGCGGCCGGCCGTCGCCGACCCGCAGCTCCGAACCGACGGCATCGCCGAGCGCGACGCCCGGCGCCAGCTCCGCCAGCGCGAGGGTGCCCACCGCGATCACGAGCGGCGCCTCGACCAGCGCCAGCTCGCGCAGGAGCCACGGCCGGCACATGCGCACCATCGCCGCCGAGGGCCGCACATCGCCGCCCCGCGGACGCTTGCCGGGGAAGCACTTCGCAGCAGCCGCGATGTAGAGCCTCCCGTAGAAGGCCTCCTCCGTGCCGAGGCCGGCCGGCTCCAGCCACGCCCGCAGGCGCCGGCCGGCTGGGCCGATGAACGGCCGCCCGTCCACCGCCTCCTGCGCTCCCGGCGCCTGCCCGACGAGGATCGCGTCGGCCCGGTGCAGGCGGCTGAAGACCGGCATCGACTCGACCCGGATCCCCGCCTCGACGCACCGCCGGCACGGGGCCAGCCCGCGGTGGAGCTCGCCGAGATCCTCGATCGCCTCCCGGTCGTCCATCCCGGTAGTATCCGCGCGTCCGTGAACCGCGCCGGCCGCAATCCCTTCCCGTTCGCCGCCGAGTACGAGTACTCCCAGTCCGTCGTCACCGACGGCGAGCTGGTCTTCACGGCCGGCCAGGGCGGGTTCGGCGACGACGGCACCGTCGTCGATCCCGACGACGCCGAGGCCCAGATCCGGCAGGCGTTCGCGAACCTCGATGCCGTGCTTCGCGAGGAGGGCGCCTCGCTGGCGACGGTCGTCAAGATGACCGTCTACCTCGCCCGGGCATCGGACTACGACGCCTTCAAGCGCGCCCGTCACGACGCGTTCTCGCCGCCGTATCCGGCGTCGACCGCGATCGTCGCCGGCGGGTTCCTGTTCGACGGGATGCTCGTCGAGATCGACGCCGTCGCGCGCGTCGGCGAGGACCGGGACTAGCCCGGTGCGCATCTTCCTTTCGACGGACATCGAGGGCACCGCGGGCATCGTCGACTGGGGCCAGGTGCTCGGGCCGGGCGGCGAGTACGAGCTGGGCCGGCGGCTGCTCCTCGACGAGGTGAATGCCGCGATCGACGGCGCAGCCGACGGCGGTGCGACCGAGTTCCTCGTGAACGACTCCCACTACACGATGCAGAACCTGCCGCCGGGCGAGCTGCACGGGAGCGCGTCCTACCTCTCGGGCAAGCACAAGCCGCTCTACATGATGGAAGGTCTCGACGGCGGGTTCGACGCCGTCTTCATGGTGAGCTACCACGGCTCGATCGGGCACGACCGGGCCATCCTGTCGCACACCTACAACCCGGGCGCGATCTGGGAGGTGAAGCTGAACGGCGTCGTGACCGGCGAGGCGGGCCTGAACGCGCTCGTGGCGCTCCACCACGGTGTGCCGGTGGCGCTCATCACCGGCGACCAGGCGACCGCCGACGAGGCCGCGGCGTTCATGCCGGGAATCGAGGCGGTCGTCGTCAAGCGGTCGGTGTCGCGCTTCGCCGCCGAGAACCTGCATCCGGCGAAGGCCTGCGAGCTGATCCGGGCCGGGGCGCGCGCGGCCGTCGAGCGGCTGGGCGAGCTCAAGCCGCCCGCCATCGAGCTGCCGCCGACCATCGAGATCACGTTCCTCACGGCCGACATGGCCGAGGCGGCCACCGCGCTGCGCGGCGTCGAGCGAACCGACCACCGAACGGTCACGTTCCTCTCCGGCGACCCGCTCCAGGCCTACCGCACGTTCGTCACCATCGTGACGCTGACCCGGGGCCTGGGCGATTGAGCGGCGGCGTCGCGCTCGTCACCGGGGCGGCGGGCGCGATCGGCGGCGCGATCGTCCGCCGGCTGGCCGACGACGGCTTCACGGTCGCCGGGGTCGACGTCGCGGTCGGCGCCGACTACCGCTGCGACGTGCGCTCCGAGGATGACGTCCTGCGGCTGCGATCCGAGGTCGAGGGCCGGCACGGCACGCCGACCCTGCTCGTGAACGTGGCGGGCGTCTTCTTCGAGCACCGCATCACCGAGCTCTCGGTGGACGACTGGGACCTCATTCTCGACGCGAACCTGAAGGGCACGTTCCTGACCTGCAAGACGTTCCTGCCCGCGATGATCGCCGCCGGGTCGGGCTGCATCGTCAACATCGCGTCGACCGCTGGGATCCAGGGCGGCCGCACCCGCGCGGCCTACTGCGCGGCCAAGGCCGGCGTCGTCAACCTCACCCGGAGCCTCGCGCTCGACCACGGCGGCGACGGCGTGCGGGTGTGCTGCGTCTGCCCCGGCCTGATCGACACCCCGATGGCCGACTGGATCACCTCGCGGCCCGATGCGCTCGCCGAGTGGGAGCGGTCGATCCCCGCCGGCCGGATCGGCACGGTCGACGACATCGCGGGCGCCGCCTCGTTCCTGGCGTCGGACGATGCGGACTACATGCACGGCGCCGTCATGATCGTGGACGGCGGCGTTTCGGCCTAGCCCCGTTGGGGCGCTGATGTTGTCCCGGCAGCGTCTGTAGACGTATTGGCGAATGCCCGACAGGTCGGCAATCTCAGGCAAGAGTGAAACACCGGCGCCTGTCGCCGGTGTTTCACGGCCCGGGCTCGGTCAAGCCGTAGATCCGCTCGGAGTTCTCGTGCAGGATCAGGTGGGCCAGCCGGCGCGCCTGGTTCGCCGAGATGTCGCCCAGGATGACCATGTCGCCGAGCGCCGCGCCGAGCGCCCGCCGCCCCCGCACCGCCCCGAGCCAGTGCTGCTCGGGCAGGCCGACGGCGTCTGAGCTGTAGACGATCCGTGACGCGGGCGCGGCCCCGAGCGCCTCGTGCGTCACCGCGTGCAGCTCGCGCGCGGTGAGAAACGGGATCGCGTAGGAGATGTCGACGTAGGCGTTCGGGTAGGTCGCCGCCAGCACACCGAGCTTGCGCGTGTACGGATAGGCGCCGTGGAGCATCACGACCGGCACCTCCGGGAAGAGGCGCAGGAGCGGGGCGAGCAGAAGCGGATCGGCCAGGATCAGGTTCGCGTCGGAGTCGCCGTAGCCGGTGTGGAACTGCACGGGCATGTCCTGCGCGTGCGCGGCCTCCATCGTCAGCATGACGACGTGGTCGACGAGCGCCTTCTCCTGCACGCGGTGGCCGGGGACATGCTGGGTGCGCTTGAACGCCGCCTTCGCCTCGTGCCGCTTCGGCTCCACGATCCCGAGCCCGCTGCGGTAGGCGGCGACGCTCTTCAGTCCGACCACTCCCCGCGCGCGGGCCGACGCGAGGTGCGCGCGCAGCGCCTCGTCGAAGGCAGAGAACTTCCCGTGCTCGCCGATGAGACGCGCGGCGACCGTCTCGACCCGCTCGACCCAGCCGACCTTCCCGGCCAGGCGCTCGGCCGTCTCCTCCCGCGACGACACCGTCGCCGGGTCGGGATAGCCGTCGTCGATCAGAAGCCACGCGATCCCGGCCGAGCGCAGGAAGAGCGTGTCCAGCTCGTCCCGCGTCCGCTCGGCCCGGGCAGCGAGGACGGCCTCCTCCTCGGGCTCGCACTCCAGCACGTCGGCCACCTGCCGCAGCATCCACAGGTAGTGGGCGGTCGTCGCAGTGTGGTCGGGCGGGAACGGCTCGCCGGCGCACTCGGAGAAGCGGTGGCGCAGCTCGGCGAGATCCACCGGATCCGTGCCCGAAAGGACGCCGTGGCAGTGGTTGTCGACGAG
>DATIDU010000089.1:0-5361 GCA_035456145.1 Gaiellales bacterium | reverse complement strand
CCGCCTGGACGTGCGCTGCGACCTCGATTGGGCGGCGCGGCTTATCGCCGAGGGTGCTGCCGGCGAATTGCGCGACCCAGATTCGCACGGCGCGGCGACAGTAAGCGTGGAGGCCGACCGGCGCCCGTTCGACACGAGCGGCTGGCGGCTACTGACGCGGGGAGGTTGGTGGCGTGACGGCGAGCTCGTGCTGACCGACGTGTGCACCACCGGCTTCGATTTGCGGGTGGCCGTCGACGCGGGCCGGCCGACCTTCGCCTACCGCTGGCGGCCCCCGGCGCGCAGCCGCGCCGCGGCCTTGGCCCTGCGTTCGCGGTTCCACCTGCTGGCGCGGGCCGCGCTGATCCAGTTCCCGGCGTTGTGGCTGGCGACCGAGCTCGGCCGTGCGCCGCTCCACGCGTCGGCTGTGGAGACGGCGGGTGGCACGCTGCTCGTCGCGGCGCCGAGCGGCGTCGGCCGTTCAACGCTGCTGGTGCGGGAGCTGGAACACGGCGGGCGGGCGACCGGCGACAATCTTGGCGTCAGCGACGGCGAGACGGTGTGGGGCCTCGTGGAGCCGATCCGTGTGGACGGCGGCGGCGGCCGGAGGATGCCGCACGGCCGTCGCGAGATGACACTCGCGGCGCGGGCGGCTTCCCTACATCCGGACGCGCTCGTGGTGCTGGAACGGGGCGATTCGGTGCGCTCCACGCTTGTCCCCTGTGCCCCCGAGGCGGCCGCGAGAACGCTCGTGACCAGTACCTACATGGCGGGCGAGCTGCGGCGGTTCTGGCCGCTCGCGGCGGAGCTGGCGGCAGGCACCGGTCGCGGGCCCGCCCAACCCCCCGTCGCCGACGTCGCGGGCGGCCTCACGGCGGCGCTGCCGTGCTGGACGCTGCGGCTGGGCAGGGACGGCGCGCGGCTGGGCGAGCTCATGGCCGCCGGCGGGGAGCCGGCATGGGCGTGATCAACGTGCCCACCGCGCCGCTGACGCCCGTCGAGAGCGGAGACGTCCGCGTCTTCGACAGCCCCGACCTGCCGGCGGATCCGGTGGGGCTCGGCGTGCTGGCGGCGGGCGTGCGCGGGGCGGACCTCGCCGCGCCCGCGATTGCCCTCCCGGACTTTCACTTCAAGGCGGACAAGGAGATGCCCTCGAGCATCGCGGTCGCCACCCGCTCGACCATCCGGCCAACGTGCTCGAGCGCCTCGCTGAACTGCGGCATGTCGCTGGTCGCCCTCGATGTCGAGCGGCCCTCCAACGAGGCCGTGGCTGACTTCTTCCGGCGCTTCCGCGAGCGCTACCCGTACCCGCCCGGCTCCCGCCGCGACCTGACCGAGCGCGAGGTCGTGCGGGCGGCGGCCGACGGCGCAGCGTTCGCGGTCGAGCGGTTCGGCGTCAGCGGTGACGACGTTGCTCGGGTCGAGCTGGGCGGCCGGCTCGACGTCGACCGCTTCGGCGGCGCCGAGCGCGTGCGCCGGGAGCTGCCGTGGTCGGTGCGCCAGGTGTCCCGGATGCGCTTCGGCACCATCGGCCCGAGCAACCACTTCGTCGAGCTGCAGGAGGTCGTGGATGTGTTCGACCCCTGGGCGGCCGCTCGGCTCGGGCTTGTCCTTGGCCAGGTGACGCTGCAGTTCCACGGCGGCGGCGGGTCGCTGCCCGGCGAGCTTGGTCTGCTGTTCGCCCGCCGCCGCCGCTACCCGCGAGCCGTGCGCCTGCAGATGTGCGTGCAGAAGCCGCTCTACCACTACGGGCGCGCCCGCTCCGTCAGCCGGCTGCGGCGGCGGCGTGCGCTGTACTTCACCGAGCCGGCGCCGCCGGTGGAGCGCGAGTCCGCCGAGGGCGAGCGGGTTGCGCTGGCCAATGCCATGGCGATGAACTACGGCTTCGCGTTCAGGCTTTCGACGCTGGCCACGATGCGGCCGCTTCTCGCGGCAAGCCTCGGCGTCCGCGACGGCCGGCTCGTCGTCGATACCGTGCACAACTCGATCTATGAAGAGCCGGTCGGCGGGGAGCCGGCCATCGTGCACCGCCACAACGCGTGCCGGATCTTCCCGGCCGAGGCGCTGCCCCGCCACCCGGCGTTCGCAGAGACCGGACAGCCACTGCTTCTCCCCGGCACCAACCGCACCTCCTCGTACGTGTGCCTGCCGAGCGCGCGGGCGGCGGCCGCGCTTCACACGGTCTGCCACGGCGCGGGAACCGTGGTCAGCGAGCTCGCCCGCCGTCCAAACGCCACGGCGTGCGCTCCGGCGCGCCACACGCTGCGGTTCGGCTACCGGGCGGAAGAGCCGCTTGCGATCCCGCACCTGCCCGACGACGGAGTGGACGCGGTGGTGCGCGCGCTCCAGCGGCACGGCATCGTCCGTCCGATCGTCCGCCTGCGTCCCTTCGCGGTGCTGAATTGAGGCGGCCGCGATGATCGCGCCCGAGCGATGGCGCGGCAACCTCGCGCTGGTGAGGCCCGTAGGTGCGCAGGTTTCCGTGGTTCCGGGAGACCGACGAGGGCGGCGCCGGCTCGAGGCTGCCCTGCGGGCGCTGCAGCCGGGAGCGGAGGTTGTGCTCGAGGCGTCCGGCCCGCTCGCCGCTCGTCGCTGCCGGATGGTTGCCGGGCGGGCCGGGATCGAGCTACGCCGTGAGTACGCGGCGCTTCCGTCGGCCAGGGCGCCGGCGTACCTGGTGGAGGATGCCCCCGCCGCGGCCGCCCTGTTCGTGGGCTCGCTGCTCGCCCCGCCGCCGCGCAGCCGGCTCGCGACGCCGGTTGCGGCAGTCCTCTGGGCCCTGCGCCGGATGGACGACCCGAGCCGCCTCCTGCGCATGCTGGCGCCCGGCCGTGTGGCGGTGGGGAGGCGGCGATGAGCGAGCCCGCGCTGCAGCTCACGCCGCCGGTGGATAGCCCGGTGCCGACCCTGGCGGAGTTCGTGGAGGCAAGCGGACTGGCGTCCGTGGTTGTCGGCGTGTCGAAGGACCCGAACGCGAAGATCACGGTGCTTCTGGTCTCCCGGACGACGGGGCGGGCCGTCCTGGCGGTCAAGGTGCCGACCACCACGGCGGCGGCCGGGGTGGTGGAGGCGGAGCGGCGGAATCTCGAGACGTTGCCGCGACGGCTCCCGCACGACCTGCTCCGGAGCGTTCCCCGGCTGGTGCGGATGGTGGACGCGAGCGGGCTGCCGGCGATCGTGACGACGGCTGTGCCCGGCGCGCCGATGTCACAAGACTACCTGGGCCGGCCGGCGGCCGTGCGCGCCCGGGCCGCCGGTCATTTTGCGGCGGCGAGCCGCTGGCTGGAACGACTACAGACAGAGACCGCCCGAGCCGTGGCGCCGATCGACGTCGACACCGGGGTGGCGGGCGCGCTGCTGGCCCGCTTCGAGGACGACCCATGCGTTGGGGGCGATATCGCCCGGCTCGCGGAGGTGCACGCCCGGCTGCGGGAGCACGCCGTCCCGCGGACGGTCGTGCATGGTGACCTGTGGTTCGGCAACCTGCTGCTGGACCGCGGGCGTATTGCGGGGGTGGTGGATTGGGAGGCCTCGTCAGCCCGCGGCGAGCCGCTGCGGGACGTGGCGAGGTTCGTGGTCATGTACGCGCTGTATCTGGATGCGCGCACGCGGCCGGGACGCCGCGTGCGGGGGCTCGCCGGACTGCGCGCCGGAGACTGGGGGGCGGGCGTGGTGTTCGCGGTGGACGGATCTGGCTGGTTCCCCGAGCTCTTCCGCGGCTTCGTGCGGGAGGCGCTCGACCGGCTGGGGGCTCCGCGGGCGCTGTGGCGCGACGTCGTCCTGGCGGGGATCGCGGAGGTCGCGGCACAGACGGACGATCCAGCGTTCGCGCGTGCGCACCTGCGGCTGCTAAGGCGGCTGCGATGAACAGCACGTCTAGGAGGAACGAGCAAGATGACAACCCGAATCAGGCGAGGACATGGGTTGAGGCTGGCCGCCGCGCTGCTCGCGGTGGCGGGCTTCTCGACGTCGACCGCCGAGGGAGCCGCGTCGACGCTGTACGTTGACCGCGCAAACCCGGCGTGCTCGGACAGCGGCCCGGGTTCACAGTCGCAGCCGTTCTGCACCATCGGGGCGGGCGCAGCCGTGGTGACCGCGGGCCAGACTGTCCAGGTGGCCTCCGGCACCTACCCGGAGGTCGTGCGCGTGATGCGATCGGGGGCCGCCGGCGCGCCGATCATGTTCACGAGCGCTCCGGGCGCCGGCGTCACGCTGACCGGCGCGACAGACGGCTTCGCACTTTCCGGCGCGAGCTGGGTGACCCTGAACGGGTTCACGATCACCGGCACGGTCAGCTACGGGATCAACGTCAGCGGCGGCTCGCACGTGACCATCTCCAACACCCATGTGAGCCAGTCAGGGCACCCCGTGCAGGGCCAGATCGCGGCTGGTATCCGGCTGTCCGGCGTCTCCGACTCGCTGGTCTCGCGCAACGTGTCGGACCACAACAGCGACTACGGGATTGCGGTGGTCGGAGGGTCGACCGGCGTGGTAGTGAGCCACAACCAGACCTTCAACAACTCCCGTGTGTACGAGCGTGCCACGGCCGGCATCCGGATTTACCAGTCCGTCGGCAACACGGTCGACGGCAACATCACCCACGACAACCAGGACTCGGGGATCGAGTGCTATCCCGGCGCCAACAACACCCTGGTCATCAACAACGTGTCGTACAACAACGGAGACCATGGGATCGACAACCTGACCGCCATCGGCGAGCGGATCGTCGGCAATACCGTGTTTCACAACGTGACGGCCGGGATCAACGTGGAGGGTGGCTCGACTGGCGCGACGGTCGCCAACAACATCAGCGTCGACAATGGGATCAAGAGCCCGCGAACCCACAGCGACATCCGCATCGAGCACGGCTCGACAGCCGGCACGACTCTGGACTACGACCTGGTCTACCTGTCCACGCCGGACACGCTCCTGATCTGGGACTCCGTGAGCTACTCGACGCTTGCCGCGTTCCAGCGGGCGAGCGGCCAGGAGACGCACGGGGTCGTCGCCGACCCGCAGTGGCGGAACCCGGGCGGTGGAGACTTCCACCTGACGGCGGGGTCTCCGGCGATCGACTCGGCCAACTCGGGCGCCACCGGCGCTCCCAGCGTCGATGTTGAGGGGAACGGCCGCCGCGACGATCCGGGCACGCCTGACACCGGCGCCGGCCCTCGCAGCTACGATGACCGAGGCGCCTACGAGTTCGGCGGCACGACGCAGGATCAGGCACCTGCCGCGGCGCTCGCCGTCATGCCGTCCGCGGGGCCTGCGCCGCTCCAGGTAACGGCGGACGCGTCGGGGTCGACGGACACAGACGCCACGCCCATCCAGAGCTACAGCTTCGACTTCGGCGACGGCTCGGTACCCACCGGGCCGCAGCCC
>DATIDU010000088.1:0-6062 GCA_035456145.1 Gaiellales bacterium | reverse complement strand
CGCACACGCCGGCGGCGGCCGGGAAGCGGGCGCCGTCCGGCGCACGCAGCTCGATTCCCTGGATGAGGCCGCGGCCACGCAGGGAGTGGACGATCGGGTGGCGGCCGCGCAGCTCCTCCAGCCGTTCGCGCAGGCGCGCGCCCCGGGTCTCCGCGGCCTCCACCAGCCCCTCCTCCTCGATGACGTCGATCACCGCGGCGCCCACCGCGCACCCGAGCGGGTTCCCCGAATAGGTGTGGCCGTAGGAGAAGCCGGTCGGCGCGCACTCGACCACCTCACGGATGCGCCGCGTCGCCACCATCCCGGAGAGCGGGATCATCCCGCCCCCGATCCCCTTCCCGAACGTGATCACGTCGGGCACCGCACCGTCGTGCTCGATGGCAAACCAGCGCCCCGTACGCCCGAACGCGGTGATGACCTCGTCGGCGATCAGAAGCAGCCCGTACCGGTCGCACACGTCGCGTACCGCCGCGAGGTAGCCGTCGGGCAGCGTCATCGCGGCCCCCGACGACCCGGTGACCGGCTCGACGACGAAGGCGGCCACGTGGTCCGCGCCGCGCGACAGGATGGCCGCCTCGAGCGCGGCCGCGCCCTCCTCCGCCGTCGTGCTGTTGGGGACGACGGCGTACTTGCGCAGGAGCAGCTCGAACGGCGCCCGCCAGCGCGATCCCGAGAGCGAGAGCGCGCCCATCGTCGAGCCGTGGAACGAGGTGACCCGCGAGAGGAACTCGACCTTCCCCGACTTCCCCAGAAGCTCCCAGTAGAGCACCGCGAGGTGGACCGCCGACTCGTTGGCCTCCGAGCCTGACGAGTTGAAGAAGCACCATTCGAGATCCGCCGGCGCGACCCCCGCGATCCGTTCGGCGAGGTCGAGCATCGGCTGGTTTCGGAACGAGAAGCGGTAGGTGAAGGCCAGCTCCGCCGCCTGGGCCCGCAGCGTCTCGACGAGGCGCGGGTGGCAGTGGCCGAGCGGCATCGCCATGGCGCCGCCGCAGGCGTCCAGGTACTGGCGGCCCTCGGCGTCCTCGATCCAGCAGCCCTCGCCACGCACCGCAATGGGCAGCGGCGTGCCGGGGCTGGCGGTCATCGAGTAGTCGCGCTCGGGGGCCTTCATGATCGCGCCCACTGTACCGAGATGGCGGTGCTAGTCGATCCGGTCTCGTTCGCCGGCGATGACCGCCTCGACCGCTGGTCGCACGCCCTGCTCCTCGAGCCTCGGGTGATGCCGGACGCCCTCGGTGACAAGCCCTCCACCGGTGCCGCCGGGCACAGCGGAGCCAATCGGCAGCCGCTCGTAGAAGATCCGCCATGTCGCGGCCGTTCCAGTAGCGAGCGTCGAGAGTATCGAGGAGCACGTTGAGCGCGCCGTCGTCACACCGGATCAGCGCCACCGGGCAGGTCAGGTAGATCGACCCGCCGTCGTCGCCCTGCATGACGACGGCGAAGTCCGTTCGAGCCTGCGCCTCGATCAGTGACTCGACCGCCTCGTACTCGACCCCATGCCCGTCCGCGATCATTCGACGCAGGCTTTCGTGGCTCGGGAGCACGTTGATAGCCACGCCGGGCGTCCGCCGACGAGACCACCGACTCCAGAACCTCGTCATCGGCGTTCGACGATAGCCCAGTGCATCTGTCGCGCGCCTGTTGCGGGATGTCCCGCGAGGATCACGGACACCGCCAAGTGTCGTCACCGACGGACGACAACTGGCGGTCGTCGCCGGAGTCATGAGGCGACGCGAGCTCCGCCCCGCTCAGCGGCACACGACCTCGCGCGGCGGACGCGTGCTGTGACGACTACGACGACTGCGCCGAACCGAGTCCACGACCACCGCCAAGTGTCGTTTGGGGGCAGATGGAAATGGCGCTCGCGGATGCAGCCTCGCGGGGAGCCCCATGGGCCCCAGACTCCCGGGTCGCGGCCCGGCGCCGGTTGTTACACCGACTGGCCGGGGGCCTTGAGGGCGACCTTCAGCTCGACCAGCACCGGCCTCGAACGGTCGGCCAGCGCCTCGCCGAGCGCGGCGCCCACCCCGCGAATGCCGTCAGCCGCGATGAACGGCACGCCGCACGCGGCGGCGAGGCCGGCGAAATCAGGCGCGTTCAGCTCGACCGCGACGGTGCGGCCGAACATCGTCTCCTGGTAGTTGCGCAGGATCCCGTAGGCCGAGTCGTTCACGACGAGCGTGATGAACGGAAGTCCCTCGGCGACCGCGCTGAGGAGCTCGTGGCCACCCATCAGAAAGCCGCCGTCGCCGACGATCGCCACCGTCGGGCGGTCGGGGTGGGCGGCGGCCGTCCCGAGCGCCAGCGGCACGCCGCATCCGAGCGCCCCCGAGGCCGGGTAGACGAACGACCCGGGGCGCTTGCCGTCGAGGTAGAGCGCGGCCCAGTAGGCGGCGACCGTCATGTCGGCGATCACGATCGCGTCCTCCGGGAGCGCGTCGTCAAGCGCGTGGATGAGCTCGATCTCGTCGGGCACACCCTGGGCCGCGACCTCGGCGTTCCGCCCCTGGATCGCCGCCCGCACCGCGGCCTCGCCGTCGCGTGAGCCGGCGCTCACGCCGCCGTCGAGAAGCGCCCGGCAGAAGAGGCCGACGTCCGAGACGATCCCCTCGGCCGGCGGATAGGTGCGCCCGAAGCGGCCGGCGTCGAGGTCGACGTGGACGAGCGCGGACGGGATCGGAAGCGTCCAGTTCGCGGTCGTCTCCTGCGAGAACCGCGTGCCCAGCGCCAGGCACAGGTCGGCGCGCTCGACGAGATGGCGCATCGACGGCTCCTCGACGGACGAGCCCGCGTGCAGCGGATGCCCCGTCGGAAGGGTGCCCTTGCCGTTGTAGGTGGTGATCACCGGTGCGTCGAGCGCCTCGGCGAGCGCCTGGACGTCGCGCGCCGCCCGCCGGGCGCCGCCGCCGGCCCAGACGAGCGGGGCGTCAGCCGCCTCGACCATCTCGCGCACGCGTGCGACGACAGCCGGGTCGGGCCCGGGAAGCGCGACCCGCGCAACCGGGCGCGGCCCGTCCGGCGCCGGAGCCGCCATCACGTCGGTCGCAACCTCGATCGTCGCCGGCCCCGGATCGACCGTCATGTGGGCGAAGGCCTCGGCGACGGCCGCGGCCAGCGCCTCGGGCGTCGTCGGCCGGGCGTGGAATCGCGACACCGCGGCGAACGCCTGGGACTGGCCGCGGCTCTCGTGCAGGTAGCCGCGGCCCGCGCCGACCAGGTCGTTCGGGATCTGGGAGGTGAGGTGAAGGACGGGTGCGCTCGACGCGTCCGCCTCCGAGAGCGCCGCGAGTGAATTGAGCGCGCCGGGCCCGGTCGAAGTCAGATAGACGCCCGGCTTCTCACCCGTGCGGGCGTAGCCGACGGCGCCGAAGCCGGCCGCCTGCTCGTGGCGGACAACGACCCGCCGGATGGGCGACCCGATCAGCGCGTCCCAGACCGGCAGGGCATGGATCCCCGGCAGGCCGAAGACGACCTCGACGCCGTGCGCCTCGAGCGCCTCCACGAGAACGTGAGCACCGGTGCCAACGGACGGCGGCGCCACTGTCATGGGTTGGAGACTACTTCTGGGACGCGGAGATGAACGCCACGAGGTCGGCGATGTCCGAAGCCGAGAGCGTCGAGCCGAAGTTGGTCGGCATGACGCCGTCGGGGTAGCCCGACGCCACGAACTTGCCCGGGTCGACGATCGACGACTGGATGAAGGCATCGAGCGGCTCGCCGGCCTTCTGAGCGTCGCCGCTCAGGCTGTCGAGCGCGGGGCCGACCGCGCCGGTCGTCCCGGCCGCCGCAAGGGCGTGGCAGCCGCCACAGCCCCCGCTGCCGGTGAAGAGCGTCTTGCCGTTGTCAGGATTGCCGGCGGCGCCCGTCGACGTTCCGCCGCCCGACGTCGGCGGCGGCGTCGACGTCGGAGTCGAGGTCGGAGTCGAGGTCGGAGTCGATGTTCCGCCGCTCGAGAGCGAGGCGGTCGAGAGCGGCAACGCGCCGAGGCCGACGCTCGTCGAACCCTCGGTCGTCGAGCCGGAAAGCACGATCACGACGATCATCACGACCACACCCACAACGGTTCCGATGAGCCCGGCGACGAGGACCTTGATCATGGCCGCGGGCACTATAACGGGTGGCGCGGCGGGGGCAAATACCCCAAGGAGGGGATGGCAGGGGCCGCGTCGAACGCCGACCCGAGACCACGATGCTCGACAAGCGTGACATCCAGACGCTGATGTATTGCATCCGGGTTGCCGAGACCACCGGCCAGTGGCAGCACGGCTACCCGGCACGCTCGCCCAACGAACTCGAGTGCAAGCTCGCCGAGCTTCTGCACGAGATCGAGGCGAGCAGCATCCGCGCCGCCGCCTGACCCGCCCACCCGCTACGGTGGCGCCGCCGTGCGCGCGTTCGTCGCCATCCCGTTCCCGGAGCCGCTCGGGGAGAAGCTGGCCGCCTACGCGGCCGACGCCCTGGCCGGGCTCGACGGGCGGGTGGTGCCCGCCCAGAACCTGCACGCGACCGTCCACTTCCTGGGCGCGGTCGACGACACGGATGCGGAGCCCCTGCAAGCCGCCGTCGCGACGGCCTGCGCTTCGGTCACGGCGTTCTCGCTCCGGCTCGCCGGCGCGGCGCTCGCTCCGCCGAGCCGGCCGCGCATGATCTGGGCCCAGCTCGAGGCGCCCCCGGAGCTCGCGGAGCTGGCACGGGCGGTGGCCGCGGCGGCCGAGCCGTTTGCACCCGGCGCCCGGCCGCCCCGGACCGGAAAGCCGCACCTCACGCTCGCACGACTCCGGCGGCCGCCGCCGCGCGGCACTGGGCTTCCCCCGCTCCCTGCTGCCGGTGCCGAGATCGACGTCGCCGCCTGCACGCTCGTCCGGTCTGAGCTGGGCCGTGGCGGGGCGCGCCACACGCCGCTCGCCACGCTGCCGCTACGGAAGCGCTGATTCAGCCCGCCGGAACCGGGCTCGCCACAGGCGCATCTCGAACGTGGGTCCGCCGATCAGCTCTCGCGCATGCTCGGCGGCCGAGCCGGCGCAGCCGGCCACCTCGAGCCACGAATCGACCTCGTAGACCCGCAGCCACACCTCCTCCGCATCCAGCTCGAGGCCGGCGCCGAGGAGCGGCACGCGCGGCTCGCCGGCGGTGATGAGCCGGCCGTGCTCGGGGTCGCGGATGCGCTCGATCTCCTCCCAGCGGCGGGCCCGGCCGGGGTCGTCGTCGGCGATGAAGTCCTCCAGGACGATCCGGCCCCCCGGCGCGAGCACGCGGGCCATCTCGTCGAGCGCACGCGGCGGCCGCGCGATGTGGTGGAGGCTGTTCACGCAGGTCACGAGGTCGAAGCCGGCGTCGGCGAACGGCAGCTGCTCCGCCCGCCCGATCGTGCGCCCGATCCCCTCCGGCACGTACTCGAGCAACCGGGCGGACGCGTCGAGCACCGTGATCGACCCGACCCGCGGCTGGAGCACGGCGGCGAGCGCGCCCGAGCCGCCGGCGACGTCGAGCGCGCGGTCCGTCGGCCTCGGGTCACACCACTCGACGAACCCGGTCCAGTCCTTTCGCGATGCCATCGCCGCGTAGCGGTCGGCCGTGCGGTCAAACCGGCTACCCGCTGACAAACGCCACCGCCTCGTCTCGCGTCGTCACGGCTCGCGCCGCCTGCTCCTCGGCCAGCGCGTCGACCAGCTCCCCAATCCGCGGTCCCTCGGCACCCGTCAGCTCGGCGATCTCGTCGCCGCGCAGGAGCGGCGGGCGCTCCTCGAGCTCGAGCTCTGCGACCAGCAGGAGCAGCTCGTCCGCCGTCTCGGTGTGCGCCCGCACGTACGACTGGCGGGCGCGCACACCGCGGGTCGCGAACCGGTCGGCGAGCGAGATGACGACGCTCGCCTCCGTGTGCGGCTCGGTCGCGCGCAGGTAGCGGTACGCGTCGCGGCGGTCGAGCGGGCGGTCGTGCACCATGAACCCCAGCCGCAGGTGCTCGGCGACGAGCAGCATGCAGAAGCGGATGGTCGCGGTCGCCGCGCGCCACCGCTTCAGCACCCGCCGCGTCGTCTCGGCGCCCTTGCGGTCGTGGC
>DATIDU010000087.1:0-10995 GCA_035456145.1 Gaiellales bacterium | reverse complement strand
CAGGCCCTCGGAGTTCAGGATGCGGCGCAGCGTGAGCGAGAGGTTGGCCTTGAGCGACGGTAGGAGCGCGACCTCGCCCTCCGGCCAGCTCTGGGCGAAGGCCGCGGCGATCCGGCGGGCGTTCCGGCGCAGCTGATCCTCGGAGACGACGTAGACCGGCGTTCCGAACCGGCGCGCCAGCTCAACGGTGTCGCACTCCTCCATCCACAGGCGGCCCTCACGGACTGAGAGGCAGTCGTCGATGCGGGTTGCGGTGGCGGGCATCGCGGCCAGTGTACGGGCTGCGGTTGCGAGGCTGTCAAAGGCGGGTGCTGCCACGTACGATGACGACAGGGATGAGACTCGATCGCCGAGTTCTCGCTCCGGCTCTCGCTGGCGTGCTACTCGGGAGTGTGGCGTGCGCTCAGGGCTCGGCGTCCGGGACGGACCAGGCTGAATCGCCATCAACAGGTGTACGGCTCGTCCGTGCTTCGCCGAAGGAGCAGGCGAGGTTGCATCACATCGCATCTGTGCTCCGCCAGAACGGCTTCGCCGTTCGGGTCGCCGATCCCAGCGGCACGGTCGCTGTTCGACTCGGCGCCGGACCAGGACTCGTTGGACTTGTTGTATCGGCCGATGTGGACGACATGCGGGACAAGGGCGTCGTGATGGTTCCGCACGTCTCGACTGCTGATGTGCGTCCCTATTCGTTGTCCCGGCGCAATCTTTGGCGGCAGGCGGAGCGGGCGTTGATTCGGAGTGTCGGTGTCGGGTAGGACAGTCCGCCACTCCTACGGCTCAGTCCCTACGGCTCAGTCGACGCTCCATGCACCGATGTGCCCGCAGGCGGCTGCTGCCGACCGCGCACCGCGGTCGAGCGCCCGGGCCGGTTCGGCTCCTTCGAGTAGCCCCGCGATCACGCCGGCGATCATCGCATCCCCCGCGCCGAGCGTGTCGACGACCTGGGTCGGCACCGCATGCCGCTCGACGATCTGACCGTCAACGAGCATCAGGCATCCATCCTTCCCCCGGCCCACGACAGCCGCGCGTGCGCCCCGCCCCACAGCCTCGCGTGCGACGCCGGTGGCGTCCTCGGCGCTCCCTCCCGGCGCCGACAGGAACGCGACCGCGAGCAGCGGTGCGAGCTCGTGCAGCCGCTCGGTGCGCGGTGGGTGGTAGGCGTCGTAGGAGACGGGAACGCCCGCCGCGGCGACCGCCCTTAGCGCATCGACGATGTCGGCAGGCCCCGTCGCGTGCACCCAGGTCCGCGTCTTCAGGAACTCGACTGCCTCGTCCGACGGCCGGAAGGTCGCGCTCACCCCGAGCTCCTCCGACTCGAACACCCGGTCGCCCTCCGGCGTGACCGTGATCGTCGTCAGCCCCGTGCGGCCGCCCGGCACGATGGCGACGTACGTGGTGTCGATACCGCGCTCGGCGGCCCGGTCGCGCGCGAACCGCCCCTTGGGGTCGTCGCCGACCGCGCCGACGTGGGCGGTCGGCAGGCCGGCGGCGGCGAGCCCGGCCGCCACGTTGAACGCGTTTCCGCCCGGCGTGTCGCGGCCGATCGGCGGCAGGTAGCGGTCGACGCAGGTCTCGCCGATGGTCGCGGGGCCGGACACACGGCCGATTCTCTCGCACCGTAAGCCCGCTCATTGACAGGGAGGCTCGTGCGGACTATTGCTATCCCGTTTCGTCCACCGCTTGACGAGGGGGCAGGTATGCGGAGGTTCCTGGTGGCCGGCGCCGCGCACACGCGGCGATCCGGGCGGTTTCTCGTGCTCGCGGCGATCGTCGCCGCGGCGCTCGGCGTCGCACCGGCGGCGTCGGCGAGCGGCGGGGTCAGACCCCACAGCGTTGGGCTGCTCGACTGCAACGGGCTGAGCCCAATGCAGAAGGCGGCCCGGGTCTCGCTCGCGTGCAGCGACCCGCGCTCGATCTACGACGGCCGGTCGACGCACTTCTACGACAACGGGCGGTACATCGGCCACGACGAGCCGATCATCCGGTTCCTCTCGAACCGGCCGGGGTCGGGCAACGACATCACCTGGATCGAGCGGCTGCCGCGCGATCCGAAGGCGCTGCCCACCGTCAAGACGCCCGGCAAGGACGTGACCCATTGGTTCGAGCTCTCGATCGCACCGTGGTTCTCGATGGCGCTGTGTAACGCCAAGTCCTACCCGCTGAACCCGTGCAAGCCGCGGAGCGACTCGAACGCGCCGAAGCATCCGCCGACATTCGACCGCGGCGGCGGCGGCAGCTCCTTCCTGGAGATGCAGTTCTACGCACCGGGCTTCGCGCCGTTCCTCGACAACATCTCGTGCGACAACACCCACTGGTGCGCGTCGCTTCACATCAACGACCTCGAGTGCACGCTCGGGTTCCAGAGCTGCAACAACAACTGCATCGAGCCGACGAACTTCGCGTTCATCCAGCGGGACGGCATCCCGACCGGGCCGCCGAGCCCCCAGCTCGCGAACGTCGCGACGGCCACCCCGAACGGACAGACCCTCCTCATGAACCCGGGCGACAAGCTCAAGATCCACATCTGGGACGCCCGGCTTCCGGGGGGTGGTCACGCGCTCGAAACGTCAATTGACGACCTCACGACAGGCCAGAGCGGCTTCATGATCGCGTCGGCGAAGAACGGCTTCATGGCGACGTCGATCAAGGACTGCTCCGGCACCCCGTTCAACTACCAGCCGGAGTACTCGACGGCGAAGAAGCAGAACATCATCCCGTGGGCGGCGCTTGAGACCAACATCTCGACCCAGTTCGAGATCGGCCACTTCGAGCCGTGCACGTCGGTGCAGAACCCGGTGCCGTTCACGTTCGGGACGTTCCACGACACCCAGTGGCAGGACTGCACGAGCCCGTACGAGGCGACGACGAATCCGGACGGGAAGCCGAATCCGGAGTTGAGCGACGCCCCGTGCTACCCGAACGGGTTCACGCACGGCGGCCAGGCGCCACCCAACCAGGTGGCGGGCTGCATCCAGACGATCGCGCAGAACGGCGACCTCGACTTCGACGGCACCTCGTACTGGCCCGACTGGCCGAGCCGGGTGACGCCGAACAACTGGCCGTCGCCGTTCCTTCAGATGCAGCCGAACACCCGCGGCCATAGCTACCCGCGGATCCAGTTCCAGACGAACGCCGCGGCGAGCGAGGCAAGCTGCCATCCGACCGGCGTGGGCTGCGCGGTTCCGCCTCCGGGCGGCCCGGGCAAGTTCTACCCGTGGTGGACGCAGGCCAAGGTCAGAGGCGAATGCGTCTGGGAGTTCGGCATGATGCGAAACGGCAACACGTTCGGCCGGACGCATCAGTACGGTGGGCCGTCGGCCTACTTCTTCGGGAACCTCGAAGGCCCGATTCGCAACAACCCGAACTGCTGAACACGGGCCAGCGCCTCCCCGCCGGTGTGAGCCGGCGGGGAGGCGCGGTTGTGTGCTTGTCACGCGCGCGTGCCAGAGGTGTGACGGCCGGTGATGCGGGGTCTGACCCCACCCGAGCTTCCAGTCGCTAGGTTTGCGGCGCGGTGTCGAATGCGGTCGGCATTCGAGTGGAAGCCGGGCTGGGGCTGTTGGTCGGCTTTCCCGTCGTGAAGTACGTCGCTCCGGTCTGGCGGCGAGATCCAGGGCCGGAGGCGCACGCCGCGATCGCCGAACCGATGTACATCTGGTGGTTCTCCAAGAGGTCGTGGTGGCGATATCAGCGCAGCGCGCTCTGGATCGACCTCACGATGGCGTCAGTCGCGATGGGTGGGATCGCCAGGCTCAGTCTCGGCGCCGACACCGGACCGCAGGTCTTCGACCTGCCTTTCAAGCCACTGCTCTTTGGCTTCCTCACGATCGCGGGCGCGACGTGGATCTTCGGACGGGCGAATCGGCTGATACCCCTGCGATGCGTTGTGAGCGCCACAAGCAGTGATCGCGCCGATCGCGATTGCGCGACGGAACCCCGCAAGTCGCCGCCTGAGTAGTGTGTCTCGCCATGCGGCGCATGTTCGTGCTGATGTACGCGCTCGTCTTCCTGGACGAGATCGCGCTGCTCGGGCTGGTGCCGCTCCTTCCCGGCTACACGCGCGTCTACGACCTCTCGACGGCCGAGGCGGGGGCGCTGCTCTCGGCGGCGCCGCTTGCGATCGTCGTCGCGTCGATCCCGGCCGGGCGGCTGTCCGACCGGCTCGGCGCGCGGCAGGTGACGCTCGCGGCCGGCGTCCTCATCGTCGTCTCCACCGCAGGGATGGCGGTGGCGAACGGGTTTGCGGTGATGCTCGCCGCCCGGGCCGTGTTCGGCCTCGGGTCGGGGACGATCTGGTCGGCCGGTCTCGCCTGGATCGGCGACTCGGCGCAGGCCCATCGCCGCTCGGCCGCGCTTGGCACCGTCATCACCGTCGCCGGCGTGGGCGGGATGGCCGGGCCCGTCTTCTGCGGGTACCTGGCCGAGAACGTCGGCCGCGGCGCTCCCTGGGCGGTCCTCTCCGGCGCCACGGTGCTGGTCGTGCTGGCGCTGCTCGTCGCCAACCCCGGTCGGAGCGTCGCCCACCAGCACCACCCGCTTCGCCACATCGCCGACAAGATGCGGCGCGAGCCGCTCCTGGCCGGCGCGGTCGCGATCATGCTCCTGGGTGGCGTCGGCGACGGCGTCGCCAACCTGATCGCCCCGCTCCAGCTCGCCGACAACGGGCTCTCGGAGGGGCGGATCGGCCTGTGGTTCTCGGTCGGGGCCGGGCTCTTCATCGTGGGCAGCGCCGCGACCACACGCCTCGGCGAGCGGGCTGTCTCGCTCCGCACCGCGGCCCTCTTCGCCGCGCTCCAGGCGGTCGTCCTCGTCCCCGTCCTCGTCAGCTCGGCGACGGCCGCCGTGGTCTTCATGGTGCTCGCCCGGTTCGCCGTCGCGTCGTTCCCGTACACCATCGCCTATCCCCTCGCCGCGGTGGGCGCGACCCGGCTCGGCCTCGGGATCGGCACGGTGAACGGCCTGCTCGGCCTCGTCTGGGGCGCCGGGAGCTTCGTCGCGCCGCCCGTCGCAGGCGTCATCGCGGACACGATCGGCGACCAGGGCGCCTACGCACTCCTCGTCGCCTTCTGCCTCCTCATGGCCGGCTGGCTCCTGCGCTCGGCCCGGCGCGGAGCCGTGCCGGCGGCGGCTCCCGCGTCGTGATCCTCGCCATCGACCAGGGGACGACCGGGACGACCTGCCTCGCCGTCGACGAGGACCTGCGCATCGCCGGGCGGGGATACCGGGAGCTCAACCAGTCCTACCCGCAGCCGGGCTGGGTCGAGCACGATCCGGAAGAGATCCTGCGCACCGTCCACGAGGCGGCCGCCGACGCGCTCCGGGCCGCCGGGATCGCCGCGGGAGACCTCGACGCGGCCGGCATCACCAACCAGCGCGAGACGACCGTCGTCTGGGGCCGCGACGGCCGCCCGTTGCATCCGGCGATCGTGTGGCAGGACCGGCGGACGGCCGCGCGCTGCCGCGAGCTTCCCGCCGATCTCATCCGCGAGCGCACCGGCCTCGTGCCCGACCCGTACTTCTCGGCGACGAAGCTCGAGTGGCTGCTCGCGCGGGTGGGGCGCGACGTGCGCTTCGGCACCGTCGAGAGCTGGCTGGCCTGGAACCTGACGGGAGGCGCCGCACACGTCACCGACCCGACCAACGCCTCACGCACGCTGCTCGCCCGGCTCGACCCGGTCGAGTGGGATCCCGAGCTGCTCGCGGTGTTCGGTGTCCCGGAGGAGGCGCTCCCCCAGATCGTGCCGTCGAGCGGCGTCGTCGGCGAGGCTGAGATCGGCGGCGCACGCGTCCCGCTCGCGGGGATGGCGGGCGACCAGCAGGCGGCGCTCTTCGGCCAGGCCTGCTTCCGTCCGGGCGAGGCCAAGGCCACCTACGGCACGGGCAGCTTCGTCCTCGCCAACCAGGGCGAGGCGGGCGCCCCGCCGCCGCACGGCATCCTGCGCACCGCCGCCGCTCAACCCGGCGTGACCGCCCTCGAAGGCGCGGTCTTCGTCACCGGCGCCGCCGTGCAGTGGCTGCGCGACGGGCTCGGCATCATCGCCGCGGCGGCCGAGACCGAGGCGCTGGCCCGGTCGGTCGACTCGACCGGCGGCGTCCACTTCGTCCCCGCGCTCACCGGGCTCGGCTCGCCGCACTGGGACGCCGACGCCCGCGGGCTCATCTCGGGCATCACCCGCGGCACCGGCCGGGCCGAGATCGCCCGGGCGGCGCTCGAGGCGATCGCGTTCCAGACCGCCGACGTCGTCGCCGCGATGGAGCTCCCGGTGCCCGTGCTGCGAGCCGACGGCGGCGCGACCCGGAACGCATGGCTCATGCAGTTCCAGGCCGACATCCTCGGGATGCCGGTCGAGGTGGCCGGCGACAGCGAGATGACCGCGCTCGGCGCGGCCGCTCTCGCCGGGCTCGCGGTCGGCGTGTGGGGCGGGCTCGACGAGGTGGCGGCCGCGTGGCATCTCGGCGCCCGCTACGAGCCGCGGATGAGCCGCGACGAGGCGGCCGATCGGCTCGCCGGATGGCACGCGGCAGTGGAGCGTGCGCGGTCGTCGCTCCGGTAGGGTCACGCGCCCATGGAGGCCCTGACCCCCGCCCAGATCGACCTGCGCGAGCGCGCCGCGCGCTTCGTCGACGAGACGCTGATCCCGCTCGAGGTCGAGGCCGAGCGGAACGGCGGGCCTCTGCCGCCGGAGAAGGCGAGGTCCGTCTCGGCGCGGGCCCGCGAGCTTGGCCTCGTCGGCGGAAACCACGCCGTCGACGTCGGCGGCCAGGGCTGGTCGGCGTTCGAGCAGGTGCTCGTCCAGGAGGAGCTCGGCCGCAACACGAACGGCGTCTGGTGGAACATGGGCGGCGGCTACAACGTGCTCGCCTTCGGGACGCCCGAGCAGGTCGACTGCTACCTGAAGCCGACGCTGCGCGGCGAGCGGGCCGACTCCTACGCCGTCACGGAGGGCGGGGCGGGCTCCGACGCGGGCGGCATCGCGGGGACGGCTGAGCGGACGGCGAACGGCTGGCGGATCCGTGCCGAGAAGTGGTTCGTGACGTCGGGCGACGTGTCGGACTTCGACATCGTGATGGTGAACGTCGTCGACGGCGAGCAGCGGCTGCCGACGCTCTTCCTGGTCGATCGCGACCGGCCCGGGATCGAGGTGATCGACGATCCGCCGTTCACCCACTCCTTCCCGCACGGGCACCCGACGCTCCGCTACGACTGCGAGGTCTCAACCGACGCCGTGCTCGGCGGCGAGGAGATGATCGGGCGCGGCAACGAGCTCCAGAACGAGTGGTTCATCGAGGAGCGGATCCACATCGCCGCGCGCTGCGTCGGGGCGATGCGGCGCCTGCTTGGCGACGCCGTCGAGTGGGCGACCGGGCGCGAGCAGTTCGGCGGGCGGATCTACGACTTCCAGGGAGTGAGCTTCCCGCTCGCCGACTCGGCGGCCGACTGCGCCGCGGCGCGCCTGCTCACCCACGACGTAGCCCGGGCGCAGGACGCGGGCGCCGATCCCAAGCTCGTTCACGGGCGGGCCGCGATGGCCAAGCTCTTCGCATCGGAGGCGGCCTGGCGCTGCGCCGACCGCTGCGTGCAGGTGTACGGGGGCCGCGGCTACATGCGAACGACCGCGGCCGAGCGGTTCCTGCGCGAGCTCCGGGTCGACCGGATCTGGGAGGGTACCTCTGAGATCCAGCGGCTCATCGTCGCCCGCGGCCTCGAGCGGCGCGGCGTCGAGCGGATGCTGACCGGCGAGTAGCTACCCGTCGGCGACGGGCGCGCCGGCCAGCGGCAGCTCGAACGTGACCTCGGTGCCCTGGCCGAGCTTCGAGTCGACCGACGCGCGGCCGCCGGCGAGCTCGGCCCGCTCGAGCAGCGTCTCGATGCCGAGGTGCAGGCGCACGCCGTGGGCGCGGCGGCCGATCCGGGCCACGTCGAAGCCGCGGCCGTCGTCGCGGACCGCGCCGCGCAGCATCCCGCCCGCCGCGGCGATCTGGATCTCCAGGCGGCGGGCCTGCGCGTGGCGGCGGACGTTCGCGACGGCCTCGCGCACCGTCCGGTAGGCGACCTCCTCGACCATGAACGGGAGCGGCTCGGACGGCACGGTCACCTCGACGTCGAGGTCGGCCTCGCGGCCGGCCTGGGACGCCAGCTCGCGGACCGCGCGTGCGAGGCCCTGGGGCGGGCGCAGCTCGAACATGAGCCGCCGGGTGCGGTCGGTCGCGGCCGCGAGCGTGCGGCGGGTCGACTCGGCCACGCCGCGGATCGCGTCGGCGTCGGCGCATCCGGCCAGCCGGTCGAGGGCCAGAAGCGACGCGGCCAGCACCTGCACGGTGTCGTCGTGCAGCTCCGAGGCGATCCTGCGCCGCTCCTGCTGCTCGGCCCGTAGGAGGCGCGAGACGATCTGACGGCGCTCGGCCTCGCTGCGGTGGACGAGCTCTTCGAGCGCGCGGCAGCGGGCCTCGAGGCGCCGCACCTCGGCGCCGGTGTCCGCCGTGCTGCGCGCCACTACAGGAGCCCCCTGTCGACCGCTCCGATGCCCTCCCACAGGGCGGCGAGCGCGGCGGCCGGGTTGCCCGACCGCTCCTCGACGACCGCCAGCACCTGGTGGGCCTCGGCCCGGTAGTGCGGCGCGGCGGTGCCCTCCAAGAGGTCGATGGCGCGCCGGCACAGGAAGCGGGCCTCGTCGACGTCGGCCTCCGCCAGCGCAGCCCGTGCCAGGACGAGGCAGGCGCTTCCCGCGATGGCCGGCTCGGTCGCCTCGGTCTCGTTCAGCGCCTTCCGCGCCGCGGACTGGGCGCCGGCGATGTCGCCGGCCAGGAGGGCGGAGCGGCCGCGCTCGGCGTTTACCATGGCGAGCTCGGGCGCACCGGCGCCGGCGTCGCGCATCAGCGTCTCGGCGCGGGTCAGCTCCTCGTCGGCCTCGACCCGACGACGCTGGTCGAGCAGGATCTGGCCGAGCAGGAGATGGGCGCGGCCGCGCAGGGCCGACTGCTCGGACTCCTCCAGATGCCCCAGCACCTCGCGGCCGTAGCGTTCGGCGAGCTTGAGCCGGCCCTGCTCGGCGTACGTCCGCGCGAGCGTCCACTGGAGGCGGGCGCGGGCGGTCGGGTCGACGATCCGCGGCTCGAGCTCGATCAGGTCGGCGAGCACCGCCTCCGCTTCGGCGAAGCGGCCCTGGTCGGTGTAGGAGCTCGCGAGGTAGACGCCGAAGCGCACCGCGGCCGGTACGTCGGCCGGAGGGCGCATCACGTCGTCAAGCGCCGTTCGGAGAAGAGCGATGCCCCTGCTCAGGTCGCCGACGCCCGCATAGGCGCGCCCGAGCGCCTCGAACATCGCCGGCCTGAGCCGGGGCGTAGCACCGGGGTCGCACGTCCGCGCCTGCTCGAGCGCGGCGATCGCCCGCTCGTCGTCGCGGCGCTCGAGCGCGAGGAGGCCGCGCGCCTCGAGGGCGCGGCTCAGGGCGTGCCGGTCCCCCGACCGGCGCGCTTCCGCCTCGAGCTCGGAAAGCCGCGACGCTGCGTCGGGCTCCCCCAGGCGAGCTGACATCTCTGCGAGCAGGATCGTCGCAGCGGGTATGGACCCCGCGGCGTCCCTGCCGGCGAGCTCCTCGACCGTCACGTCGAGCCGGCTGGCCAGCTCCGCGAGGATCGCGGTGGAGGGCACCCTGTCTCCGGCCTCGACCTTGCACAGATAGGAGGTCGAGCAGCCGTCGAACGCGAGCTTTGCCAGCGACAGCCCCCGCTCCTTGCGCAGCCTGCGGAGTCGCGCTCCAAGCGCGCCCGCGTCGTCCACGTGGGTTGGGGGGCGGCGACCCACGGGCTCAGCATAGCCATCCTGGCGTGTTCTGTCCATAGCGTGTTGACACAATATGGGCCAGCACGATACGGTTGATTTCCTGAATCCTTCGGCTCCAAAGGAGAGGCCATGGACGGCGGAAAAGCTTGGCCGTAAACATACGGTGACAGAATGTGTGGGTACCTGCGGAATGACGGTTTCCGGCGGGCCACGCAGACGCCGGCGGCCATGGGCACGGAAGCCCCCACGGCCGCCGGCGCGCGTTAACGGACGGCCGCTTTAGCGCTCGAGCGTGACGGGGTTTCGCAGCGTGCCGACCCCGTCGACGGTGATCTCGACGACGTCCCCCTCGCGCAGGTAGCGCGGCGGCACGCGCGAGTCGCCCACGCCGCCCGGGGTGCCCGTCGCGATGACCGTGCCCGCCTCGAGGGTGACCCCGGCGGAGCAGTAGACGATGAGGTCGACGATCGAGAAGATCAGGTTGGCGGTCGACGACTCCTGCATCGTCTCGCCCGAGACGACGGTGCGGATGTCGATCGCCTCGAGATCGAGGTCGTCGGCGCTGGCCACGCACGGACCCATCGGCGAGAAGGTGTCGAAGCTCTTGCCGAGCGTGAACTGGCGAAGCGGCGTCTCGAGCTGGGCGCGGCGGCCGGAGACGTCGTGGAGGCAGGTGATGCCGCCGACGGCCTTCCGGGCCTCGTAGGCGGAGGCGCGGTAGACGGTGCGGCCGAGCACAACCGCCACCTCGCCCTCGTAGTCCGGGCGGGTCTCCTCGCGGGGGACGACGATGGGCTCGTCGGGGCCGATCAGCGCCGACGGCAGCTTGGCGAAGACGACCGGGACCGGCGGGATGTCGAGCTCGGACTCCTCGGCGTGGTCGCGGTAGTTGAGCCCGATGGCGATCAGACTGCGGGGCACCGTCGGGTGAAGGAGGCGGACGCCGGCGGCGGGTGTCGCGTCCCCGGATGCGTCTGCGATCCGTTCCCAGCCCTCGTCCGACGGGACGAAGCCCTCGGGCGGGGCGGCGCCGGCGTCGACGACGGTGTCGACGTCGAGGCGGCCGAGGCGCGGGCCGCCGCCGTTTCGCGTGTAGCGGACGGCCTTCACCGGCCCTGCTCCGCGCGCAGCACCTTCAGCGCGTTGATGGCCCGTGGGATGCCGGTGTACGGGGCGGTCTGCAGGATGGCCTCCTCGATGTCGGAGTCGGG
>DATIDU010000086.1:0-7374 GCA_035456145.1 Gaiellales bacterium | reverse complement strand
CAATAACGGAACCGCTCGGCCGATGACAGTTACTGGAAGCCTTCGGACGGGCCACGACCGCCCGCGCCGACATGCCGGAACAACGGCGGATGGAACCGCCGTTCCGCGGAATATGCCGATGCCGCTCGTATGTGCGCGTGGTCGTTACTGCGACGAACGACTCCGGTAGCGACACCTCGACCTCGGCTGCGACGGCTGCGGTGACCGCGGCTCCGGCGGCGCCGGCGAACACTGTCGCCGCGTCGGTCACCGGCGCGGCCGTCGCCGGCCAGATGCTGTCCGCCGATCCCGGCGCCTGGACCGGCACCCCGGCTCCGACGCTCACGTACCAGTGGCGGCGGTGCAGTGGCGACTCGGATCCGGCGAACTGCGCCGACATTGGCGGTGCGACTGCCCCCACGTATCTCGTGGTCGACCCCGACGACGTCGGCTCGTACATCCGGGTGGTGGTCACCGCCACCAACGATTCCGGCAGCGACACGTCGACCTCGGACGCGACCGCTGCCGTCGACGCGGCTCCGCCTGGTCCGACCGCCCCCGCGAACACGGTCGCCGCGTCGGTGACCGGCGCGGCCGTCGCCGGCGAGACGCTGACCGCCGACCCCGGTACCTGGACCGGGACTCCGGCTTCGACGTTCACGTATCAGTGGCAGCGGTGCAGTGACAGCGGGGATCTCGGGACGTGCTCCGACATTGAGTGTGCGACCGACAGCACCTACGTCCTGGTTCGGCGATGATGGCGGTCCACTCCTCCGGCGTCGGCGACCACGGATGGTCGTCGTCGCCGACGAACGTCGAGGTCGTTGCATAGAGAGTCAATGCGGCCACCCGCTCCGGATGGCTGGCGGCGAAGAGCAGTGCGAGCGGCCCGCCCTCAGAGACGCCGAGGATCGCGGCCCGCTCGGAGCCGGCGGCGTCCATGACGGCCCGGATGTCGTCCATCCGGGTCTCGTAGTCGGGTATGCCGTACTCCCGATCGGAGAGGCCCGTGCCGCGCTTGTCGAAGAGGATCAGCCGAGCGAACGACGCGAGCCGGCGCAGCGTGTCGGCCGCCGGTCCGTCCCACGCCGACTCGAACACGGTGAGCACCCAGCCGGCGACGAAGACGATGTCGAACGGGCCGTCGCCCACCATCGCGTAGGCGATGTTGACGTGGCCGTTCTTGACGTAGCGGACGTCCGGAGCCTCCATGCCGAAGACCCTACAGCGCCGTGTCTCAGACCGGCGGATCGTCGAGCACGACCACGCTCTCCTGCTCGTTCGGATCCGTGCGGGCGATCACCGCGCGCGCGAGCGAATCGGTCGGGTTGTACGGCTGGTGCGGCACACCGGCCGGGATGTAGAGGAAGTCCCCCTCCTCCACCCGCATGACCTGCTCGAGGTTCGGGCCGTGGCGCATCTCCGTGACTCCCTCGAGCATGAAGATCGCCGTCTCGTGCGCCTCGTGGTAGTGCGGGCGGGCAGCCGCGCCGGGCGGGAGCTCCACGAGGTGCATGCAGATGCCGCGGGATCCGGCGCTCTCGGCGGAGACGCCGGCGAAGTAGTCGAGGCCCTGCTTCCCGTGGAAGCCGGATCCGCCCCGGATCAGCCTGCACTCGTCCATGCCTCGATCATAGGCCCGGCGGTGCTCAGCCGTGGAGGAGCTCGATCGCGAACACCGCGAAGAGCAGCAGCCACACGATGACAACGGCCAGGGCGGCGCCCGCCACCGCGCGCCGGCTGCGGGCGTCACGGCCGCGCGTGGTGGCGAACGTGGTGACCGACAGGGCGATCGCGGCCATCGGCCCGAGGCTGATCACGGCCGTCGGGCCGATCCCGAGGAGCGCGGGAACGGGCGAGACGGCGCACGCGAGCGCAGCGCCGGCTGTGAGCTCGGCCGATCGCGGCGCGTCCGATGGGCGATGTGTGGGGGCGACGTTCATGGCGACCTCTGCTGGTGCTCGTTCTGGACGGCTCAGCGTAGGGAGGTGATCGCGGCGTCGCGTCCGGGATTCCCCTGCGTCTCAGGCGGCGGCCTGGACGAGCGTGCACATCATGCGGACGGCGTCGGCGTCCGACAGCCCCTGCTCACGTGCGAGCGATCGCCACGTGGGAAACGCCACGGCGTGGCCGATCGCAGCGCGTGTGCGCCGGGCGCCGCCGCCGCGCAGGCCGCGGCCGGCCATGAGGACCCCGACGATCGCCCGCATGTGGTCGTGGAACGCTCGCAGCTGCCGGCGCACGGTGGCGTGGACCGCCTCGTCACGCAAGAGGCTCGCGTACATGTTCTCGGTGCGGCGGTAGAAGGCGTAGAGCTCGGTGAGCGCGGTCTCCGTCCGCAGGCTCGGGTCGGCGATCGCGGCCCACGCCGCCGCGTCGGGCGGTGGGTTGGCGGCGCGCCAGTGCGACGAGCAGGCGGCGAACAGGGCGGCCTCGTCTGGGAAGTGGCGGTAGACGGTCGAGCGGCGCACGCCCGCCCGCTCGGCGACGGCGCTGATCGACGTCCGCGCCGGGCCGAGCTCCTCGTGCAGCGCGACAGTGCTCTCGGTGATCCGCCTGCGCGTCTCGTCCTCGAGCTCCGCGCGCCGCGTCATCCTGTATGAGCGTTTTTGGGCAGACATGGCTGTTCGGCGAATAGTACTTGACAGACGATCGCGGCCACGGCTATATTCGCGCGACACTATTGTTCGTTCAAAAGGAGTTACGATGGCAGCGACGGAGACAGGCGTGAAGGTGGTCGGCCCAGGGGACGGCGTCATGGGCTTCCTCGGGAGCATCGGTGTGCGCTTCATGGTCGACGGACCCGAGGCGGCTGAGCGGTTCTCACTCGTGGAGCATCCGATGTCGCCGCACGCGCTGGCGGCGCCGCTTCACCGACACACGCGCGAGGACGAGTACAGCTTCGTGCTCGAGGGCCGGATGGGCGCGCTCCTCGGCGACGAGGTCGTCGAGGCGGGCCCGGGCGACCTCGTGCACAAGCCGCGCGAACAGTGGCACACGTTCTGGAACGCCGGCGACGAACCGTGCCGAATACTCGAGATCATCTCGCCGGCCGGCTTCGAGCGGTTCTTCGCGGAGCTGGACGCGATGGGCGGCGGCGTCAAGGGCGATCCCGACGCCGTGGCGGCGCTCTCGCAGCGCTACGGGCTGGAGATGCGGCCCGAGACGGTGCCGGAGCTGATCAGCCGCTTCGGCGTCAGGATCGGCCAGCCGCTGGCGGGCGGCTGGCGGCCGTAGCGTCGTCAGACCGGCGCGTCATGCTCCACCGCCTCCAGCTCCGCGGTGCTGCGGAAGCGCTCGATGAGCTTGCCGGGGGCGTCCGACTCGCGGGCCTCGCGGTGCCCGGCGTACTGGCGCCGGTGGCCGGCGGCGGCTTGGCCGGCGTCGCGCTCGCGCAGGTGCGCGAAGATCTCGCGTGTGCCGCGGTGGACGCGGCCGTCCTCGGACACGAGAACCGGAATCGCGTCCGTTCCGGTCGCCTCACGCATCGCGTCGCGCTCTTCCGGCTCGGGCTCGACCTGGCGCAGGACCACGTCGAGCCCGAGCTCTGTCAGCACCTCGCGGACGGCCGACGAGTAGGGGCACCACTCGGCCTGGTACAGCGTGAGCCGGCCCGGTTTCATGTCAGTCGGGCCACTCAACGGGAACCTGGGTGCCGTCGCCGCCCTCGGGGCGGTCGGAGCCGATCGCGACGAACTCAAGGCCGTCCGGCCCCGCCTCGACCGCGCGCACGACCGACGGGCTGATGCGGACCGCGTCCCATTGGCGCAGGTCGTGGGCGTCGCCGTCGAGCAGGATCCGGCCCGAGCCGGCGACGACGATGTAGACCTCCTCCTGCTCGCGGTGGTGGTGCCCTCCGGACGCCCGCATGCCCGGCGCGTAGCGGAAATGGCTCACCCCGAGGTGCTCCGACCCGAGCTGACCGCGCCCGAACCGGCCCTCGATGCCCGGGACCCGGGAGCTCACCGCGTCCTCGAGGTCCTTCAGATTGACGATCGCGAACTCACTCATACGCTGATCCTTACCCGATCGTCGGGCACGGCATGTGCGATACCGGAGTCGTGATCGACGCGCTGCGGGCAGCGGCGGATGCGCTGAATGAGGGCGATCCGGAACCCTTCGCCGCGCTCATCGCCGAGGGTGCGGAGTGGCGGGGAGTGCCGCACGGACGCCTGTGGTGGAAGCGCACGCCGAGCTGACGCGGGTCACGCGCCGCGCCGGCAGGTGAGGGCTATGGCTCCCACGGCGCCGGCACGAGAACGACGCGCCAGCCTTCGGGGTCTTCGATCGTGACGCCGTTCGTGGCCCAGTAGGGGTTCGCCGGCGGCACCGGATCCGCGCCGGAGCGGCGAACGGCCTCGTCGACGGCCTGCTCGGTGCCGAGGTAGAGCACGAGGAGCGTCTCGGGATGCGGAGCCGGGCTTGTGTGGGCGCCTCCGGCCGTGAACTCGAGGTGGGCGTCCGTGCCGGGAATCGCGAGGAAGACGCCGTCGTATCCGGCGTGTCCGGCGAAGCGTCCGAGCTCGGGCAAGCCCAACCCGTCGCGGTAGAACCCCACGACCTCGTCGAGACGGGCGGTGTGGCGCGCGAACCTCACCTGCACGGCCGACTCCCCGGTCGCACAAGCGTGAAGATGCCCATCAGCAGGTGAGGTGAAGCGCGGCCGCGGTCGTCCGCGGATCGAGCTCGGCGTAGCGCTCGACGGCCTCGGCGGTCGGGAGCGCCTCGACCTGGATTCCGCGGGCGCGCAGAGCCTCGATCGTCGCGGGATCGGGCCGAAGCCGGCCGTACGCGCCGGTGCCGACGATCAGCCGTTCGGGCAGCTCGTCAAGCACCGCGTCGAGGTCCTCGAGCACGAGGCCGTGCCCGTCGCGGCGCCACCACTCGCGGACGACACGCTCCGGGAGGACGATCACGTCGCGCGTCTCCTCACGGCCGTCGACGGTCACCCGACCGAAGTCGTAGCCCGCGATCTCCGGCATCCCTCGATGGTAGCGAGCCGGCTCACCCGGCGGCGTGGAATCCCGGGACGTACGAGATGCCGACGATCAGGCCCTCGATCGAAAGCAGCCGCGACACGGTCTGGCCCCAGGGCTCCTCGCGGGTGGCATGAAGCAGCCGAAAGCCCCGCTCCTCAAGCTCGGCCGCGGCGTCCGCGACGGCGCCGGGACTCTCGACCTCGAACTCGATGGAGGCCTGCGGCACCGTGACGCCGGCCGGCCACGCGTCGGTTCCGAAGCACGCCTGGGCGGCCTGCGCCAGCGGCCAGACGCCGAAGTGGCGCGTGCCGTCGACCCGTTCGCTGTGGAAGTAGTCGCCGCCCGCGTCGGCCTCGAGCGGCAGCCCGAGCGCGTCGACGAAGAGCTCGCGGCTCCTGGGCGGATCGGCCGCCACGACGGCGACGCCGGCGACGAAGAGCACATTCATGGTGAAACCTCCGTGGTTCGCTTCCTGGACGACGAGGACGCTACGGAGGCCGGCGGAAGCTCGCTTGGAAGAATCGGACTTTCGAGCAGCGCGTGCGGGGTTGCGCCGGCGAGATCGCGGACGTCGTGCGCCATGTGCGCCTCGTCGTAGTAGCCGTGCTCGACCGCCGAGCGGGCCCAGCTCTCGCCGCGGCCGTCGAGGAGGAGGCGCTGCATCCTGGCGATCCGCATGAGCCGCTTCGGGGAGTGGCCGGTGGCGGCGAGGACGCGTCGGCGGAGCTGGCGCTCGCCGTACCCGAAGCCGCGCGCGACGGTTCCCAGGTCTGAGCCCGTCCACACCGCCCTCGCGAGCGGGTCGGGCGGCGGCGCCTCGGCCGCAAGTCGCGGGAGCGAGCGAAACCGCGGCGCGACCTCGGCGATCGGCACGCGCAGGTCGACGAGCTCGGTGGCCGGGAGGCCGAGCAGCGCCGGCAACCCGCCCGGGTGAAACCGGATCCCGGCCGAGACGCTCCCGGCCGGCAGGTGAGCGACCCCGAACGTGGAGAAGGACCCGATCACGTCGCCGCCGATCACGTCCATGCAGCCGTCCGGCGGGATGCGAAGCTCGAAGTCGACGTCGGTCTCGATCCGCCAGTGCACCGCCACCCACGGTGCGAGCGCCGGGTGCGGCGGCCGCTCCTCGTAGCGCACGCCGGGGCCGCCCAGGAACACCGAATGCGTTCGTCCGCCTCGAGCCATCGGTGCATTCTTCCTTCCCGGGCGGGCCGCGGCCCATGCAAGCGCATCCAGTACGCTCGACCCGATGGTCCCCGAGCGGGCAGAGGTGGTCGTGGTGGGCGCGGGGATCGCCGGCCTCTCGGCCGCGTGGGAGCTGCGCGACCGCGCCGTGGTCGTGCTCGAGGCCGGGCCGAGCGCCGGCGGGCGGCTCATGTCCGAGCCCCGCGGCTCCTACTGGCTGAACTTCGGCGGGCACGTGGTCGGCGGGCCCGAGACGGCCACGGGCCGGCTGCTCCAGGCGACGGGCGTGGAGGCGGCGGAGCTGCCGGGCGTCCTCGCCGGGCTGGCGGTGGGCGGGCGACTGCTCGCCGGCGGGCGCGTCGAGACCTATCCGCTGCGCGCGCGGCTTCCCGCGGCCGACCGGATCGCGCTCATCCGGACCGGCGCCCGCCTGCGCCTGGCCGTCGCGCGGTACGCGCGCGTGTCGAGCTTGCGCGCGGGCGAGTCCGAGTCCGAACGCCGCGCCCGGGTCCTGGCCTTCCGCGACGACGCGACGTTCTCGGAGTTCCTCCGCCCGGTTCGCCCGGCCGTCGACGCCGTCCTTCGCGCCACGATCCGGCGCTCGTCCGGAGAGCCGGAGGAGGTGTCGGCGGGCTACGGCATCGGCTACTTCCAGCTCGTCTGGGATCGCAGGCGCGGGCTCACCCGGACGATGGTCGGCGGCTCGAGCCGGCTGCCGGAGGCGATCGCCGGCGCGCTCGGCGACCGCGTGCTCACCGGGCGGACGGTGACCGCTGTCGAGCCCACGTCCGGCGGCGTCGCCGTCGCCTTCCAGGAGGCGGGCCGCGACCGGTCGATCCATGCCCGGGCGGCCGTCGTCGCCACGCCGGCGCCCGTGGCGCGCCGCATCGTTTCGGGTCTCCCGGACGACGTCGCCCGCGCGCTCAACGGCATCGCGTACGGCCCCTACGTGGTCGGCGCCTTCCTCACCGGCGAGACGTCGCCGATGCCGTACGACGGTGTCTACGCCGCCGCCACGCCCGGGATGTCATTCAACATGCTCTTCAACACCGCGAACGTCCTGCGCCGGGCCGGGTCGCGGGAGCCCGGCGGCACCCTCATGGTCTACGCGGCCGCGGACCTCGCCCGTGCCCTGGCGGACACGGACGACGCGGAGGTCGAGCGGCGCTTCCTCGATGACCTCCACGCACTCTTCCCGTCCCTGCGCGGCGCCGTCCGCGAGACGGTCATC
>DATIDU010000085.1:0-5702 GCA_035456145.1 Gaiellales bacterium | reverse complement strand
GACGATCGTGCCGTCCACGACGTCGCCGTCGACGACGTCCGAGCAGTAGATCGCCGTCATGCGGGCAGGCCGCTGGAGGGTCTGGCGGCCGGCGAGGACGATCGTCTCGGCCCCCTCCTCGGCAACGCTCTGCGCACGGAGCCGGATGCGCGCATCGTGCGCGGTCTCGAGGACCGCGCGCTCGCAGATCATCATCACGCGGTAGCGGCGCCCGCCGACCACGACGCGCCCGAAGAGCTCCATGCCGCCGACGACGCGCATGCGATCGGCCGTGCCGGTCAGGTGCGTTCCGAAGACGCGGCCGATCGAGACCGTGAGCAGGCCGCCGATGTCGCGCTCGAACTCGGCGCTTCCGGCACGCGACAGCAGTTCGACTGCCCTCTCTAAAGACGGCTGGCTCATTCCCCCCAAGATCAAATCCGGCCGAAACGGTCAGGAAGTGGACCCCCGGTTGGGGGAACCGCCTCACCCCGGACGGGGGCTGGTGACTACCGCCGGCCGTAGTCGCGGACGACGTACGTCGCCGGCGTGCCCTCGCGCAGAGCGAGCGGGAGCGTGTCGAACGCGGCGCGCAGCGGCGACACGGCGGGCTCGAGCGTGCCGCGGTACGTGAGGCGCGTTGAAGTGGCGAAGCCGCGGCCCGGCCCGGCAGACGAGGCCCGTGCGGACCGCCGGCGGGCCGGACGTGAACGTCGCCGACCCGTTCATGAACTCGCCGCCCTCGGAGCGGATCGCCGCCTCGAAGCGGCCGGGGCCGACCTTCACCGGCTTCGGTAGGGTGTTGCGCCCGGCGAACGCCTCGATCAGATGGAACTCGAATTCGTCCGGCGGCACCTGACGCTGTCGCAGGCCGAGCTCGAAGATCTCCGGGTCGCGGTAGGCCTTCTCGAAGCCGAAGAAGCGCCCGGCGCCGACCTTGGCGCCGAGGGCCGGTTCAGGTAACACGGGCGCGCGCCGCGCTCGCGGTAGGCGGCCCCGCCGATCGCCGACCCCACCCTGGGGATCGCCCTCACGGCGTTGACAGCTACCGAGTGACGCTGACCCCACAGCCCGGATCCTTGACGATGGTCGCGGCCGCGGGCTGGGTGTGGATCGTGCCGAAGAACGGCGCCGTCGAGGTGACGACGTCGAACGCGCTCCACGTCATTGTTCCCTTCGCCGTCAGCCGCGTTCCCATGCGGCCGTCGTACAGCCGGCACTGTCTCGCCTTCACCGACGTCGCGGTGAACGAGCCGGGTGATCTGGCTCGGGCTGATCGCGGTGGTCGTGTCGAGCGTCGCGGTCTCGATCGTCTTTCGGTCGTAGCTCAAGTTGATGCCCGACTGCGGTGAGAACCCGTAGTCGTGGGCCTGGAACGCCCGCCCGTCGGCCTGGGCGCGACTCAGACCCACATCGAGCGAGGATCCGAAGCCGGGATCTCCGAAGACCGTGACCGACATGCTGTACGTGACACCGTTTCGCACGACGTCGACGGGCGCCGTCTGCATGAGGACGGTGGTGAGCGAGAAGAAGCCGTGCGGAAGGATGTGCGCCCGCTCGAGCGCCTGGGCCCTGAGCCGAAGTGACGGCGCCATCGACGTGCTCACCGTTGCCGTGGCCGCCCCCACCGCAAGGGTCGCCGCCAGCGCGAGGACGACCGCACCGACCCGGATCGTTCGCCGCTCCATGGCCCGACTGTCCGTGCGGATCGGCGCGTGGGGAAGGGGACTACGCTATCCGCCATGCCGGAGATCGAGCGCCGCCAGCAGCCGTCCGGGCGGCGTGCCTTCGACGAGATCGGCGATGCGACGCGACGGACGCGGCTCGCCAACGAGCGCACCTATCTGGCGTGGTGGCGCACCGGGCTCACCGCGCTCGCGGTGAGCCTCGCCGCCGGCCGCGTCGTGCCGACGCTCTCGCACGGAACCGCCTGGCCCTACGAGCTGGCCGGTGCGGGGTTCGCCGTGCTCGGCGTCCTCTGTATCGGCACCGGCTACCAGCGCGAGCGCGAGATCGACCGGGCGCTCGCCGAAGGGCGCTTCGCCACACTCGATCCCCGCATCAACCTCGTGCTGACCGCGGTCGGCGTCGTCCTCGGCGTGTTCACGCTAGGGCTGATCGTCGTGAATCCGTGACCGGCACGCCGCGCTCGTGCAGGACGTCGCGCAGCATGAGCGCGTTCGTCGGGGCCTGCGCGATCGGGACGCCGTCCTCGCCGGCGCTCCGGCCGTTGTTGTTGAACATGACGAAGGCGCGTTCGGAGAGCGTGGAGAGCCGCCGCAGCGGCTCCGACCACTCGGCCAGCTCCTCGGTCGAGTAGAGGTAGTCGAACCGCTCAGCCGCACTTCCGCCGCGGTGGTTCCAGGTGGCGGCGTTCCGGCCGTGGAGGCGCAGGTAGGCGGTCGGGCTCGTCGCGCCCACGACCGTCGGCACCAGGTTCTTCGCCTCGGTGCGCGGGGCGTCCACCATCACGTAGGTCGCTCCCCGGCGCTCGAGGAAGGCGAGGGTCTCCGCCTTGGCGTCGTCCTCCAACCAGCTTCGGTGGCGGAACTCGACCAGCATCTCGTCGCCGCCGAGCTGCTCCTGGGCCCATTCGAGGTACGCGAGCGAGGCCGGCTTCATCGTCACGTACGGCGGGAACTGCATCAGGATGCCGCCGAGCTTCCCGGCGTCGCGGAGCGGCTGGAGCGCCGAGTGGAAGCGGTCGAACACCTCGACCCTGAGCTCGCGTGACGGGTGGTCGACCCGGCCCCGGTGGTCGACCTCCACCTCGCCGCGCAGGTCGGGCGGGAGCTGGTCGGCCTTCACCGGATGGCGGGTCATCATCCCGAACGCCTTCACGTGGAACACGAACCCGTCGGGGGTCCGCCGGGCCCAGGCGGCGGCCGCCTCGGCCGTGGGGATCGCGTAGTAGCTGGAGTTCACCTCGACGGTGTCGAAGAGCTCCGCGTAGTGGCGCAGCCGGCCCTCGGCCGTCCGGGCGTTGGGCGGGTACCAGGCCTTCACGAGCGACTCGTCGGCCCATGAGCACGTGCCGATCCGGACGGTCGCCGTCACACGACGTACCCGCCGTCGGGCTCGATCGGATGCGAGCCGGCCGCCCACGCGAAGAGGCCGCCGCGGAGGTTGGCGACGTCGTACCCGGCACCGTGGAGCGCGTCGGCGGCGTAGCCGGAGCGCGAGCCGGTGCGGCACACGATCACCATGCGGCGGTCGCGCGGCAGCTCCGCAACCCTGGCCCCCAGCTCGCCGAGTGGGATCAGAACCGACCCGGGGATGTGGCCGGCATCCCACTCAACCGGTTCGCGCACGTCGACCACGAGTGCGCCGCCCGCGATCTCCTCCGCGGCGTCCGCGGCTGCAACCTCGGGAGCAGGGCCCATGCCCCGCATCCTAGAAGGCGCTAGGCCGGGCCGGGCTGAGTGGAGCCGACGTAGGTGTCCTGGAACCAGCCCATCGAGAGCTTGGCGATGCGGACGAAGTCGCCGGTGTGCGGGGCGTGGACGACGTAGCCGTTTCCGATGTAGATGGCCACATGGCCCAGCTTGTGGAAGAAGACGAGGTCGCCCGGGCGCAGCTTGGTCTGGTCGGCGATCCAGACCGGCCCCATGTGGAACTGCGATGCGGCGAAGTGCGGGAGCGAGTAGCCATGCTGGGCCCAGAGCCAGGTGACGAGCCCCGAGCAGTCGAAGCCGTCCGGCGAGGCACCGCCCCAGACGTAGGGGACGCCGATCTGCTTCAGCGCCTCGAGGGCGATCTGGTCGCGCAGAACCTGGCCGGGATCGGCGGCATCGGCGACCAGGTCGGCCTTGAGCCACTTGTGCGCCTCAAGTGCAATCTCCCCCTGGCCGATCTGGTCTGCGGCCGCGATCACCTTCACCTGCTGGCCGAGCTCCGCTTCAAACCGGCGCCGGCGGCGAAGCTCATGCCGGATCTGACGCCGCTTCTCGGCGAGCTTGCGCTCGGCGATCCGCGATGCCCGCCGGTCGAGGACGAGCAGCTCGCGCTCGTGCGCGATGGCAGCCCGCGCGGAGGCGATGGCGGCGACGGTGTCGCTCACGGCGCTGTCGACCCGCCCGGTCAGGTCGATGCTGCTCGTGAGCTGTGAGAGCGAGGAGGAGTCGAGGACGATCTCGAGCGTGCGCGGGTCGCCGCCCTTGTACTGCTCGATCAGGAGCCGGGCGAGGTTCCGCTGCTGGCGCTCGAGCTCTGCCTGCTCGGCCTCCAGCCTCGCGCCGGCGGCATGGATCTCGCGCCGAAGGACGTGCAGGTGCCAGCGCACCTGGTTGTAGCGCTCGGTGAGCATCTCGATGTGGGCGTCGAGGCGGTGCACCTGGGCGCGCACGCGCGCGTACTGCGCCTTCTTCTGCTGGAGGAGCGTGTCAGCCGACGCCGTGCCGGCGAGCGCCGACACAGACAGAAGCAGAGCGGCCGCAAGCACGAGCGTCCGCGACAATCGCAAACCAGACCCACACATCACTCCTTGCGTCGGCAAACGAACGGAAAACTTGAGCGGGGCTCAAGGATCCGGGGGCCGGCGCCGACAACGCTCTCATGCAGATCACCGTCTCCTGTCACGCGTGTGCGGGTGAGAAGCGTCCGCTGAGCCCGTGCCCGTGGTGCTCGTCCGATCCTGCCGCCGAGACCGAGGTCTCCGCCTGGCGCTGGGCGCTTCACGCCGAGTCGCTCGCCCGGATCACCGCCGAGCCGTGCCGCTCGCCGGCTCCGGTCGTCACCCTCCCGACGCCGATCCAGGTCGTCGTGAGCGTCGACGGCTTCTCGATCCGGCAGCCCGATCCGAGGTTCTCGGACTCCGTCGTCCCCGCCGCCGACCCGCTCTCGTTCGACTGGAACGAGGACCGCGGGCTTCGCCGGCTGCGGAAGACCGCGTAGGGTTTTAGCGAAGGTCGAGCAGGGTGTCGGGCAGCTCGAGCTGCTCGACGGTCAGGCCGTGCCGCGCCGCCTCGGCCAGAAGCTCGTCATATGCCTCGGCCTCGCCCGGATCGGACGGCCGCCAGTCGTTCAGGTACCGAACCCGCCTGACGCCCGCCTGGTACGCCTCCTTGAGGCAGCCGAAGCACGGCCGCAAGGTCGAGTAGAGATGGGCTCCGTGGACGGAGTAGCCGAGCTTGGCGGCCTGGAGGATCGCGTTCTGCTCCGCGTGGACGCAGATGCACACGTCGTAGCCGCGCCCCGGCAGGTAGTCCTCCGGGTGGGCGCAGCGATGACAGCCGCCCTCGTCGCAGTTCGGAAAGCCGGTCGGCGTGCCGTTGTAGCCGGTGGCGATGATGCGCTGGTCGGAGACGAGCACGGCGCCCACATGACGGCCGAGGCAGGCCGCGCGTTCGCGGGTGGCGACGGCGAGCAGCATGAAGTACTGCTCGGGCGTTGGGCGCACGGCAGCCCGGCGGGCGTCCGCGCGATCGGCGGCCGAGGTCGGCTCCATGCCCGCAGCGTATCGGCTACGCCGCGTGGCTGAGGGTGCGGCCGGCCAGCCGCTCGAGGCGGCGGCCGGCGGAGGCGGCGGACGCGTGGTCGGCCAGCTTCGCCAGGTGGGTGAGGTCGGCCGTGGCACCGTCGACCTCCTCGCGGATCTGGGCGAAGAGCACCCGGAACCGCTCGGCGTCGGCGAGGTGCGCGGCCTCGACGTCTCCGCCGACGCGCAGTGCGTCGAGCATCGCCGGCTTCTCCCTGACCGCACCGACGGCGTGGCCCAGCCCGTC
>DATIDU010000084.1:0-6655 GCA_035456145.1 Gaiellales bacterium | reverse complement strand
TGCCGTACCGCACCGACGTCTTCTGCTGCCGCGGGACGTAGACGCCGGCCGCGCGCGTACTACGCTGGTGAGTGAGATGCGTGCGCCGACCGACGGCGAGCTTGTCGTCCGCGCCCGGGCCGGGTCGCGTGACGCCGCCGCGGAGCTCTTCTCCCGCCACTGGCCGCGGGCGTGGCGCATGGCGCGGGCCGTCACGGGACGGCGCGACATGGCCGACGACGTCGCCCAGGATGCGTTCGAGCGGGCGTTCGCGGCGCTGTCGCGCTTCGACGAGCGCCGCCCGTTCGAGCCGTGGCTGAACCGGATCGTCGTCAACCGCTCGCTCGACCTGCTGCGGAGCGAGCGGCGGCTGGTCGGGATCGACTCGGTCGACCGGATCGAGGGCGAGTGGCGCGACGCCGCCGCGGAGGACCGGGCGCTCCTCCAGGCGGTCTCGGGCCTCTCGCCGCAGCGGCGGGTCGCGATCGTCCTGCGCTACGGAGTGGGGCTCGCGCCGGCCGAGATCGCCGGGCTCCTCGGGCTGCCGGTGGGCACGATCCACTCCCGGCTCGCACGCGGGCTGGAGGACCTGCGCGGTATGGAGAAGGAGCGAGATGTCGAGCGAGCTTGAGCGCCGGCTGGAGCACGCGCTCGGGGACGCACCGGGGCCTGACCCCGGTGTGACCGACCGTGCGCTTCAGGCTGCGCTCGGGGCGCTCCCCCCGCCGGGCGATATGCGCCGCGCCCGCCGGCGCCGGCTCGTCCTGCTCCTGGCCGCCTGCATCGCGGCGTTCGTCTCGGGCGGCGTGACGCTGGCGGCGACCGGCGCCCACCTGCCGGTCGTGAACCCCGAGCCTGCGCGGACGCACGAGCCGCTCCCGGCGGCGCAGCCGGACGCCTCGCTCCTGCCGGCGGATGCCGCGATCTGGGCCGCGGGCGGCGGGCGGGCCACCGTCGTGACAGCGCGCGATGCGGGCCGGCGCGTGAACGGCCGGCACCTGACGGCGTTCGCCGCCAGCCCCGGCTCGCTCTACGTCGTCGAGGGACACGGCGCCGGGCTGCGGACCGTCGAGGCCCGGACCGGGCGGGTGGTGTGGACGCGCGCCGACCTCGGCGGGCGGCCGGTCGCAGCCGTCTGGTCGCCGTTCCCGATCCGGATCGCCTATCTGCTCCGCACGGCGGGCGGATACACGGTCGGCGACCTCTGGGGGACGGGGACGCACCCGTTCACGGTCGACACACACGCCGCGCCGGTGATGCCGGCGTGGAGGTGGGACTCCCAGGCGCTCGCCTACGTGGCGGCGTCAGGGTCGGTCGTGGTGCACGACGTCATCGGCGGCGCCAACCGGCCGCTGCCGCGGGCGTGCGGCATCCACCGGCCTGCGGCGATCGCGTTCGCGCCCGCGGGGCCGTGGCTCGCGGTCGCCGACCGGGCCGGACGCGTCGCGCTCCTCGACACGTCGGGGGCACACGATCCGCGCTGCCTCGTGGGGCCCGCCGGCCGGCCGCAGCTGGCCTGGCTCCGCCGGAACGAGCTCCTCGCCGCGGCCGGATCGTCGCTCACCCGCTACGGCCTGTCTGCCGCCGAGGTTGCCGCGCGCACCGTCTCCACCCGGCAACCGGTGGAGAGCATCGCCGCCTCCCCCGACGGCCGCCGCATCGTGGTCGCGCTCCGCGGCCGGTCGCTGACCGCCGTCGTCGCGACCATGCCACCGTCCCTCCGCTCGTCCTCGCCGGCGCTCGCATACGGCCTCACGCTCCTTCACCTGCGCGGCCCCGTACAGGTGCAGTGGCGGTAGGTTCGGCAGCCCAACGGGCTGACCGATTCTCAAGCGCATGGAGCCTCAGGTCGATGATCTCTGTAATCGCCATGCATGGTTCGCCCACCCCTGCCTCCGACGCCCCCAGCGGGCGGCTTCGGCGCCTGCTCCAGGCAGTCCGCCGGCTCGGCGGCCGTTCGGCCGCACCGCGCACCGGCGAGGTGCAGCTCGCGCGGATCCTGGATCTCTTCGAGGAGCATGTCTATGCGGGCGAGATCACTCCTGACGGCCGCTATGTCCATCATGCGTCTCCGGTGTCGATTGCGAGCCTGATCGGCGGGCCGCTCCCGGACGGCGTCCTCCAGGGGGCGTTCTGGGAGTCGCGCATCGTGCCGTCGGACTGGCTCCTGTACGAGGCGTTCAACCGCCGCCTGCTGAAGGGGGAGGACGCGGAGGTGACCTACCGGCTCCTCGGCCAGGACGGGGTCACCCGGACGCTGCGCGATCGCGCGCGGCCGCGCCGCACGGCCGAGGGCGGAATCCTGGTCGAGGGCATCGTCTCGGACATCACCGCCCACGAAGAGGCCGCGGCGGGCCTGGCCGAGGCGAGCGGTCGCTTCACGAGCCTGCTCGATGTCGTCGGCGCCCACGTCTATCTCGCGCTCGCACTGCCGGACGGCACGCTGGAGGAGCTCTTCCAGGGCCCGGGCGGCGACCGGCTCCTCGGCGGCGCCGAGCCCGACCCCGACATGGTGAACTGGGACGCCGCCGTGCACCCCGACGACCGGGCGGCGTACGACGCGTTCAACCTGGCGCTGTGCCGCGGTGAGGACGGGGACGTGATGTACCGCCTGATCGGCGCCGACGGGATCACGCGCTGGGTGCACGACCGCGCCGCCTGCCGCAGGCGCCCGGACGGGGCGTTCGAGGTCAGCGGCATCGTGTCGGATGTGACCGAGCGGCGCCGGCTCGAAGACGAGCTCAAGCGCAGCATGGACGAGGCCGAGCTCCGTGCGAGCACCGACGAGCTCACCGCCACGTTCAACCGCCGCCGCTTCGCCGAGATCGCGGCCGAATCGATTGCGTCCGGGGGCGATCGCTGCGCGCTTCTCCTGCTCGACGCCGACCACTTCAAGCAGATCAACGACGCGTACGGGCACGCCGCCGGCGATGCGGTCCTCGTCGGCCTCGCGAAGAGGCTGAGCATCGGCCTGGCGCCCGCAGACTGCCTGGCCCGCTGGGGCGGCGAGGAGTTCGCCGTGCTTCTGCGCGGGGTGGAGTCCGACGGCGAGCTCGTCGAACGCGCCGAGCGCCTGCGCCGGGCCGTCGCGGAGGTTCCGATCGTGCACGGGGATCTTCGCGTGGAGCTGACCATCTCGATCGGCTGCGCGCTCGCCTCGGACGGCTCCGAGACACTCGACGCGCTCCTTGAGACCGCCGACCGCTGCCTCTACGCAGCCAAGCACCAGGGCCGGAATCGCGTGTCGACGGTGCCCGTCGCAGGCCGCGCCGGTGGATCCCCTGCGGAATCCGAGGCGCTCGAGCTGGCCCGTGCCCTCGCGTACGCGAGCAGCATCCGGGAGGGTGTCCCGGAGGAGCACGCTGAGCAGGTCGCCGCCCTGGCGGCGCAGACGGCCGAGCACCTCGGGCTGCCGCTGCGCACGGTCGAGCGCTGCCGGCTGGGCGGATGGCTGCACGACATCGGGAAGCTGGCGATCTCCGAGCAGATCCTCACGAAGCCCGGCCCGCTCGACGACGCCGAGTGGGAGCGCATGCGCACGCACCCGGCCGTCGGCGCGGCGGTGGTCGCGCGCGTGGCCACCCTGCGGCACGCCGGGCCGGGCGTCCGCCACCACCACGAGCGCTACGCGGGCGGCGGCTATCCCGACGACCTGGCCGGGACTGCGATCCCGATCGAGGCGCGGATCATCGCGGCGGCGGACGCGTATGCCGCGATGACGGCGACGCGGCCCTACTCCGCCGCGAGGACGCCCGGGGAGGCGGCAGCCGAGCTCCGCCGCAGCGCCGGCTCGCACCTCGACCCCGCGGTCGTCGATGCGCTGCTCGCGGTCCTCGGCCTGGACGACGAGAGCCTGCGCGACGCCGCCTGACGGCGACCCGTTACCAGGTTACGCACCCACCGCCGTTGCGCTTCTACGCGTGAAACGTGACGCCCTTCGTGAGGGCGACCAGGATCGAGGCCTTCAACTTCGACGCGTGCGTGCCGGCGTCCGTCCACCAACCGGGCAGGACGTCGAACGCCATCTGGCCGCGGGCGACGTAGTCGTTATTGACGTCGGTGATCTCGAGCTCGCCGCGGGCCGACGGCTCGAGGCCGTCGACGATGTCGAAGACGCGGGCGTCGTACATGTAGCAGCCGGTCACGGCGAGGTCGCTCTTCGGCGCCGCCGGCTTCTCCTCGATCTCGGTGATACGGTCGCCGTCGACCGTCGCCACACCGAAGCGACGGGCATCCTCGACCTGCTTCAGCAGGATCCGGGCGCCCGCCGGCTGTGAACGGAACGCTTCGACGTACGGACGGAGGTCGTCCTGGTAGAGGTTGTCGCCCAGTATGGCAACGATGCGGTCGTCGCCGATGTGAGGGCGAGCCTGGGAGAGGGCGTCGGCGATCCCCGACTCGCCCTCCTGGTGGGCGTACTCGATCGAGACGCCGAGCGCCGAGCCGTCGCCCAGCACCGTCTGCACCTGGTCGCCGTAGCGGCCGACGACGACCACCAGCTCGGTGATCCCGGCCCGCGCCAGCGTCCGCACGGGGAAGTGGATCATCGGCTCGTCGTAGAGGTCGAGGACGTGCTTGTTCGCGACCTGCGTCATCGGCCCCAGCCTGGTGCCGAGCCCGCCCGCCAGGACGACGCCCTTCACCGCTCGCCTTCCAGGTATCGCATCACGGAGTCGCGCCAGTCTGCCAGAGGGACGCCCAGGCTGCGCGCCCGCCCGAGCGAGAGCACGCTGTTCCGCGGCCGCGGCGCCGGTGCGCCGAACTCCTCGCTCGTGATCCGCTCGACGGGATGGCCGACGGCGATCTCCGCCAGGTCGGCCCACGTGCACGGCTCGCCGGCGCCCGTCACGTGCAGGACGCCCGTGTCGTCACGACCCACCAGAAACGCGATCGCGCACGCCACGTCGCCGGCCCAGGTCGGCCGGCCGCGCTGATCGTCCACCACCCGCAGATCCCTCCCGGCCGCCTCCGCCGCCAGGATCGCGCGGAAGAAGTTGCGACCCTCGCCGTAGACCCACGACGTGCGGACGACCAGATTGCCGGCCTGCCCGAGCACCGCCCGCTCGCCCCCGAGCTTCGACCGGCCGTATGCGCCGAGCGGGCCTGTGGGCGCGTTCTCGGCGTACTCGCCCGGCTCGTTGCCCGAGAAGACGTAGTCGGTCGAGAGGTGGATGACCCGTACGCCGGCGGCGGCGACGTTCGCCGCCCCGCCCGCGTTCACCGCCTCGGCGCGCTCCGGATCGAGCTCGCAGCCGTCGACGTTCGTCATCGCGGCCGCATGCACGACCAGGTCGGCACCGCGCAGCGCATCGCGAACCGCGTCGGCGTCCGTCACGTCGAGCTCGGCGTGAGTCAGGAACTCCGCCCGAGGCAGGTGGTCGCGCAGCGCCAGGCCGACCTGGCCGCCCGCGCCCGTCACGAGAACTCGGGGACGAGCTCCCAATCGAGGTTCGGATTCTTGACGTCGCGCTCGCTCACCACCGGCTCGGCGTCGATCCGCCACGGGATGGCGAGAGTCGGGTCGTTCCACGCGACGCCGTGCTCGTCGGACGGGTCGTACTCGCTCGTCACCCAGTAGATGACGTCGAGCTCGGTGAGCGCGAGGTAGCCGTGCGCGACTCCGGGCGGGATGAACACGGTGGTCGGCTCCGCGGCGTCCAGGATGAACGTCTCTGTCGGCGGCGTTCCGCCCCGCCGGCGCAGATCCGCAAGCCCGACCTGGGCCCTGCCGCCGGGGACGTACCAGAGATCGGCCTGGTGCCGGTGGTAGTGCAGGCCGCGCAGGACGCCGGGGGACGAACGCGAGTGGTTGCACTGCACGAACGTCTCGGGCATGGACGCGGTGCGGAAGATCTCGCAGAAGCGGCCGCGCGCGTCGCCGTGCACGTCGAGCGTGAGGATGCGAACGCCGTCGATCGCGCTCAGGGTCTCAGTCGGCATAGAGCTTCTCCGCGTCGGGAACGAGGGTCGACCACCACGCCTCGTGCGCCCCGTACCACGCCACGGTGTCGGCGATCGCCGCCTCGAGGGAGCGCGACGCGCGCCAGCCAAGCGCGGCGATGCGGTCGGTCGCGACCGCGTAGCGGCGGTCGTGCTGGGGGCGGTCGTAGTGGCTCAGGTAGACGGTGTCCTCGCCCTGTCCGGCCGCACGGGCGACCGCGCGCGCGATCTCGACATTCGGAACGCCCTCGGCCTGCGGGCCGACGTTGTACACCTCGCCGCGCTCGCCGCGCTCGGCCAGAAGTCGCAGGGCCGAGACGGCGTCCTCGACGAACATCCAGTCCCGCACCTGGCCGCCGTCGCCCCACACCGGCAGCCGCTCGCCGCGCAGCGCGCGCGTCGCCCACCGCGGCACGGCCTTCTCCGGGTGCTGCCACGGGCCGATGCAGTTCGTCGGCCGCGCGACGACGACGTCCACCCGGTCGGCGTAGGAGCGGGCCAGGTCGTCGGCGAGCGCCTTCGAGCGGGCGTACGCGCTCGTCGCAAGGCCCTCGCCCGGAAGCTTGTCCTCCTCGCGGAACGGATCGCCGGGACAGGGGCCGTACACCTCGTCGGTCGACATGTGCAGCACCCGGCACCCGGCCGCCTCCGCCGCGTCGAGGACCACCCGTGTCCCCTCCACGTTCGCGTGGAAGAACACCTCGGGGGCGTCCTCGCTTCGGGTGACGTGCGACTC
>DATIDU010000083.1:0-5468 GCA_035456145.1 Gaiellales bacterium | reverse complement strand
CGTTGGCCCGGCCCTTCCCGGCACCGATCCGCGCCTCGGCCAGGCAGGCCACGTTGGCGTCGTTGTCGACCTTCACGAGCAGGTCCAGCCGCTCGGTCATCCTGAGGACGAACGGCACATCCGTCAGCGGCACGTTGATCGAGTCGGCGACGATCCCGCGCCGCTGGTCGATCTGAGACGGGAGCCCAAAGCCGACGGCCGCAACGGGCTCGTCGCCTGCAACCCGGCGCACGAGCTGCTCGATCTCGGCCAGCAGCCGGTCCTCGTCGGAGACTTCCGTCGGCATCGTGTCGCGGGCCACGATCTGGAGGGACGGCGACACGAGCGCAGCCTTCACGGTCGTGCCGCCCAGATCGACGCCGACGACAGGTCCGAAGGAGGAATTCACCATCGTGGGTACCATAAAACGGCGAGATGGCGCCCGAGTCGAAGCCCCGAAAGCCGTACAGGACGTACCGCGGGGGCCGGGCCGGAGGGAGCGACGACGCCGACGCCGCGCGCTTCGACTTCACCGGACGGTCGGCGTCTGCGTCCGCCCCCGCCCGGGCTCCCACGCCCGAGGGCCTGCCCGCTCCCGACATGCGGCCTCGCCGGGAGCCGCTCCCCGGACGCCGAGTCGCCGAGCCGCCCCCGCCGGGCACCCCGGGAACGGGGCCCGGCTTCCTGCGCCGCCGGTGGCGGCGGATCCTGGCGATCGCCGTCCCCGTCGTTCTCCTGCTCTTCGTCTTCTGGCTCTACCTCGGCTACCGCGCGTTCTCCGACGAGGTGGCGAAGGCCAACAAGCGCATCGACAAGCGAACGCGCGCCGCGCTCGCACCCGCCGGGAACATCCTGCGCAACCCGCAGATCAGCCTCGTCATGGGGTCGGACAGCCGCGGCAAGAGCGCGACGGCCGGCGCCCGGGCCGACTCGATCCTGCTCGTCCGCACCGACCCGGGGAAGCACCTGATCTCGATGCTCTCGATCCCGCGAGACCTCTACGTCCCCATCCCCGGCCACGGCACGAACAAGATCAACGCGGCGTTCGCGTTCGGCGGCCCGCCGCTTCTCATCCGCACCGTGAACCGGCTCACCGACCTCAACGTGAACCACGTCGTCCTCGTCGACTTCAGCGGGTTCCGCGACCTGATCGACAAGCTGGGCGGGATCACCATCGTGAACCCGACGAAGCTCGTCTCGTCCCAGAACTTCGACGGTCACAGCTGGCAGTTCGGAAAGGGGGCGATCCATCTCGACGGGCGGCGCGCGCTCGCCTACGCGCGCATCCGGCACACGACCAATGCAGCCGACTCCGACATCTCGCGCACCGAGCGCCAGCAACGGGTGCTTCAGGCGCTCATGCACCAGATCGTGACGCCGTCGAGCATCTTCCACCTGCCCTCCCTCGGGCACGCGGTTGCGAAGCCGCTCGCCACCGACCTCTCGGCCGACGAGCTCCTCGGCATGGGCTGGATCAAGTTCCGGGCGGGACGGACGCTCGAGTGCCACCTCGGCGGGACCCCGCTCGTCCTCGGCGGGCAGGACGTGCTCCAGTCGAGTGAGCAGAACGCCGCCGTCGTGCAGATGTTCCTCGGCGAGTCGGCACCGCAGCCGGCACCCAGGGGCCAGCTCTTCGCCCCGGGGTGCACCGTCCATTACGCGCGGGGGAACCCAGGGTTCCCCCGCGGGCCCCCTCCTTAACGGGTGGCGGACCGTATGGTGCGCGACGGCGAAGAGCGCGGTCTTCGCCGTCGCCAAGACCGTTCCGGGCAGGATGGGTGAGCCCCGGCTCCAGTGGGGACAGTCCCTGAACATTTCGCGTCACACATCCGCGACGGCAGCGCGACGATGCCGGGCCAGCTCGGCGCCCTGCGTGTCACGAAGCCGCCACGGCGTGGTCACGGCGCGCGTTCGGGGACTGTCCCCACCGCGAGGCCGGCCCCGGGCGCGGTCTGGCCCCACGGGGGTGCCGGGCTAGACTTCGGCTTGTGATGACCACCACGAGCGCCAGATGCTTTACCCCGCCCCGGCCGCAGGCTGGGGTGGCTGCGCTCGCACGGCTCTCATAGCCGGACGCATCGCGTTCCTCCAGCCGCACGGCGGCCGGGGCGACTCCGCTCCCTGTCACCCGCCGTCCCTGGAGGACTCCGATGCGTTCCGTCATCACCCAACACCAACTCGACCGCGCGCTTGCGCTGCGCGACCTCTCCGACCCGGGCTCCGGGCCGCACGCGATGCAGCTCGTCGTTCACGCGATCCGCGGCGAGCTGGAGCAGGCGTGGGGCTGTCCGGTGCTCGTCCACCGCTCGCACCCGGTCGTCACGATCCGTGAGAACTACGAGGTGCTCGGATATCCGCGTGCCGCGCCGGCCCGCGAAGCCCGCTACACCCGCTACCTCGACGGCACCCGCCTGCTGCGCACGCACATGACGGCCGCCGTCCCGGGCGCGCTCCGCGATCTGGCCGGGAACGGGCTGCCCGACCTCGTCGTCGCCTGCCCGGGCCTCGTCTACCGGCGCGACGTGGTCGACCGCATGCACGTGGGCGAGCCGCACCAGCTCGACCTGTGGCGGGCGCGGCGGGGCGAGCCGCTTATACCCTCCGACCTGGACGAGATGATCGGGCTCGTGGTCGCGGCCGTCGTCCCCGGCGCCCGCCACCGCATCCTTCCCGCCTCGCACCCCTACACGGAGCAGGGCCGTGAGGTCGAGGTCGACGTGGGAGGCGGCTGGGTGGAGCTGCTCGAGTGCGGCATGGCCGCGGGACACGTCCTGCGCGCAGGCGGACTCGACCCGGCCGCGTGGTCGGGCCTCGCGCTGGGCGTCGGCCTCGACCGGGCGCTCATGCTGCGAAAGCGCATCGCCGACATCCGCCTCCTGCGATCCGGCGATCCGCGCGTCGCCGGCCAGATGCTCGACCTCGAGCCGTACCGGGAGGTCAGCGCGATGCCGGCCACGCGGCGCGATCTCTCGATCGCGGTGGACGACGAGCTCACCCCCGAGGAGCTGGGCGACCGCATCCGCGAGCGGGTCGATCCCGAGGTCCTCGAGGCCATCGAGGAGCTGGCCGTCGTCACGGAGACGCCGGCTGCGGAGCTCCCGCACCAGGCGGCCGCCCGGATCGGCCTTCAGACCGGGCAGAAGAACGTGCTCGTGCGGCTCGTCCTGCGGCACCCGACAAGGACGCTCACCGCCGAGGAGGGAAACCGTGCCCGAAACGCGGTCTACGCCGCAGTCCACGAGGGCGGCGTCCACCAGTGGGCGTGAGGAGATCTACGCCTCGGCGGCTTTCTTGGGCTCGCTCGAGCCGCTGGAGCTGTCGGACTTCTTCTCCGTGGACTTCGAGTCGCCGGAGCTCTCGGACTTGCCGTCGGACGCACCCGCCTTCGACTTGCGGCCGTAATCGGTCGAGTAGAAGCCGGAGCCCTTGAAGTGGATGGCGACCGGGTGCAGCACCCGGGTTGCGGGCGCACCGCAGACCTCGCATTCGGTCAGCGGCTCGTCGGCAAACTTCTGGAGCACCTCGAACCGGTGGTCGTTCTGGCATCGGTACTCGTAGATCGGCATCCAAATCCAGTATACCGACGGCACCCTGGCGCACTGGGGCCGAGAGTGCCAGCGCGAGGCCCTGGGTTACGATCACACGCCGTGCGAATTGCCATCGTCACCGACTTCTACTACCCGTCGCTGGGCGGGATCACCGAGCACGTCGACGGCCAGGCGCGCGGCCTCCAGGCCCGCGGGCACGAGGTCACCGTCGTCACAGGCCGGATCCTCCGCACGCCACCGGTGCAGGACGACGCGATGCCGGTCCCCAAGCCGACGTTCGAGATCGCGCGCCTGGGGTCGGCGGTGCCGATGTACGTGCCGCATTGGGGCAACAACGCCCAGACGACGCACACGCTCGGCCCCTGGCTGGGGCGCAAGCTGCGCGAGCTCTTCCGCGGGCGCGGCTTCGACGTGATCCACGTCCACGCGCCCTACAACCCGCCGTTTCCGGGCTGGGCGATCGCCAACGCGCCCGACGACGCGGTGGTCGTCGCCACCTTTCACAGCGTGTTCCCGCAGACGCTGGGAATGGACATCCTGGCCGAGTGGACACGGCCCTGGATCGAGCGGCTCGACGGCCGGATCTGCGTGTCGGAGGCATGCATCGGCTCGCTCGTCCCGTACTACCCGTACGCCTACGACGTGATCCCGAACGGCATCGACGCCGACCACTTCAGCCCCGACGCCGAGCCCGCGCCGGGCGCCCGCGGCGACGGCGAGACCATCGTCTTCGTGGGCCGCTTCGACCCGCGAAACGGGCTCGGCACGATGATCGAGGCCCACCGCATCCTCCAAGGCGACCGGGGCGATGTGCGCCTCGTCGTGGTGGGGGACGGCCCGCTTCGGCCCAAGTACGAGCACCAGATCACCGAGGAGCAGCGCCCGCACGTCCACTTCGCCGGGCGCCTCAACCGCAGCCGCCCCAACCATCTTGTCGCCGGCGACGTCTTCTGCACGCCGTGCAACCGCGCGTCGTTCGGGATGGTGCTCCTGGAGGCGATGAGCTGCGGCGTGCCCGTCGTCGCGAGCCGCATCTCGGGGTTCCAGCTCGTGATGCAGGACGGCGTCCAGGGCCTCCTCGTGCACCCCGCCGACGATGCGGAGCGCTTCGCGGCCGCCGTGGCCGGACTGCTTGACGATCCCGACGCCCGCCGCCGCATGGGCGAGGCCGGGCGCCGGACGGCGCTCGAGCACTACGCCTGGCCGCGGATCGCCGCCAAGCTCGAGGCGTACTACGACGACCTGCTCGCCGGGGTCAGACCTGCATGGGCAAGCGCGACGTCATCGTACGCTTCGTGATCGCGGCCGCCGTCTGGCTGACGGCGGCGGCGGTGATCGGCAAGGAGGTCGGCGGCCGGCCGGGCGAGGTCGTCGTCGCGATCGCCGTGCTCATCCTGATCGCGATCGCCTGGGCGACCTTCACGCCGAACGCACGTCTCTTCGGCAAGGTCGTCGGGATCGGCTCGACGCCGCGGCCGCTGATCGCGCTCACGTTCGACGACGGCCCGAGCCCGGAGTGGACGCCCGGCGTGCTCGACGCGCTCCGCGACGGGGGCGCCCGGGCCACGTTCTTCGCGCTTGGCCGCCAGGTGCGCGCGCACCCCGACATCGCGCGCCGGATCGTCGCCGAGGGCCACGAGCTCGCCAGCCACGGCGACGACCACTCGCTGCTCGTCTTCGCGGGGCCGCGGGCGATCGTGCACCAGTTCCGGGCGGCCGAGAGCGCGCTCGCCGAGGCGGTCGACGGCAAGGCGTCGAAGCTCTTTCGCGCCCCGCACGGCTTCCGTAATCCCTTCGTCTCGGCCGTCGCCGGCAACCAGGGCTACCGCATGGTGGGCTGGCACGGAGCGGTGTTCGACACCGCCCGGCCGGGCGTCGACGCGATTGTCGCGCGCTGTCGCAACGTGCTTCGGCCCGGGGCGATCCTGCTCCTGCACGACG
>DATIDU010000082.1:0-6253 GCA_035456145.1 Gaiellales bacterium | reverse complement strand
TCCGCCCACTACGCGGCGCCTCCGAAGGGGGAGGTCACTCTGGTCCTCGCTCCAGCCGCGCCCGAGGGGCGGGTCGAGCCCGCCGAGGAGGCGCTCCGGGAGCTGGCCGAGGCATTCGGCAGTCGCCGCGCCGCCTCCCTGGCGGCGCGGCTCACCGGTCTACCTCGAAACCGCCTCTACGCCGCGATCACGCGCGCGAAGCGCTGACCACGTCGTCGGTCATCTCCGTCCGGCACGACGCGCACACCATGCGGTCGTGGAACGGCTGGAGCGCGCGCCTGCCGCCGCAGAACACGCACGCATCGTGCGGCTTCGAGAGCACGATCGTGTCCCCGCGCACGCTGATCTCCAGCGGATCGCGGATCTCGATCCCGAACCTCCGCCGGATCTCGACCGGGATGACGATTCGGCCGAGGTCGTCGACCCGGCGGACGACCCCTCCGGTTTGCCCGGCGCGAATCCGCGTCGGCTGCTTCACTGCATTCATTCTGACCCTCGCCATCTTCTAGGATGGAGCCCGGATCCCAGAATAACTCGGAAATTGCGCGAACTGACATCTCCTTACAAAAAACATGCCGTTCTCTGTCACTACGCCAATCTACTACGTCAATTCGGACCCGCATCTGGGCCATGCGTATACAACCGTGGCAGCGGATGTCCTGGCCCGGCATCACCGCCAGCGGGGCGAGGACGTCTTCTTCCTGACGGGCACGGATGAGCACGGCGCCAAGGTCGCGCGGGCGGCCGAGGAGGCCGGGCTCACGCCGAAGGAGTTCTGCGACCGGGTGTCGGCCCGGTTCCGCGATCTGGTCGCGAAGCTGAACGCGACCAACGACTACTTCATCCGCACGACCGATCCCGAGCACGAGGCGCGGGTGCAGGACTTCCTCCTGCGCCTGCGCGACGCCGGTCACCTCTACGAGGACACCTACGCCGGCCTCTACTGCACCGGCTGCGAGCAGTTCTACGCCGAGAGCGACCTGGAGCAGCCGGGGAACATCTGCCCGCTCCACAAGACGCCGGTCGAGTGGCTCGAGGAGGAGAACACGTTCTTCCGGCTCTCGGCCTTCACCGGCCCGCTCCTTGAGCTGTATGACCGCGACCCTGAGTACGTCCAGCCGCGCACCCGCTACAACGAGGCCCGGTCCCAGATCGAGGCCGGCCTGAACGACCTCTCGGTGAGCCGCGCCTCGGTGAGCTGGGGCGTGCCGCTGCCGTGGAGGCCCGACCAGACCATCTATGTCTGGGTCGACGCGCTCCTCAACTACCACACGGCTCTCGAGTACGGCACGGGCACCGATGTGGCGGCGAAGTTCTGGCCGTCGACCCACCTGCTCGGCAAGGACATCCTGCGCCTGCACTGCGTGCTCTGGCCGGCGCTCCTGCTCGCTGCCGGGTACCAGCCGCCGCGGAAGCTCTTCGTCCACGGGTACCTGACGAGCGGCGACCAGAAGATGTCCAAGTCGCTCGGCAACGTGATCGACCCGCTCCAGGTGATCGACGATCTCGGCGCCGACGCGCTCCGGTTCTACGTGCTGCGCGAGGTGCAGTGGGGGCAGGACGGGAGCGTCACGCGGGACGGCCTCGACCGCCGTTACGAGCGCGAGTTGGCGAACGATCTCGGGAACCTCGTCTCGCGCACGACGGCGATGATCGCCCGCTACCGCGACGGCCGCGTGCCGCCGGGCGAGTCGGCGCTCGAGCCGGTGCAGGACCGGGTGGCGGACCGGTTCGACACGCTCGACCTCACCGGTGCGCTGGAGGAGATCTGGACGCTCGTCCGTGCGGCGAACCGCTACGTCGAGGACCAGGCGCCGTGGGCGCTCGCCCGCAGCGACGACCCTGCCGACGCCGAGAAGCTCGACACGGCGCTCTACACCCTGGCCGATGCGGTGCGGGCGCTCGGGGTCCTCCTGCACAGCTACATCCCGGAGGCCTCGGACCGGATCCTGGCCGCGGTCGGCGAGCCCGGCGAGGCCGGGTGGGACCGGGCCGCCCTCGGGCTGACGGCCGCCGGCACGGCCGTGGAGCAGCCGCCGCCGCTCTTCCCGAGACTCGCCACCGCCGGCGCGTGATCGACACCCACGCACATCTCGAGATGTGCGACGGGGAGCCGGAGGAGGTCGTCGCCAGAGCGGCCGCCGCCGGCGTCGGCCGCATCCTCACCGTCGGGCTCGCCCAGGCGGCCGACCTCGCCGCGCGCATCCCCGGCGTGTGGGCGATCGTCGGCGTCCACCCGCACGAGGCGGCCGAGGTCGCCGACCCGGCCGGCGTCGTGCGCCGGCTGCTCGGCCGGCCGCGGGTTGTCGCCGTGGGGGAGTGCGGGCTCGACTTCTACCGGGACCGTGCGCCCCGCGACGACCAGCGGCGGGCCTTCGCCGCCCAGATCGAGGTCGCCAACGAGGCGGGCCTGCCGCTGGTCATCCACACCCGGGCCGCCGACGACGAGACGTTCACGATGCTGGAGGCGGCGCGGGTGCCGGTCGTCCTGCACTGCTTCGGCTCGGTGGGCCGCCTCGACGACGCGCTGGAGCGCGGCTACTTCGTGTCGTTCGCAGGGAATGCGGCCTATCCCAAGGCCGACGATCTGCGCGCGGCCGCCGGGCGGGTGCCGGACGACCGCATCCTGGCCGAGACCGATGCGCCCTATCTGGCGCCGCCGCCGCATCGGGGCCGGCCCAACGAGCCGGCCTACGTGATGCGAACGCTGGAGGTGCTGGCGGCCGAGCGCGGCGTCGACCCCTCCGCCCTCGAGGCGCAGATCGACGCCAACGCCACCCGCCTGTTGGGGCTGTGAGCGGTTCGCAGGTCACGCTGGCGCGGATGCGCGAGTTCGGAATCCGCCCCGACCGCGACCTCGGCCAGCACTTCCTCGTTGACGACAACGTGCTCGGCGTCGCCGGCCGCCTGATGCCGCTCGACCCGGACGACGTCGTCCTCGAGGTGGGCGCCGGGCTCGGCGTGCTCACGGCCTGGCTGGCCCGCCGGGTCGCCCTCGTCCACGCCGTCGAGATCGACCGCCGCCTCGAGTCGGCGCTGGCGGCGACGCTGGCGGGGACGGAGAACGTCCGTGTCCTCTGGGCCGACGCGGCCCGGCTCGACCCGGCCGGCCTCGATCCTCCGCCCGACGCGCTCGTCGCCAACCTGCCCTACAACGTGGCCACGCCGGTGATCCTGAACGCCCTGCCGGTGGTCGAGCGCTTCTGCGTCATGATGCAGCGCGAGATCGCGGACCGGCTGTTCGCGCAGCCCGGCACCAAGGCCTACGGCGCGGTGTCGGTGCTCGTCCAGCTCGCCTGCGAGCGGGTCGGCCGCCGGCCGGTGTCACGCAAGGTGTTCGCCCCCGAGCCCAACGTCGACTCGGCGCTCGTCGCGTTCCGGCGGCGGCCGGACGCCCAGTTCGGCGACGACTGGGAGTGGATGTCGCGCGTCGTCCATGGCGCGTTCGGCCACCGCCGAAAGACGCTCGCCAACTCCCTCCAGCTGGCCGGTCTGCCCCCGCCGCCCGCCGAGCTCGCGGGGCTGCGCGCCGAGCAGCTTGCACCCGAGCGGCTGGCGCTCCTGGCCCGCGACCTCAGATGAGAGTGCGCGCCCCTGCCAAGCTGAACCTGTGCCTGCGGCTCGGGCCGCTGCGCCCGGACGGCTACCACCGGGTCACGACGCTCGTCCAGGCGATCGACCTCTACGACGAGATCGAGCTCGAGCCGGCGGCGGAGACCGTCGTCGAGGGCTTCCCCGACGACACGCTCGTCACGGCCGCGCTCCAGGCGCTCGGTGAGACGCGACGGGTGCGCCTGGAGAAGCGGATCCCGGTCGCGGCCGGCCTGGGCGGCGGATCGTCGGATGCGGCCGCCGTCCTGCGCGCACTGCGCGGCGAGCGCACGCCGAACGAGCTCCACGAGCTGGCGCGGGCGATCGGCACCGACGTGCCGTTCTTCCTCTCCGGCGCCGAGACGGGGTTCTGCACGGGCCGCGGCGACCGTGTGCTCGCGCTCCCCGAGTTTCCGCGCGGGCACGCCTTCGCGGTCGTGCCCGCCGCCGAGGGGCTCGCGACTGGCGACGTGTACGCGGCCGCGACGCCGAATCCCGCGTTCCGCGCGGTCGAGGGCGAGCTGATCCGGCGGATGCACACCGTCCGCCGGGTCGACCACGTCGCCGCGCTCATGGCGAACGACCTGGAGAAGGCCGCGCTGGAGCTGCGGCCCGAGGTCGCCGAGACGTTGGCTGCCCTCCGCGCCGCCGGCGCCCTGGCGGCCCAGGTGACCGGCTCGGGTCCCACTGCGTACGGACTCTTCCCCCACCGGGAGGCGGCGGAGGCGGCGGCCGCCGGCATCCCCGGGGCCATCGCGACCTCACCGGTATGATTTTCGCATGGCACCCTGGAACGTCTCGTCAGACGCGCTGACCATCGAGGAGAAGCCGCGCCGATCGCCGTCGCGCTGGCTGCACGAGAACAGCCTGCGGATCGCGGTCGTGCTCGGCCTGGTGGAGGCGGCGTTCGCTTGGGTGCGGGGCTTCCGGATCGAGATGATGCTGGTCGGCGTCCTCGCCGCCCTCATCTACCTGAACGTGCGCCACCGGATCCCCGCCAGGATCCGCCGGCCGATCTGGGTGTTCGTGATGGCCCAGGCGATCGCTGGAATCCTGCTCCCGGCGATCTACGTCGGGATCGGGATCGCCGTCGTGGTCGGGGGGATCATGCTCGTGATCCTCGCCCTGGTCATGCTGGGCGACCTGCGCCGGTCGTAAAGAGCGCGTCGATCGCCGCCAGGGTCTCGCCGTCGAGCTCGATCTCGCCGGCCGCCGAGTTGGCGCGCGCATTCGCGGCCGAGAGCGTGCCGCAGATGGCGGCCGTGACGCCCGGCTGGTGCACCACCCAGGCGACGGCGAGCTGGGCCGTGGTGACGCCGAGCCGCTCCGCGATCGCCGTCAGCCGCGTCACCCGCGGCACGGCGTCGGCCAGCCGCTCCGGCGTGAACTCATCGCGTCGCCAGTCGTTCTCCGGAAAGGTGGCGTCGGCCGCGTAGCGGCCGGTGAGAAGCCCGGAGGCGATGGGCGAGAACGCCAGGTAGCCGATGCCCTCGCCGGCGAGCCAGGGGAGGAGCTCCCCGCGGTCGTCCTGGCAGAGCAGCGAGAGCTCGTTCTGCACCGACGCCACCGGATGGATCGGCCGGCAGCGCTCCACCAGCGCCCGGTCGAAGTTCGAGACGCCGATCCGCACCGCGAGCCCGTCGGCCACCACCTGGGCCATCGCGCCCCACGTCTCCTCCACGGGGATGCGATCGTCGGGCCAGTGCACCTGGTAGAGGTCGACGCGGTCGGTGCCGAGCCGGCGAAGCGACGCGCGGATCGCGCCGTGGATCTCGTCGGGCCGGATGCCCGAGCCCTCGTCGTCGGGCGCGACCTTCGTGAAGAGCAGCACATCCTCCCGGCGGCCGGCGATCGCGCGCCCGACCAGGTCCTCCGAGCGGCCCTTGCCGTACACCTCGGCGGTGTCGATCCAGGTCTGGCCGGAGTCGATCGCGGCCCGCATCGCCGCGATCACGTCGTCATCCGGCGCGCGGTCGCCCCAGTTGGCCCCACCCGCCTGCCAGGCGCCGTAGCCGACGGCCGAGATCTCGGGCCCGTCCGCGCCCAGGCTTTGCGTCCGCATGCCGCGAGTCTATGCTCGGGCCGTGTTCGAGCGGTTCACCGAGCGGGCGCGCCAGGTGGTGGTGCTCGCGCAGGACGAGGCCCGCGCGCTCCGGCACGACCACATCGGCACCGTGCACCTGTTGCTCGGGCTGATGCGGGAGGAGCCCGGGGTGGCGGCCCGCGTGCTCCACGAGTCGGGGCTCGATCTCCACGCCGTGCGCGACCAGGTCCGCGTGGTCGTGGGCGAGGGCGACTTCCCATCGCCGGGTCAGCTCCCGTTCACGTCCGGCGCGAAGACGGCGCTGGAGGCCGGCCTGCGCGAATCGCTCGACGTGGGCCACAACTTCATCGGCACCGAGCACATCCTTCTCGGCATGCTGCGCCAGCCCGAGGCGCCGCTCGCGGCCGTGCTGAAGGGAGCGGGCGCCAACGTCGCCGACCTCGTCGCACGGACGGAGCAGGCGCTTCCCGGCCGGTCCATCGTCGAGATCGCACCCGACATCGTGGGGTTCGAGCGGCTTACCGAGTTCGCCCGCGGCGCGATCGTGCTGGCGCAGGATGAGGCGCGGGCACTCAACCACACCTACGTCGGCACCGAGCACATCCTGCTCGGTCTCCT
>DATIDU010000081.1:0-15458 GCA_035456145.1 Gaiellales bacterium | reverse complement strand
GAGATCGAGCGCCCAGAGCGGAGCGTCCGCATCCGGTACGAGCGCGATCCGCTCGCCGCGCTCGTCCGGCAGCTCGGCGCCCGCCTCGATCGGCACGCGGAACACGGCGCCCATCGACGCCCGCACTCCCTTCGCCGAGAGGGGATCGGAGCACCCCGGCGAGAGCGAGAGCCACGCTGGGCCGAGCGAGCCGCACGCCCGCACGACGGTGCCGACGTTGCCGGGATCGATGACGCGGTGCAGGTGGACTCCGAGTGAAACATTGGCGCCTGTCGCCGGTGTTTCACGCCTGGGGAGGACTGAGACGTCGAAGATGCAGACCACGCGGGCCGGGTGGCCGAGCGAGCCGACGTCCGCCAGGAGCCGGTCCTCCACCTCGTGCACCGGGCCGCCGCGCGCGAGCCGGGCCACGAGCACCTCATCGGGCGGCCGCGCCGCGGCCACGAACGTTTCCGCGGGCAGGATGCCGGCCGCCAGCGCCTCCTCGACGACATCCTCCCCCTCGGCCAGGAACTGGCCCAGCTCCCGCCGCCGGCGCGTTGCCTGGAGGCGGCGCGCGTGCTTCAGCCGGGCGTTCTGGCCCGAGGTGATCAGGCGGCCAGCGCCGCTTTCGCCGCAGCGGCGAGCGCCTCGAACGCCTTCGGATCGGAGATCGCGATGTCGGCGAGCACCTTCCGGTCGAGCTCGATCTCGGCCTTCCGCAGCCCGAACATGAACTGGTTGTACGACAGGCCGTGCTGCCGGGCCCCCGCGTTGATGCGGATGATCCACAGGCGGCGGAAGTCGCGCTTCCGCGCCCGCCGGTCGCGGTAGGCGTAGGAGAGCGACTTCAGCATCTGCTCCTTCGCCTTGCGGTAGGTGTTCTTCTTGAGGCCCCGGTACCCGGACGCGGCCGCGAGCACCTCGCGGCGCTTCTTCTTGCCGTGGACGCTGCGCTTGACGCGAGTCATCGCTACCTCCTTCCGAGGAGGCGGAGCGCCTCGCGGTTGTCCTTGCCGTCCATCCCCTTGTCACGCCGCTTCTTGCGCAGGCGCTTCGGGCTCTTGTGCTCGAGCAGGTGCGACTTGAACGCCCGCCGGCGCATCACCTTGCCGCCCGCAGTGATCCGGAACCGCTTCTTGGCGGCCGATGAGGTCTTGGTCTTTGGCATCGCGTCTCCCTGTCAGCCCGTCGCCGCCGCCGCATCCGCATCCGCCTGAGCCGCGGGTGGCTCCGGCGGCTTCTGGGCCGCAGGGGCCTTGTGCGGGGCGAGCATCATCACCATGTTGCGGCCGTCCTGGAGCGGCTGGGACTCGATCGTCCCCAGGTCCTTCACGTCCTCCGCGAGCCGGAGGAGCAGGTCCCTCCCGCGGTCCGGGTGCGTCATCTCGCGTCCGCGGAACATGATGGTGACCTTCACCTTCGCGCGGTTCTTGAGGAAGCGGATCACATGCCCGCGCTTGGTCTCGTAGTCGCCCTTGCCGATCTTCGGCCGCAGCTTGATCTCCTTGATCGTGATCGTCGACTGGTGCTTGCGCGCGAGCTTGGCCTTCTGCTCCTGCTCGTAGCGGTACTTCGAGTAGTCCATGACCCGGCACACGGGCGGGCGCGCATCGGGGGCCACCTCGACCAGGTCGAGGTTCTGGTCCCACGCGTACTTCAGCGCGTCGTCGGTGCTCTTGATCCCGACCTGGGCGCCGTTCTCGTCGATCAGGCGCACCTGGGGCACGCGGATGCCCTCGTTGATACGGGTGGTCGGTTCCTGGGGCCGCTGGTCGAGCTGCCTGCGAGGCCTCAAGCTACGAGCCTAGTCACGATCATCCTCAAACTGACGGTCTCCTCTCGTTCCACGAAAAAAACGGGCACGCAGTGGCACCCGTTGTCCGATTGTCCAACTCGGTTGAACCCGCCGGCGTGGCCGGTCTCGGGTGAGAAGCGGATGCCTCTGCTTGCCAGACGCGCAGTATAGCAACGGTCGTACGAGCGCCAATTGCCGCGTGCCAACCCTTGACCGCTCACTGCTCCTGCGCGATGATCGTCCGATGTTTCTTGACCGCACCCAGGCAGGTGCGGCGCTTGCCGCGGCGCTCCCCGAGTACCGAAGGAAGTCCAACGTGACGGTCATCGGGCTGGCCCGCGGCGGCGTCGAGGTCGCCGCCGAGCTCGCCCGGCTGCTCGACCAGCCGCTGGATGTGCTGTGCGTGCGCAAGGTGCCGATGCCGGGGCATCCGGAGCTCGCAATGGGTGCCGTGGCACCGATGGGCGAGCGGTTCACGAACCGCCGCCTCGCCGGGCGGCTCACGGCGCCCGAGATCGACGCCGCTTACGACGCCGCAACCGCGGCGGCGCGCGAGATGGACGAGCGCCTGCGCGGCGGCGTTCCGATGATGCTGATCGGGCGGGTGGCGCTCCTCGTCGACGACGGGGCCGCCACCGGCGCGTCGGTGCGGGCGGCGCTCGCAGCCGTCCGCAACGCCGGCGCACGGCAGACGGTGATCGCCCTCCCGGTCCTGCCGCGGCTCGCCGCGGAGCGCCTCTCGCGCGAATGCGACCGGCTGGTCGCCCTACGCGATCCGCAGCGCTTCCACTCCGTGAGCCAGTTCTACGAGGACTTCGGCGACGTCACGGAGGATCGCGTCCGCGACCTCCTGGCCGCCGCCAAGCCGGCGATCGAGATCCCCGTCTAGAAAGCCGCTTCCGCGAGGACGCGCCGGACGGCGTCGCGCTCCCACTTGCCGTGCACCGTCCGCGGAAGGTTGTCGGGCAGGAACCACTCGCCCGGATACTCCCCGGCCGGGTCGCCCTCGGCCTCCACGCGGTAGTGGAACACGACGTGCCAGCCGCGCCGTCCGCGGAACGACTCCACGAAGGCGAGCTCGATCGACGACGGCGTCGGTCCGCTGAGCCGCTCGAGCGTTCCCCGGGCGCGATCATCGGGGTGCTCATACGGCTCCAGGTCCTCGCCGGGTAGCCACCAGCGCTCGTCGTCGGCGTGATAGCGGACGAGGAGCACCCTCCCGTCCCGCCGCCGCACGACAAGGCTTGAGATGAGCTGGATCTCGAGGCTCGCGGTCATGGTGCAACGCCTCCTTCGGTCTCGATGAGCGCCTCCACCCAGCCCAGCTCCGCGCGGGTCACGGCGCGCAGGCGGTCGACCATCTCGGGCGCCGGCGCGGAGCGGGCGAGGCCCTCGAGCTGCGCGAGCCGTGCGCGCAGCGCGGTGGCTCGGTCCCCAAGGAGCGCGGGCACGTGCGCCTCGTCCGCCAGGTCCGAGCGCGCGGCGAGGGCGAGCGCGAATGGGTCGGCCGGGCTCGGGATCTCACGCCACGCCCGCTCGAGCAGCTCGGCGAGATGACGTCGGCCGGCCGGGGTGATCCCGTAGCGCGTCCGCTCGGGACGCTGCCGGTCTCGCTCGACGGCGACCGGCTCCACGTAGCCGCGCTTGGTCAGGCTGCGCAGCACGGCGTAGATCGACGCGTACTCCACGGGGAACCAGAACCGGAGCGCCTCGTCGTCGAGGATCTTCTTGATCCGGTACCCGTGCAGCGGCTGCTCCGAGAGCAGCCAGAGGACGAGAAGCCGGGTGAGGATCTCCTGATACTAAACGTTTAGTATGTCGAGATCAAGCGATCGCCTCGAGCAGCTCACGCACGCGCACCTGCTCGGTCAGGAGGCGGCGGAACCGGTGCAGGTCGCCTCCGACCCACCGCTCACACAGGTCGCGGCCCGCCGCGTAGGTCAGGATGTAGCTCCGCGACGTCGGCTCACGCAGGAAGCGGATGACGTGGGCCGAGCGCTCCGGCGTCACGAGCGCCCAGCGCTCGAGGTACGCCCTCGCGTCGGCCTCGTCGGCACCGTCCTCATAGAGCATTAGGGCCGCGTTCACGTCCACCCACTCGCAGGGCCGAAGCGCCCGCTCGATGGCGAGCACCCGGCCCAGGTCGAGCTCGAGCCCCGCGTCGTTGACCACGCCGGCCAGCACCGCGCCCTCCTCGCCTTCGAGGACGAGGGACGTCGCCAGCTCCGCGATCCCCTCGGCGATCATGGATTGCGGCGTCGGCACCAGCACGATCGTCTCCTCCAGGAGTCCCGCCCCGCGCGCGAGCGCCGCATCCTTGAGGCACCGCTCGGCATGGTGTCCGGGGTAGGTCTCGTGCAGGGCGAGATGGACGAGCTCGTCGGCCGACCGCGGCAGGTCGGCGTTCAGCTCGATCCGGCTTTCGAGGCCGCCGAGGTAGTAGCAGAACCCGCCCCACGGCTTGTCCTGGACGATCTCGACCGTCACGTGCTCCCCGGCCGGGAGCTCGACGAGCCGTGCCGTCCAGGCCCGTGCCTCGGCGATGACGGCCGTCACGACCCGCTCGATCTGATCCCGCGGCACGGCCGACTCGTTGCGCCAGCCCTGGTGGCGCTCCGCCAGCGACCCCTCGCCGGGAAGGAGCTCGTCCAGCCGGGCGTGGGCGTCGGCGAACGCGGACTCGTCGACGCGCATCGGCCGCACGCCGTAGCAGCGCTCGACCTCGTCGGCATACGGGATCGTCTCACCGGCGACGACTCGGGCGAACGTGTGCAGCCCCCGAACCTGGTCGTGCAGCCAGCCGTCCGGGAGCTCGCCGAGAAGCGCCTCCGCGTCGGCGACGAGCGCGGCCGGGTCGGCCGGCGGCGCAGCGCTGACCTCCTCGGCGAGCTCCGGCGGGCCGAAGTAGGCGTCGACCGTCCCCTCGACATGCCGGTCGAGCTGAAGGCCCAGCCGCAGGTAGCGCTCGACGATGGTCCCGCTCACGCCGCCAGCCCCAGGATCTCGCGGGCCCTGCCCGGCGTGGCGACGGGGCGTCCGGCGAGCTCCCCGAGCCGGGCCGCCCTCTCGACCAGCTCGGCGTTCGACGTGGCGAGCCGGCCGGGCTCGTACTCGACCTGGTCCTCGAACCCGAGGCGCACGTGCCCGCCGGCGGCGATCGCGGTCATGATGACCGGCAGGTGGCTGCGGCCGATGCCCGTCGCCGACCAGGTCGCGCCGCCGGACAGGCGGCCGGCGAGAAGCGCCACGTTCGCCGGCGTCCCGGCCGCGCCGCCGGGCACGCCGAGGACGAAGTCGTGGTGCTGCGGGCCGTGAAGCGGCGCCTTGGCGGCCAGCCAGCCGGCGTTGTCGAGGTGCCCGAGGTCGAAGATCTCGAGCTCCGGCCGCACGCCGGCGGCCAGGATCGCCGCTGCGAACTCGAGCATGAGCGGCGCCGGGTTCTCGAAGACGCCGCGGCCGAAGTTGACGGTCCCGCAGGTGAGGCTCGCCATCTCCGGCTCCGCCGCGAGCGAGCCCAGCCGCTCTGCCGCGGTCATTCCGATCGCACCCCCGGTTGAGACCTGGATGATGATCTCGGGCGTCTGCTCCCGGATCGCGGCGACCGTCTCGTGGTAGCGGCTGGGATCCTGCGTGGGCGTCCCGTCGTCCCAGCGGGCATGGACGTGGATCATGCGGGCGCCGGCCTCGAACGACCGCCGCGCCTCCGCCGCGATCTCGGCGGGCGTGAACGGGACCGCCGGGTTGTGGTCGCGCGTCGTCTCGGCGCCGCAGGGCGCCACGGTGATCACGAGCTCGTCGTTCACGCGGCCACCAGCGCGGGCTCGGCAATCTGAGGCCAGGGGCGCACCCGCTCGAGCGCGGCGCCGATCCGGAAGGCCGAGACGTCGTCGTAGGGCCGGGCGGCGATCTGGATGCCGGTGGGGACGCCCTCCCCGGACCGGCCCGACGGCACCGAGAGCACCGGGCTTCGGCTGCACACGTTGAAGACCGCCGTCACGAGCATGTCGTACGTGTCGATATCGAGGCAGTCGTCGCCCGCCCGCAGCTGGGCCACGCCGAAGCCGGGGCCGACCAGGGCCCGGTGCCCGCGGTGGATCTCGGCAAGCGCCGCGTGGATCCGCGCCTCGGTCTTCATGCCGCGCAGGTAGTCGTCCATCGAGACCTCGGCCGACTCCTCGCCGAACTGCACCGTGTACGCGGTCATCAGGTCTCGGTGGGCCTTCAGCTCCGCGACGACCGATCCGCCGAACATCGCGCCGAAATGGGCCCGGGTCGCCGCCGTCACGTCGTGGTGCGTCCAGCCGACGCTCACCTCCTCGACGACCCCGCCCGCCTCCCGCAGCCCCTCGACGGCGGCCAGCACACCGGCCTGCACGTCCGGGCCGACCTCGTATCCGAGATCGAGCGAATAGGCGATCTTCCAGCCCTCGATCCCTCCCAGCTCGGCCGGGATGCGCAGCCTGGGGCGAAGCGCGACGGGATCGCTGTGGTGCGGGCCGGCGAGGACGTTCTGGAGGAGCGCGCAGTCCGCGACCGTGCGCGCGAGCGGGCCGTCGTGGCAGAAGTGGTCGAGGTTGTACGGCGGCTCGACGGGCACGCGCCCGTAGGGCGGCTTGAAGCCGACGACGCCGCAGAACGTCGCCGGGATGCGGATCGAGCCGCCGATGTCGGAGCCGGTGGCGAGCATCGCCGAGCCGGCCGCGAGTGACGCCGCGCCGCCGCCGGTGGACCCGCCCGGGCTGTACTCGGTGTTCCAGGGGTTCCGGGTGATGCCGTAGATGCGCGAATGGGTGAACGCCGCCGACGAGAACTCTGGCGTCGCGCTTCGGGCGTGGACGATGCCGCCCGCGCGCATGACGCGCTCCGGCACGACCGCCGTGTGGTCGGCCACGTCGTCCTTGTAGATGAGCGACGCCTGTGTGAGCGGCTGGCCGCGGATCGGCGTCTCGTCCTTGATCGCCACGGGGAGCCCCTCGAGCGGTCGCGGCCGCGGCCCGGCCCCGGCGTAGCGCGCCTCGGCGATGCGGGCGGAGGCGAGCCCCTCCTCGTAGTAGGTGTGCGGGAAGGCGTTGATCGCCGGCTCGACCTGCTCGGCGCGCCGGATCACCGCCTCCATGAGCTCGACCGGCGAGAGCTCCCGCGCGCGCATCTGCCGCAGCGCCGCTGTGGCGGACAGCCGATGGAGGTCGTCCACGCTCAGGCGCCCCGGCCGCCGGGGCCGCGGTGATGTTCCTTCTTCACGACGTACGTGCCGCGGGCGCGCGTGACGAGCACGGGCTCCTCGAGCAGGTCGGCGGCCGACGGGCTCACATCCGGGCGCGCGGTGATGTCCTTCCAGACCTCGAGGTCGACCGTCCGGCTCGTGTTCCCCATGCGCGCGATCGTCCCCCTCGCGCGCACGAAGTCCCCGCCGAACAGGGGAGCCAGAAACTCGACCGACTCGTAGCCGGCGAAGAGCCCCTCGTCGCCGTCGGTGCGGATGGCGAGCTCGGTGACGACGTCGCCGAAGAGCTCCAGGCCGTGGGCGCCGTCGACCAGGTTTCCGCCGTAGTGGACGTCCGCAGCTGAGAGCCGCGTCCGCAGCTCGACCGTCATGCCTTCCATTCGCTCACCCCTCCCGGGCCGGTCCGATCGATGTGCCGCCCGTGATCATACGGGCCGCCTGCGCGCCACCAGCTCCTGCGCGATCCAGCCGGCCACCGTCGACGGCGTCGAGCCCGGCCCGAAGCCGGCGTCGTAGCCGAGCTCCTTCGCGAAGGTGTTCGAGAGGCGCGGGCCGCCGCACACGAGCAGGTAGCGGTCGCGCACGCCCTCCGCCTCGAGCAGGTCGACGAGCTTCGTGAGCTGGCGGGCGTGCACCTGCTTCTGGGTCACCACCTGCGACACCAGGATCGCGTCGGCGGAGCGCTCCTGGGCCACGCGCAGGAGGCGTTCGCACGGCACTTGCGCGCCCAGGTTCACCGCCTCGATCCACGGGTAGCGCTCGAGGCCGTAGTCGCCCGCGAAGCCCTTCATGTTCATGATCGCGTCGATGCCGACCGTGTGGGCATCCGACTCGATCGCCGCACCGACCACGACGATCGGACGCCCCAGCTCGCGCTCGATGAGCGCGTTCACGTCGTCGAAGCCGAGCGCCGGCGCCTCCACCTCGGAGCCGACGACCGCGTCCGGGTCGACGCCGTGGGCGGCCTTCGCATAGGCCACGAAGAACGCCATGTCACGGTCGGCGACGCCGATGTGGACGATCTGCGGCTCGCGCAGGCCGTTCCGGCGCAGGAACTGCAACCCGACCTCGCGGGCCCGCGCGTCGGCCGGCACGGGCAGCGTGAAGCTGAGCTGCACCATGCCGTCGCCGGCGGTATCGCCGTACGGGAAGAGCTCAGCCACCAGCCCACCCGGCGAGCTGCGGCTCCCACAGCTCAAGGAACGGGTTCATGTACCCGGGCCCCCGCTCGGCGACGCCCTCGCGTCCGCGCCCGCCGTCGCGGGGCCTGCGGGTCTCGGCGAACCAGCCCCCGGCGATCGCGTCGAACATCCCCACGTTGTCGACCTGCCGGAGGAGCGCGACGGCCTGGGCCAGCACCGCCCTGGCGCGCAGGTCGAGCGGCCCCCCGGGGACGGGCGCCAGCGACTCGCGCAGCGGCCGCGCCGCTTCGAAGACGCGGCGGGCGTCCTGGATCGCAAGCAGCCGATCGGCGAGGAACGGCGTGTGCACGGCCTCGGTGAGCATCGAGAGCAGCTGGATGTGCTGGCCCGTGGCGACGCCGACCAGGTTGAACATCGACCCGATCGCGTGCGTGCGGAAGATGTCGCCGGTCACGTGCTTCGTCGGCGGCATGTACTTGAGCGGGCAGTTGGGGAAGAGCTCGCGGATGAGGAGCGCCAGCGCCCATTCGTCCACGATCTGGCCGGGCCGGTCCGGGTCGATCTCGAAGGCATGGCCGAGGCCGATCTGGCGCTCGGGGATACCGGCCGCCAGCGCGAGCGCCCGGTTGATGAGGGTCGATGCGACCACGGTGTGTCCCGACTCGTGGCCCGCGGAGGTCGTGAGGTAGTTGTCCTCGCCGGTGTTGATGATGATCCCCGCCCGACCGTTGATCATCCGGCTCACGTACTGGTCGCAGAACGTCCGCTCCGGGTTGATGTCGCGGAACAGGATCCCGTACATCGAGTCGTTCAGCATCATGTCGAGCCGCTCGAGCGCGCCGCACGCCGCGATCTCGGGCATGCACAGGCCCGAGGCGTAGTTCGTGAGCCGCAGGTACCGGCCGGCCTCCGGCAGCACCTCGTCGAGCGCCGCGCGGACGCAGCGGAAGTTGGCCTGGGTGGCGAAGGTGCCGCCGAAGCCCTCCGTGGTCTCGCCGTAGGGGACGTAGTCGAGCAGGCTCTGGGCGGTCGAGCGGATGACGGCGATGACGTCGGCCCCGGCCCGCGCCGCGGCCTGCGCCTGGCGCGCGTCCTCGTGGATGTTGCCGGTCGCCACGATGACGTAGAGCCACGGCGTCGCCGGGTCGCCGTGCTGCTCGATCAGCTCGTCGCGCCGGGCCCGCTGGGCGATGATCCGCTCGTCACCCTCCCGCGCCAGCCGCGCCGCCAGCTCCCTCGCCTCGGCTGAAACATCGGTGCCAGGCGCCAATGTTGCATCGCCCGCCGCGACCGCCTCGGCGACCTGCTGCGGCGAGGCGTTGCGCTCGACGCAGGCCTGGGCGAGCGGGAGCGCCAGACCGCCCGGGAGCCCGGGCCCCAGCGCGTCCACGAGGACGTTGGGGAGCGGGACGCCCAGCTCGTCGATGCCGTCGACTCCGAACAGGCGCGCGACCGTGCGCTCGATCGCGACCGTCGTGTGGGCCACGGCGAACTCCATGACCGGTGCGGCGATCGCGTCCGCCAGCGCGAACGCCTCCTCGGTGAGCCCGCGGTCGAGATCCAGCTTCATCCTGCAAATCCTGCCACGACGTCGTACACGGGCCAGCGCCCGGCGCTCGCCGCGACCAGCGCCCGGAACGCCTCCTCGGCCGGGCGCGAGCCGTCGGGGTGAAACGGGCTCGACGTCAGGGCCGCGATCCGAAGCGGTTGCCGGACGGCGATCTCGACCCCTGCCCGGCGGGCCCGCGCCACCGTCCAGCCGGCGGCGAGCACGCGCGTGGCGTCGGCGACCACCAGCGTCGCGCGCCGATGCTCGCGCATGAGTGCCTCCAGCAGCGGATCGGTGAGCGCACCCGCGATCTCGGCGACCGCACCGTCCCCCACCTCGCCCACCGCCTCCGCCTCGAACCCGGCCGCGCGCTCGAGGACGGCGTCGGGTTCCGCGCCGGCCACCGGAAGGTCGAGCGCATCGATCGCCAGCCGCAGGCGCAGGGCCAGATCGTCGCCGCCCTCCGCGAGCGACGCGCCGGCAGCCAGGACGACTGCGTCGGCGCGGCCCGGTGCGGCCGTCCCCAGCCGGCCCAGCGCGCCCTCCAGGAGGAGCCGCTCCGCGCCGGCCGAGCGCACGGCCGCGAGCGCCTGGTCGAGCTCGTCGAGGCGCGTCGGCCCCGAGACGACGACGGCCTCTCCCCCGCCCGCGGCCACGACAACGACCTCGCCCGCCGCGGTGCGAAACGGCAACTCGCGCACCACCGGGGTCTGACCCCGAAGTTGCGTGGTGGTGAGGACGAGCGCGCCGGCCGGCGGGGCGATGCGGGGTTTGGCGCGGCCGGTGAGCTGGTCCTTCGCTTCGCCGTCGAGGCCGAGCGAGGCCAGACCGACGCGGCCGACCATCCGCTCGAGCAGGTGGTTCACGACCGTCGTCTTGCCGGCGTTCTTGGCGAGGCCCACGACCGTCACGGTCGCGTGGGGCTTCACGAGCTCGGCGAGCGTCACCGCCTGACCAGGTGCTTCGGGAAGGCCTCGTGCGGGCGCCCGTTCCGGCGCGTACCGGGCCGCGCCGCCACCAGGCAGTTGTAGACGGCCTCCTCGGCCGCCTCGTAGGCGGCGGCGAAGAGCGGCGACATGAGGTCGGTGCGGAACGCCTGTTCGCGCGTCGCCGCAAACGCGATCCCAATCTCGCCGGAACCGTTCCCCGCGTATGAGCCGGCGCGCGCCAGCCCCAGGAGCGGCCGCAGGGCGAGCCGCCGGAGCTGAATGGCGGTGAGCGGGGCATCGGTCGCGCACACCGCGATGCACGAGCCCTCCGGCGGCGGATCGCCAGGGACCGGGTCGAAGCGCAGGCCGCCGACCGTGAGCCGCTCGCGGTCGCCGAAGTTGCACATGAGAAGGACTCCGACCGTGTGGTCCTCGACGAGCCGGGAGGCGGTTCCGATGCCGCCGGCGAAGTCGAAGCACGTCATGCCGGTGCCGGACCCGACGCTGCCCTCGGCGACGTCCAGGCCGGCGTTCTGAAGCGCCGCATGCGCGTCCTCGACGGTCACGGTGCGCGAGTCGGCCATGTCGGAGTCGTCGCACTCGCCGACGACGGGGATCACGGTCTTGTCTGGGCTGCCTCCCGCCGCGAGCACCGCCGCGTGGTAGACCGTGCCGACGGCGTGCGTGCCGCACAGCCAGACAGGCGTCCCGATCTGGCCGTACTCGTCAATCTCCAGCTTGCAGGTCAGCTCCCCAACGCCGTTTGTGGTGTCGACGCCGGCCCGGGTCGGCAGCGCCGGCGGCACGACGACGGTGACGCCCGTCGGCTCGCCGCTCGCAGCCTGGGCGTGACCGACGCGGACGCCGGGAACGTCGGTGATCGCATTTCGCTCTCCGGTCGGAAAGAGGCCGACGGGGCCGCCGATGTCGCGCCAGCGCTCGCTCATCGCGCCTCCGTCATACCAGATCCAGCCCGTCGTACGACCACGGAAACGCCCGTTCGAACGCCCGGGCGGCGCGAAGGACGAGGCCGTCCTCGCCGCGGCGCCCGACGATCTGGAGCCCGACCGGCAGCCCGCCCGCGTCGAACCCGCACGGCACCGACGCCGCCGGCTGCCCGGAGACATTGAACGGGTAGGTGAACGCCGTCCAGCTCAGGTACTCCGTCGGCCGGCCGGCGACCCACCCCGGCTGGTCGGCGCCGGCCCGAAACGGCGGGCACGGAAGCGTCGGCGTTACGAGCAGGTCGTATCGCTCGAAGAACGCGTCCATACCCGCGGTGTAGCGCGCCCGCTCCTCGTGCGCGGCCCCAAGGTCGGACTCGGTCATGCGCATCCCCTGCTCCACCACCTCCCAGCGGCCCGGGTCGGCCAGGTCGCGCTTGGCCGGGTCCTCGTCCTGAGCCTGGTTCCAGGCCCAGATCCGGTCGACGATCGGCCACGGATCGCCCAGGCCGGGATCGGCATCCTCGAGCACGAGGCCAAGCTCCGGCAGGCGGCGGGCGGCCTCCGCGGCGACGTCCAGCACCTCCGCCTCGACCGCCGCGTATCCGAGGTCGGCCGACCACGCCGCCCGCACGCCCTCGACGCCGTCCTCGAGCGCCTCGGAGAACGAGGTGGCGGCCATCACGTCGAGCAGGAGCGCCGCATCGGCGACGGTGCGGGCGATCGGGCCCTGAGACGAGAGCCCGGAGCCGGCCGGCGCCGGGACGAGCCCGACCGTCGGCTTCAGGCCGAAGACGCCGCAGAACGACGCCGGGATCCGGATCGAGCCGGCGCCGTCGCCGCCGTGGGCCATCCGCACGACGCCCGCTGCGACCGCGGCCGCGGCGCCGCCGGAGGAGCCGCCCGCCGTGAGCCCGTGCCGCCACGGGTTGTGCGCCGGGCCGTTCACGCGGTTTCCCGACTCGCCCTTCCAGCCGTACTCCGAGGTCGTCGTCTTGCCGACCATCGCGGCCCCGGCGGCCCGGATACGCGCCACGAGCGGCGAGTCGGTCTGGGCCACCACTCCCATGTGGACGAGCGAGCCCATGCTCGTCGGCACACCCGCGACGTCGACCAGATCCTTGATCGCAATCGGAACCCCCGCCAGCGGGCCGGCCGTGCCCGCCGCGTGGGCACGCTCGGCGGCGGCGGCCTGCGCGAGCGCGAGGTCCGGGGTCGGCGTGACGAAGGCGTTCAGCCTGCCGTCGACCGCCTCGATGCGTTCGATCGTCCCGCGCGCGACCTCGACCGGCGAACGCTCGCGGCGGCGGAAGCTCTCGATCAGGCCGGCCGTGGTCACGCCATGCCGTGTCCGCCCGGCCCGACCTCATCGGCAGACGGCCCGGGCGCGGTGATGATGCATGCCGCGCGGTGCTCCGGTGAGGTCCCCTCGCGCGGCCGCTGGAGGCTCGGATCGACCTCCGAGCACCTCGGCTCGGCGATCGGGCAGCGAGGGTGAAACCGGCAGCCCCGCGGAACATTCACGGGGTTCGGCGTCTCGCCCGTGAGAATCTGCGGCGTCGTCTGCTCGCGCGGATCGCGCTTCGGCACCACCGTGATGAGGGCGCGCGTGTACGGATGCTGGGGATTTCGGACGACCTCGCGGGCCGGCCCCTCCTCGACGATCCGGCCGAGGTACATGACGGCGATCCGGTCGGCGAAATGGGCGGCCGTGGACAGGTCGTGGGTGATCATGAGGATGCCCATCCCCTCCTTGCGCAGGCCGTCCAGGAGCGACAGGATCCCGGCGCGCACGGACACGTCAAGCATCGACACCGGCTCGTCGGCGACGAGCAGCTTGGGGTCGAGCACCAGGCTGGCGGCGATCGCGACGCGCTGGCGCTGGCCGCCGGAGAGCTCGTGCGGGTAGCGGTCGATGAAGAGCTCGGGGGGCGACAGCCCGGCCCGCACGAGCGCCTCCCGCACCTTGGCGTCGCGCTCCTCCTTGCCGCGGGCGATGCGGTGCACGATCAGAGGCTCCTCGATCGTGTCTCGGACGGTGAAGCGCGGGTCGAGCGACTCGTACGGATCCTGATAGATCATCTGGATCTCGCGCCGCAGGGGCCGCAGCGCCCGCGCGGAGAGCTGCGTGATCTCACGCCCGCGGAACCGGATCACGCCGCTCTGGCTTTCGACCATGCGCACGACCGTCTGCGCGGTGGACGTCTTGCCGCAGCCGGACTCGCCCACGAGCGCCACCATCTCGCCCGGCCCGATCGTGAAGGACACGCCCTCCACCGCATGCACGGTCTCCTTCGGCCGGCGGGCGATCGCGCCCACAACGCCGCGCGGGACCGGGTAGCGGGTGACGAGCCCGTCGACCTCGAGCAGCGCCTCGTGCTCTGCGCTGCTCACGCCGGCTTCTCCGCCACCAGGTGGTCGTTCAGATGGCACAGCGCCTCGTGCCCCGGCGCAATCTCGAGCCGGCGCGGATGCGTCGTCGGACAGGGCCCGAACGCCGAGTCGCAGCGGGGCGTGAACGGGCAGCCGACGATCTCACGGTCGAGCCGAGGCGGTGCCCCGGGGATGGAGAGCACGTCCTCGTCACCGAGGAGATCGGGCGTCGCCGCAAACAGCATGCGCGTGTACGGATGGCGGGGGTCGTGGTAGATCGTCGTCATCTCGCCCATCTCGACGATCTCGCCGGCGTACATCACCGCCGCGCGGTCGCACACCTGCGCCACGACCGGGAGGTCGTGCGTTACGAGGATCATGGCGAGCCCGAGATCGCGCGTGAGGCGCACCAGGAGCTCCAGGATCTGCGCCTGCACCATCACGTCGAGCGCGGTGGTCGGCTCGTCGGCGAGCAGGACCTGCGGCTCGCACGCGAGCGCAAGCGCGATCGCAGCGCGCTGGCGCATGCCGCCCGAGAACTCGTGCGGGTAGCGGTCGGCACGCTGCCCGGAGATCCCGACCAGCTCGAGCAGCTCGCGCACCTGCGCCCGCGCCGCCGCCCCGGAGGCGGTGCCGTGCAGCTCCATCGGCTCGACGATCTGGGCGCCGATCGTCTTGACCGGGTTGAACGCGTTCATCGCGCCCTGGAACACCATGGCGATGTCGTTCCAGCGGTGCGGGCTGACCGTCTCCTCGCCCTTGGCGAGCACGTCCTCGCCGTTCAGGTAGACGCGGCCGGCGACGCTCGCGCTTGACGGAAGCAGCCCCATGAGCGCCAGGATGGCGGTCGTCTTGCCGCATCCCGACTCGCCCACGAGACCCATCCGCTCGCCGGGCCTGAGCTCGAGGCTCACGCCCTGGACGGCGTGCAGCTCCCGGCCACCGGGGAGGTCGAACCAGACGTGCAGGTCCTCTGTCCTGAGAACGGGCTCCTTGTTCACTCGGTGTCCAGCTGTCCGTGCAGCGGCCGCAGACGGAACCGGCGCACCGCCAGGTGCCCGACCTTGAGGCGCGGGTTGAGCGCGTCCTCCATCGACTGCCCGACCATCGTGCAGGCCAGGATCAGGACCGTCACGGCCACGCCGGGCGGGACGACCGCCCACCAGGCGTCGTTCAAGACGGCATTGCCGAGGAAGCTGTTCTCGATGAGCTTGCCCCACGAGATCGTGCTGGGAGGACCCAGGCCGAGAAACGTGATGTAGGTCTCGAGGAACACCGCGAGCGCGATGGTGAGCACGGTGTTCGCGATCAGGAGCGGCGCCACCTGGGGGAGCACGTGCTTGAAGATCAGCCGGTTTCCTCCCGCGCCGATAGACCTCGCCCGCTGCACGTAGACGCGTTCGCGGACGCTCTTCACCTGCGCCCGCACGAGCCGCGCGGTGCTCGTCCAGTAGATGATCCCGATGATGATGATGATGTTCCGCAGCGAGCGGCCGAACAGCGCGGCCGCCATCACCATC
>DATIDU010000080.1:0-15433 GCA_035456145.1 Gaiellales bacterium | reverse complement strand
CCCCCTCCGCCGCGAGGGCTGCGATCACCATGGCCATGCCGGCACGGATGTCCGGGCTCGCCATGCGCTCGCCATAGAGCTTCGCGGGCCCCGTCACGACGGCCCGGTGCGGGTCGCACAGGATGATGCGCGCGCCCATCGAGACCAGCTTGTCGGTGAAGAAGAGGCGGTTCTCGAACATCTTCTCGAAGATCAGCACCGTTCCCGCGGCCTGGGTGGCGACCGCGACCGCGATCGACGTCAGGTCGGCCGGGAACATCGGCCACGGCCCGTCCTCGACCTTCGGGATCTGGGCGTGGACGTCGTCCACGATGCGAAGCGACTGCTGCGCCGGCACGCGCACCGCGTCGCCCTCGATCTCGACCTCGACTCCGAGGCGCGAGAACGCGTGGCGGATCGAGCGCAGGTGCTCGACGGCCGCATCCTCGATCAGCACCTCGCCGCCGGTGACCGCGGCCAGGCCGATGAAGGACGCCACCTCGATGTGGTCGGCGGCCACCCGGTGGGAGGCGCCGTGGAGGCTCCTGGAGCCGTGGACGATGAGGACGTTCGAGCCGACCCCCTCGATCTCGGCCCCCATCGAGCAGAGCAGGTTGCAGAGGTCCTGCACGTGCGGCTCGCAGGCCGCGTTTCTGATGATCGTCGTGCCCTTCGCCAGCACGGCGGCCATGACGGCGTTCTCGGTGCCCGTCACGGACGCCTCGTCCAGGTAGATGTCGGCGCCGCGCAGGCCGCTGGGAGCGGCGAGGTGGTACTCGCGGTGGGCCGCCACCTCGGCGCCCAGCCCGGCGAACGCCATGAGGTGCGTGTCGACCCGGCGGCGGCCGATGACGTCGCCGCCCGGCGGCGGGATGTCAGCCGCGCCGAAGCGGGCGAGCAGCGGCCCCGCGAACAGGATCGAGGCCCGGATCCGGGAGCACAGCTCGGCGTCGAGCCGCGTCTTCTTGATGTCGGCCGCCCACACGCGCAGGCGGTTCGGCCCGAGCCATTCGACCTCGACGCCGATGTCGGTCAGAAGGTCGATCATCGCCTCGACGTCACGGATCCGCGGCACGTTGTCGAGGGTGACCGGATCGGCCGTGAGGACGCACGCCGCCAGGATGGGCAGGGCGGCGTTCTTGTTCCCGGCGGGCCGGACCGTGCCCGAGAGCGGCACCCCGCCCTCGATGAGGAAGGTCTCGATGGTGGTATCCCGTGTCGCGACGGCCATAGTCTGAGGGTAGCCGGATTCGCTGCCGGAGCAACAGGTTCCTGCCTCCCCGCGCGTCGCACCCGGCACGATATCGTGCCCGGCCATGCCCGATCTGGTGCATGATCGCGACGCCGCATGGGCCCTCCTCACGGAGTGGACGAAGGGCGAGGCGCTCCTGCGCCACTGCCTCGCCGTCGAGGCGTCGGTGCGGGCGTACGCACGCAAGTGGGGCGAGGACGAGGAGGCCTGGGGCAATGTGGCGCTCCTGCACGACTTCGACTACGAGCGCCATCCCACCCTCGACCAGCACCCGCAGGACGGCGCTCCGGTGCTGCGGGAGCGCGGCTACCCGGAGTGGTTCGTGCGCGCGATCCAGTCGCATGGGAGCCACACGGGCGTCCCGCGGGAGTCGAAGCTCGAGCACACGCTGTTCGCGTGCGACGAGGTCTCGGGCTTCGTGCACGCGTGCGGCCTCGTGCGGCCCGACGGCATCGCCACGCTGGAGCCGAAGTCGGTCCGCAAGAAGCTCAAGCAGCCGAGCTTCGCCCGCGGCGTGAACCGCGAGGAGGTCGTGGAGGGCGCCGCCGAGCTCGGCGTCGATCTCGACGAGCACATCGCATTTGTGATCTCCGCCCTGCGGCCGATCTCCGCCGAGCTCGGCCTGCGCGGCTAGCGGTCAGCGAACCTCATGGGCCAGACCCCATCCGGGTCGGGCCCCGGTTGGTAGCCGTGAAACATTGGTACCAGGCGCAGGTGTTTCACCAGCCGGCGAAGATCGGTGCCTGGCACCGATTTTTCAGGCCGAGGCGGAGCGGATCTCGTCCAGGCCTCCGATCAGGGCGTCCAGGTCGGCGTCGGTCGTCCACGGGCCGACCGAGAGCCGCAGGTACGGCGTGTCGGGGATGTAGCGCAGGAGCACCGAGCGCTCCGCGAGCGCCGGAACGACGTCGACCGGCTCGCGCCCGGGAACCTCGAACGCGACGAGCCCGGTCGAGCCGCCCGGCGGGTCGACCGCGGGGATGCCGGCGGCAGCCAGCCGCTCCCGGGCAACCGCGACCCGCTCCCGGGCCAGAGCGAGCCACGCCTCCCAGCCACCATCGAGGCCGTCGACCCACTCCACCGCCGCCGCGAGCCCGGCCAGCGCCGCGAGGTCGATCGTCCCCGGGTCAAACCGGGCCGCCCCGGGGCGCATGGTGCCGACGACCCCGTCCGCGTAGGTCAGGTAGCTCGGAGTGGCCGGCCGCAGCCGGTCGTGGTGGCGGGGATGCACCCAGAGGGCGCCGCTCCCGTTTGGGCCGAGGAGCCACTTCTGGCCGGAGATCGCGTAGAAGTCGGCGCCGGTCTCCTCCATCCGCAGGTCGAGCTGGCCGCCCGACTGGGCGCCGTCGACCAGGAGGAGCGCGCCGGCGGCGTGCGCAGCCTCGGCGATCTCCGGCAGCGCCAGCACACGGCCGGTCGTCCACAGGACATGCGAGAGCGCCACCATGCGGGTGGTCGGGCCGATCGCCGCCACCACGTCGTCGGCCGGAACCGCCCGAATGACCGCGCCGCGACGGGCGCGCAGCTCGTCGAGCGGCCCCAGCACGCCGGGGTGCTCCTCGGTGGTCGTCACGATCTCGTCGCCGAACTCCCAGTCGAGTCCCGCAGTCACGAGCCCGACGCCCTGGCTGGTGGAGGTCGTGACGGCCACCTCCTCGGCCGGTGCTCCAAGCCGGCGCGCCGCGGCTTCCCGAGCCCGGCCCCGCACCTCCCAGAAGCGCTCGAAGGCGCGGGCTCCGATCCGCGGCGAGTGGAACGCGGCCTCGATCTCGGCGGCCATCGCGTCGGCCGCCGCGCGCGGAAGCGGGCCGTTCGTGCCCGCGTTCAGGTAGGCGCAATTGCCGACGCACGGGAGTTCGGCCCGGTCAAGCAAGCGACACCACCGCGTCAACGGGATCGTGGTCGGAGAGGCGGAGCGGCAGGGAGCCGTTCAGGCGCAGGTCGCGGCGCTGCGGCAGCCACCGCGTCGCGGGCCACGCGAGCTGCGCGCCACGCACGAGGAGATGGTCGATCCCGACATCGCCGGCGTCCTCGACCCACCCGCGGCCGACGAGCGCCCGCAGGCCGGCCGACTGCATCCCGGCGTTCAGGTCGCCGCCGAGGATCATCGGCGCGCCCCGGGCGAAGCGCTCGAGCACGAACCCCGCCTTCTCGAGCTGCTCCGGGGCGCCGCGGTGGTCGGCGTGCACGTTCCCGACCGCCATCTCGACGCCGAGCTTGCGATGCCGCAGGCGGACGAGCTGGGCGATCCGGGGCTCGCCGCGGAACCACCGATGTTCGTTCAGGAGAACCCGCCTCGTCGAGACGAGCAGGAGGCCGGGGCCGTAGAGGAGCGCCTGGCCCTGACCCTCGAACTGGGTGCGGACGACGTCCGGCAGCGCCCGCCCCAGGGCCGCCCCCGCCGCGAGCGGCAGCGGGACGTGCAGGAACGGGACGTGCGCGCCGTACGCATCCGCCAGTGTGACGCCCATCCCCGTGTGCTCGCGCAGGAGCGGCCCCGCCCAGATAGGCACCTCCTGGAGCAGGACGATGTCCGGCTCGTCCTCGACGAGGACGGCGCACATCTCCGCCAGAAGCTTGCGGCGTGCATGTCCGTAGCCCGGGCCCGGAGGCACGTCGCGCCCGTGGGCGATGTTCCAGGTCCGCACGAGGAGCGAGCGCGTCTCGGTCATGCGCGCGTCACCTTAGATGATTGATTCCGCGCCCCGGCGCGCCGGTACGATGCTCTCGTGAGGATCCCGGGCAGGCCACGCTTCTCCGACGTGATCCGCCGCCAGCTCGAGCTCTTCGAGGCCGAGAGCGGCGATCTCCTGCGCCGCATCGGCGAGGCCAAGCGGGCCTACGACCGGGCTGGTGCCGGCGACGCCGAGGAGGCCTACGGCGACTACATGGACCTCGTCGAGGAGGCCGAGGACGAACTGCTCGAGCTGCGCGATCGCTACGCCGAGACGATGGCGGCGCGCGACCGCCGCGCCTACGAGCGCGAGTTCTGGCGCGCCGCCGAGAAGCGGCTGCCGACGCTCCAGGGCCGGCGGCTCTACCTGCGCGCCGTCGATCCCGACTCGACGATCTGAGCGCGCTACCGCCCCGGCGCCTCGCCGTGCCAGTAGTCGACGCCGCTTGACCGCTCTACGACGAGGTCTTCGTCGGTGTTGCCAGCCCAGATGGCGACCTTGCCGCTGTCGGGATAGGCGGTCGCGCCCGGATCGCTCTGGTTCGAGAACATGAGCACGCGCACCGTCTCGTCGGTGTCGTTCCTCACGGCGTGGGCGCCTTCGGGGCCGGTCGGGAAGTACACGACGTCCCATTCGTCGAGCTGGTCGGCGCCCTCCGGATGGCGGAGCGTCGGCCGGCCCGCGACGACGAGCAGCCACTCCTCTTCGCCGTACTCGTAGTGGTACGGGAAGAGCGACTGCCCGGGCGGAAGCTCGTACACGCTGGCACCGGTTTTCGAGGCTCCCAGCAGCGGCCCGAGCCGGGCGCTGCCCGACCTGAACCCGTCGGGGTCGGAGTCGTCGTACACGACGTCCATGGTCTGGATGTTGATGCGTTTCGGCATGGCGAGAGCATACCTTGTCGATCGAACATATGTTCGATATGCTGGACGGCCCGATGCCGCGCCGCCGTTCGCTCATCGTCTGCACGCTCGTCCCCCGCTTCGCGCTTCGGGTGGCGGCCGGGATGGGCGGCGCGCTCCCCGACGAGCCGGTGGCGCTCGGGCCCGAGCCGGGCGGGCCGCCGACCCTGGGCGAGGCCAACGCCGCGGCGGCCGCGTTCGGGGTACGCGACGGCATGCGGGTCGCCGAGGGGATCGCCCGCTGCCCGCGCCTTCGGCTCGTAACTCCCGACCCCGGCGCCGTGGCCGAGGCAGCGGAGCTTCTGCTCTCACGGCTGGAGGGCCTTGGCGCAGCCGTCGAGCCGCTCGGCTCCGGTCGGGTCCTCTTCAGCGCCGACGGCCTCGTGCGGCTCCACGGCGGCGCGAACCGCCTCCTGGCGGCGGCGGCCATGGCCGCCGGGCCGGGAGCCCGGGTGGGCGCGGGGCCGGGCCGGTTCGTAGCCCAGGCCGCCGCGGTGCGCGCGCGGTCGCGCCGGCCGCACCTCGTCGAGGAGGGGGCGGCCGCGACCTTCCTGGCGCCGCTCCCGGTCGACCGGCTGCCGCTCGACCCGGACACGGTCTCGACGCTCGAGGCGCTCGGCATCCGCACCGCGGGCGAGCTGGCGGCGCTTCCCCTGCCGGCCGTTGCCGACCGCTTCGGCCGTCCCGGGATCGCCGCGTGGCGGCTCTCGCAAGGCGAGGACGACGCGTACGTGGCGCCGCGCACGCCGCCCGAGCCGCTGCGGGAGCGGATCGAGTTCCCCGAGCCCGCGGGCGACCTGCTCGTGCTGCGCGGGGCGCTGGCCGTCCTGATCGAGCGGCTGCTCGCCCATCCCCGTCGCGCCGGCCGGCCGCCGCGTGCGCTCGTCCTCTCGGCGCGGCTGGCCGCTGAGGGCTCCTTCCGGCGGCCGGTGACCCTGCGCGAGCCGACCGGCGACCCGCGCCGGCTGCGCGACGCCCTCCAGCCCCACCTGACCGAGCTCCCGGGCGCCGTCGACGAGCTCGCGCTCGAGATCTCCGCGCTCGCCGCGCACGGCGACCGCCAGCTGGCGCTGCTTCGGCCCGCATCCGATGTCCTGCGCGAGCGCGCCTCCGAGGCCGCCCGCCAGGTCGGGGCCGGGCTGGGCGAGGGGCACCTGTGGCGTGTTGTCGAGGTCGCCCCCTGGTCGCGGCTCCCCGAAGGCCGCCACCTGCTCGTCCCGTTCGACGGCTGAGGGCCGGCGAGCGCCCGAAACAGGACGCCAACTGAGGCTTGCCTAGACTGCGACCGTGTTCCTGCTCGCCGGCATCCATGTCCCTGCCAACCTCGGCTACATCGCCCTCTTCCTGATCGTTGCCGGCGAGTCGGCCGGGCTGCCGATCCCGGGCGAGACGAGCATCTTGCTCGGCGGAGCCCTCGCCGGCAGCGGCGACCTCTCCCTGCCGCTCGTCTGGGTCATCGCCGCCGCCGGCGCGATCATCGGCGACAACATCGGCTATCTGTTCGGCCGCCACTTCCTCCGCCGCGTCATCACCGGCAACGGGCGGCTGGCACACCGGACGGAGCGATCCGTCCAGCGGAGCGAGGTCTTCTTCCGCCGCCACGGCGGAAAGACGGTGTTCTTCGGGCGCTGGCTCCCGGTGCTGCGCGTCACGGCCGCCTGGATGGCGGGCGCCAGCCATATGGAGTGGCGCCGGTTCGCCGTGTTCAACGCGCTCGGGGGGATCGGCTGGGCGATCACGATCAGCTCGCTCGGGTACGTCGCCGGGAAGTCGGCCGACAGCGTCGTGGGCGTGCTCGGCATCCTGGCCCTCGTGGTCGTGACGCTCGGCCTCGTGTCGCACTGGTGGTTCCGGCGGCTGGGCCGGGCCGCCAGCGCCGCGGAGGAGCTCGAGCCGCGCGGGTCGTGAGCTCCCTCGCACGTAGGATCGCCGTGGCCCGTGGCGACGAGCCGGCCGATCTCGTCATCACGGGCGGCCGGGTGCTCTCCGTCTTCACGCGGGAGTGGATCGAGTGCGACGTGGCGGTCGTCGACGGCTGGATCGCCGGGCTCGGAAGCTACGAGGGACGCGAGCGCCTCGACGCCGCGGGCCGCCACGTCGTCCCGGGCTTCATCGACGCCCACGTGCACATCGAGTCCTCGCGGCTCTTGCCGGCGGAGTTCGCCCGGCTCGTCCTGCCGTTCGGCACGACCTGTGTCGTCGCCGACCCGCACGAGATCGCAAACGTGCTCGGCACCGACGGCGTGCACTGGCTGCTCGACACCACGGAGGGGATGCCGCTCGACGTCCGCTTCACCGCGTCGTCGTGCGTGCCGGCGTCGAAGTTCGAGTCGCCGCGGCGGGCGCTCACCGAGGGCGATCTCGAGGGGCTGCTGCGCCGGCGGCGGGTGGTCGGCCTGGCCGAGATGATGAACTTCCCCGGCGTCATCGGCGGCGACCCGGCCGAGCTCGCGAAGCTCGAGCTCGACGGCGCCGCCCGCACGGACGGCCACGCGCCGGGCGTGCGTGGCGCGGCGCTCCAGGCGTACGCCGCTGCGGGGATCGGCTCCGACCACGAGTCGACGACGATCGAGGAGGGCCGCGAGCGGCTGCGAGCCGGAATGTGGCTCCTCGTCCGCGAGGCCACCGGCGCGCGCAACCTGCACGACCTCATCCCGCTCGCCCGCGAACTCGGGCCGCACCGGATGGCGTTCTGCACCGACGACCGCGACCCGCAGCACATCGCGTCCGACGGCCACGTGAACGCGCTCGTGCGCGATGCGGTCGCCGAGGGCGTCGACCCGGCCGATGCGGTGGTGATGGCGACCCTCAACCCCGCGACGTGGCACGGGCTCACAGGGCTCGGGGCCGTCGCCCCGGGCTACCGCGCCGACCTGCTCGTCCTGCCGGACCTGGAGCGGTTCGTCCCCGACGTCGTCCTCACCGAGGGGCGCCCGCCGGGCGAGGTCGAGCGCGCACCGGTGCCCGAGTGGGTGCGCCACACCGTGCGGGTGGCACCGCTCACGCTCGGCGATCTGCGCATCCCGTGGGAGCGCGCCGGGGCGGCCCGCGTGATCGGCGTGATCCCGGGGCAGATCGTGACGAAGGGTCTCACCGAGATGCCGGCCGTGACCGGCGGCGCCGTCGTCGCCGATCCCGAGCGCGACCTCGCCAAGATCGCCGTCGTCGAGCGCCACCTCGGGACGGGCCGCATCGGCCTCGGCCTGGTGCGCGGCCTGGGACTGCGAAACGGCGCGATCGCCTCGACGGTCGCCCACGACGCCCACAACATCGTCTGCGTCGGCGTGGACGACGGCGACATGGCCCGGGCGGTGCAGCGGCTGGCGGAGCTGGGCGGCGGGATGGTCGTCGTCCGCGAGCGCGGCATCCGCGCCGAGCTGCCCCTGCCGGTGGCCGGGCTCCTCTCGGACGCGCCGCTCGATCGCGTGCTCGAGCAGTCCCAGACGCTCCTGGCGGCGGCCCGCGAGCTGGGAACGCCGCTCGAGGCGCCGTTCGACGCAATCGCGTTCCTCTCGCTCTCCGTCATCCCCGAGCTCAAGATCACCGACCGGGGACTGGTCGACGTGGACCGCTTCGAGATCGTGCCGCTCGAGGCCTAGATTGTTGGCGGCGGGGCCGGCTCGGTCGGAAGGCCGGCGGCCCTCCACGCCTGGTAGCCGCCGATCATGTCGACGGCATCGGTGACTCCGAGGTCGACGAGCGTCGCCGCAGCCAGGCTGGAGGCGAATCCCTCGTCGCACATCACGATCACCGGGCCTGTGCGCGAGACCACGTCCCGATCCTCCCAGCCGGACGTCGGGTCGACCCGCCACTCGATCACGTTGCGCGACATCACCGTCGCACCGGGGATCACGCCGTCGGCCCGGCGCTGCTCGTAGGTGCGCGTGTCGAGGATGACGGCGCCGCTCGCCATCGCATCGCGCGACTCCTCGGGCGTCAGCCGGTGGATGCGCGCCCGGGCCTCCTCGACCAAGTCGTCGATCCTCCCCATCAGGGAGACACTACCGACCGGCTACTTCGGGTACCACTCGAGGCGGAGCGAGCCGAGCCGGAGCACCCGGCGGCGGCCGCGGCGGTCGAGCCCGATGCCGGACTCCTCGCGGTAGACGTCCACCTTGTAGCCACGCGTCCGCCTGCCGACGAGCGTGAGCGAGCGCACCGGCTGCGCCGATTCGATCCCTGCCATGGCTCCAGGGTACGGGTCGGGGTCGAGCGTGACAATCGCCGCCATCGTGGGCGTCGACGGGCCGGCATCCTCGAAGAGCGGGGCCACCGGAACGGCGGGGAGCTCGGCGACGACGTCCCGCCACGGCGGCTCGGCGGTGACCGGGTCAAGGAGGCCGAACCAGATGCGGACGGCGTCCCCGTCGAGCGCGACGGCCGTCTCGTAGCGGCGGCGGGCATGCCCCTCCGCCTCGTCGCGGGCGGCGAGCAGGACGTCGAGCGCGGCCTCGGCCGCCTCCGCGCCGTCGGCGAAGGGCCGCACCGGGATGACCATGCTGCGGATGCCGTCCGCATAGGCGATCGCCGCGTCGCCCTCGGCGCGGATCGCGAGCCCCAGCGGCAGCGCCGCCGCCAGCCGGTCTGCCAGCGCCCGTGCCAGGCGCTCGGCCCCTGCCCCTGCGTCCATGCTTCCAGCATATGGGTTTTCCGGTCCGGATGCAGGACTCTGGACTGACGAACATGTGTTCGATATCATCGCTCCGTGCACTCCGCTCAACCCCGCATCCTCGGCGCCCCCCGGAGCGTACGAGTCGCGGCAGACGACACCGGCGTGCCGCGGTCGCTGGACGAGCGGCCGGTCGCCTCGGTGCGCGACGAGTGGCGCGTGGACGAGGGCTGGTGGACCGGGCGGCCGGTACGGCGCCGGTACTTCGACGTTGTCCTGGCCGACGGCCGAAACGCGGTCGTCTTCTGCGACCGCCGCACGGGACGCTGGTTCACCCAGCGAGGGTAATGCCGCGAGATGGCAATCCCTAACGAGTTCTCCAAATCTACTTGACCTATTATCCATAAAGTTGTTAGGGTTTTCCTTTCCACGTTGTGGGTGACGTGGAGGGAGTGGAGGGGGAGACACATGGCGAGCTCGCCGGTGATGGCGCTCGCGTCCTCGCTGACCGTCGAGGCCGAGTCGCCGTACACATACCAGGTCTACGTGCGGCCATATCCGGGCTGGTTCCGGCGGTGGCACGGGCGGGTGATCACCCGCGACTGTGAGGGCCGGCATCGCTTCTGGCCGTGGCGGTTCGCGCGCGATCGCGAGGACCTCGTCCAGAGCCTCTGGGCCGAGGTGCACCGAGACATCGAGTGGCGCCGCGGGGGAGCCGCGGTCGAGCTGCTCGAGGTCACGTCGACCCTCCGATAGAGATTCCTCCTGGCACGCCGGCGGGCGGCTCGGTATGCTGACCGCATCGAACATACGTTCGGTGCCCAGGTGACCTACCCCGAGCTCCACGCCCACTCCGCGTTCTCGTTCCTCGACGGCGCCTCCCAGCCTGAAGAGCTGGCGGTGACGGCGGCGGCGCTCGGCTACGACGCCGTCGCCCTCACCGATCACGACGGCCTCTCGGGGTCGCTGGCCTTCGCCCACGCCGCCCGCGAGGCCGGCGTCCGCCCGATCACCGGCTGCGAGATCACCCTCGAAGGCGGCGCCCACCTCACCCTGCTCTGCGAGGACCGGCGCGGCTACTCCAACCTGTGCCGGCTCATCACCGCCGCCCACGTGCACGACCGCCGCAGGCCCGAGACGAGCCTCGAGCAGGTGATCCGCCACGCCGACGGTCTGCACTGCCTCTCCGGCTGCGCGCGCCACGGTGCGGTGGCCCGGCTCGTTTCCGAGGGCCGGGTCGGCGAGGCCGAGGCACTGGCGCGGCTCCTTCGCGACGCGTTCGGCCGTGACCGCTTCTCGATTGAGCTCATGCGCCCCTACCTGCGCGGCGACGCACGCCGAAACCGGCTCCTGGCCGAGCTGGCCGAGCGGCTGCGGCTGCGGACGGTCGCCACCGGCGACGTGCACGCCCACACGCCCCGGCGGGCGCTGCTCCAGGACGCGCTCGTCGCGATCCGGACGGGCACCACGCTCGAGGGATGCGAGGCGGAGCGGCGCGGAAACCACGAGTCGGTGCTGCGCGCCCCCTCCGAGACGGCGACCCGCTTCCCCGCGGAGGCGGTGCGGGGAGCGGCGGCGGTGGCCGACCGCTGCCGCTTCGACCTCACGCAGGATCTCGGATACGCCTACCCGGACTTCTCCGACACGGGCGAGCCGGCCCAGACGGCGCTCACGCGCATCTGCCGCGCGGAGCTCGAGCAGCGCTACCGCGGCTCTCCCCACTGGCACGAGGCCCGGGCGCGGCTCGAGGAGGAGCTCGACCTGATCGCCCACCACGGCCTTGCCGGGTTCTTCCTCCTTCACCGCGACATCCTCGAGATGGCGCGCGAGGTGGCGGTGCGGGTGCGCGGAGCGAGCGCAGGCCGCCGCCTCCTGCCGCCCGGCCGGGGACGGGGCTCGAGCGTCGGCTCGATCGTCTGCTACCTGATCGGCCTCTCCCACGTCGACCCGGTCGCCGCACGCCTCTTCCTGGGCCGATTCCTGTCGCGCGACCTCGTGAGCGTGCCCGACATCGACCTCGACTTCCCCCGCGACGTGCGGGAGGGGCTCATGCTCGACGTCGTCGACCGGTACGGCCCCGAGCATGCCGCGCTCGTCGCCGCCTTCCCCACCTACCGCACCCGGGGAGCGATCCGCGAGCTCGGCAAGGCGCTCGCGCTGCCCCAGGGCGAGGTCGAGCGGATGGCGCGGCTGGCCGACGAGTGGGGCGCCGTTCCCGCCGAGCAGGTCGACCGGCTCCGCGAGCGGATGGGCTCGGCGCGTTGGCGGGCGTTCGCCTTCCTGATGGAGGAGATCCGCGGCCTGCCCCGCCACATCTCCCAGCACTCGGGCGGGATGGTGATCTCGACCCGGCCGCTCGTCGAGCTCGTCCCCGTGATCCCGGCGGCGATGGAGGGCCGCCAGATCTGCCAGTGGGACAAGGACTCCTGCGCCGACGCCGGCTTCCTCAAGATCGACCTCCTCGGCCTCGGCATGCTCTCGGCGGTCGAGGAGTGCGTCGACCTGATCGCCGAGACGCGCGGCTCCCCCATCGACCTCTCCCGGGTCGGGTTCACGGATCCGGAGGTCTACGCCGAGATCCAGGAGGCCGACACCGTCGGGGTGTTCCAGATCGAGAGCCGGGCGCAGATGCAGTCGCTGCGCCAGACACGGCCCGAGAACCTCGACGACCTGACCGTCCAGGTCGCGCTCGTGCGGCCGGGGCCGATCGTGGGGGACGCGGTCAACCCCTACATCACCCACCGGCGCGCGAAGCGCCACGATCCGGGCTTCGTCCCGCCGTACGACCACCCGCTGCTCGAGCCGGTGCTCGAGGACACCCTCGGCGTGGTCGTCTTCCAGGACCAGGTGCTCGAGGTCGCGATCGCGCTCGCGGGGTTCACCACCGGGGAGGCCGAGGCCCTGCGCCGGGCGATGAGCAGAAAGCGCAGCCGCGAGGCGCTCGAGAGCCACCGGCACCGGTTCCGCGAGGGGGCGGCCGCCCGGGGCGTCGACACCCAGACGGCCGAGCGGGTCTTCGAGAAGATCGTCGCGTTCTCCGAGTTCGGCTTTCCGAAGAGCCACGCCGCCGCGTTCGCGATCCTCGCCTACCAGTCGGCGTGGCTCCACCGGGCCTACCCGGCCGAGTTCCTGTGCTCCCTCCTGAACGCCCAGCCGATGGGCTTCTACCCTCCGGCGACGCTGCTTCGCGACGGTGAGCGGCGCGGCGTCGAGATGCGCCCGCCCGACGTCAACCGAAGCGACGCCGGCTGCACCGTGGAGGACGCAGGCCGTGCGGTCAGGATCGGGCTCGGCTATGTGAAGGGCGTCGGCACGCGCGCCGAGGGCCTCGTGACCGAGCGGGCCGGCGACGGCCCCTTCTCCGACCTCGGCGACCTGGTGCGGCGCGCGCCGCTCGACATCTCGCAGCTCGAGGCGCTGGTGCGGGCAGGCGCGTGCGACGAGTTTCATCCCAACCGCCGCCGCCTGCTGTGGGAGCTGCCGCTGCACCGGGCGCCGTCCGGGCCGGAGGGCGCGCGCCAGCTCGCGCTCGCGCTTGACGGCTCCCCCACCCCGGCGCTTCCCGGCCTCACCGCCTGGGAGCGCATGGTCCAAGACCACGAGGCGATGAGCCTCACGACCGGCCCGCACCCGATGGCGCTCCTCCGCGAGGGCCTCGACCCCGCGCTTCGCACCTCGGCGGACCTGCGCACCGACGGGCTCGGGAGGACGACGACGGCCGGCATCGTCATCGCCCGCCAGCGGCCGGGGACGGCCAAGGGCATCGTCTTCCTGCTGCTCGAGGACGAGCACGGGATGACCAACGTCATCGTCCCTCCCGCCGTCTACGAGCGCGACCGGATCATGGTGCGTGCCGAGCCGCTCCTTCAGGTGTGGGGCCGGCTCGAGCGGCGAAACGGCGCGGTGAACGTGATCGCCGACCGGGTCGCCGGGCTCTCGCACGCCGCCCGCCCGGAGGTCGCCCGGGCCGCGGCGCGGGCGGCGGGGACCGGCGCCGGCCAGGGCGGCCACGTCGCCGATCTGCGCCGGCTGCGGGCCGCGGCGCCCGCCGCGAACAGCTTCGGCCGGGGACGGCGGTAGCGCCGGGTGCTGCTTACTGGTTGCCGGTCAGACCGAGCCGCACCCGGTCGTCGTGGCCGAGCGACCGCCGGGTCGCCTTCGGATTCAGCTCGGCCGACATCTGGAGGGCATGGAACCGCTCCGGGTCGACGGTGACGTCGGCGAGCCGGCGCCAGGCGATCCAGTCGACCGGATCCTTGCGCGTGGCCGTGCGCAGAGCCGCGGCCGCCTCGTCGCGCTGCCCCTGGCCGACGAGCGCAGCGGCGAGGTCGACCCACCCCTGATCCGACCACGGCGCCCACGCCATGGCCCTGCGGGCCTCGGACTCGGCCTTGACGTAGTTGCCCCGGTCGGCTGCATTGACGCTGGAGGCCACCGCCTCGTTGCCGACGCCGCCGAGGAACGCCATCGCGCCGATGAGCACGGCGGCGGTCACGAGCCCCGCACGCCACCGCGTCGAGAGCGGCGCGAGCGTCTCCTCGCGTCCCGAGACGACGATCGCGACCGCTGCGACGAGCGCGAGCCCCGTGACGGCGGGCATCTCCCAGTCCCAGTCGAAGCCGGCGTGCACCGCGAACGCGACCACTACGCCCAGGGCCGTCAGAACGAGCGGGTCGCGGCGCAGGCGGACGGCGAGCACGATCGGGAAGAACACGAGCGCCAGGACGAGCGCGAGCCCCACGGGACCCTGCTCGGCCAGCCGTTCGAGATACAGGCTGTGGGCGTCGCGGGCGACGTAGTTCCGGGGCCGGTGCTGGTTCCAGTACTGCTCGTAGGTGCCGGCCCCCGAGCCGAGCAGCGGATGGTCGCCGATATCCGAGAGCGCCGCCCGCCACAGCATCGGGCGCCCGTTCAACGACAGCGTCTCGAGCCGCACGTTCTGGTTCGAGTCGAGTGGAGGCGGCTTCGACTCGAGCGCGTGGCGCACGCGCGAGATCATGTGGGGCGGCGAGCCGTACGTCGCGACCGCGCCGGCGAGCACCGCGACGGCGGCGAGGGCCAGCCCGGTCAGGTACGCGCGGCGGGCGAGCGATCCGAAGACCACGCGCCGCTCGACGACAGTGATCGCGGCCATCGTGCCCGCCGAGCCGAGGGCGCACAGGACGATGATCAGAAGCAACTGCCGGCCCTGGGTCGAGGCCGCGTGAACGCCGGCGCCGCCGTGGGCCAGGGCACCGCGGCGGCGGGCGTCGCCCACGGCGAACGCGACCCACGGGGCGAGCGCGATTGCGATCGCGAGGGAGCGCAGCCGGTCGCGGTCGGCCAGGAGGGCCACGCCGATCCCGATGCCCGCCGCCATCATCGAGCCGCGGCTGAACGTGAAGAAGAGCGTGGACGCGACCGGCGGGAGCGCACTCGCGGCGGCGACCCGAAGCCACGACGTGCGAGCGCGCATCGCCGTTCCCAGGCAGAGAACCGCCGTCATCGACGCGAAGATCCCGAGGGCGTTCCAGTAACCGAGCGGCTGGTAGAGGCGGCCGTGGGCGACCGGATCGTCATAGAGGCCGAATACGTCGGGACGAAGCCTGGTGACGAGGGCGAAGGCCGATACCAGGACGCCGGCCAGGCCCGCGCCGGCGAGCATCGCGCCCGCGCCGCCACGGCGGGCCGTGAGGAGCAGCGTCGCCGCCAGACCGACGTAGACCAGCGTCCGCTCGACCTCGAGCACCGGCGCCTGCACCGCGTCCGCCCAGAGCGCCGAGACCGCTGTCCAGCCGGCGATCGCGACGAGGATGCCGAGCATCGCGACGTCTCGCCGTCCCAGCGCCGCCCGCCGTCCGACGACGAGCGCGATCGCCGCCACCCAGGCCAGGGCGACGGTGCTCCAGCCCCACTCGGGCGGGAAGTAGCCGCCGTCGTTCGACGCGAGGAGAAGCACCGACGCGAATGCCAGCACCGCTGCTGGGGCGTGGTCCAGCGCGGCGCGCCCGCGGATTCCCGCGAGCGCGCCCAGACG
>DATIDU010000079.1:0-15313 GCA_035456145.1 Gaiellales bacterium | reverse complement strand
CGTCGAGGCCGGCCCGGCTGACGAGGTGCTCACCCGGCCGAAGCACCCGTACACCCAGACCCTCCTCGACGCGATCCCCCAGCCCGACCCGCGCCGGCGCCTGGAGGCCGGCGCCGTGCGGGGCGAGATCCCAAGCCCGCTCGCGCCGCCGTCGGGCTGCCACTTCCACCCCCGCTGCCCGCGTGCGATCGACGTCTGCCGGACCGACGCCCCGGCGATGACCGACTTCGGCGCGGGCCACCACGCGAGCTGTCACGTGACCGCCGCAGAACGTCGATCGAAAGGAGCGTGAATGCCGACCGCATCCGTGAACGGCATCGACCTGAACTACAAGCTGGAGGGCGAAGGCGGGAGGACGGCCGTCCTGGTGAACGGCCTCGCCGACGACCTCGAGACGTGGATCCTCCAGATGGACGACCTGCTGGCGGCCGGCTACCGCGTCCTTCGCATCGACAACCGCGGCGTCGGCTCGAGCTCGGCGCCGCCCGGCCCCTACACGACCCGGCTCTTCGCGGACGACGCCCACGCGCTGATCGAGGAGCTCGGGATCACCGACTTCCACATGATGGGCATCTCGATGGGCGGCATGATCGCCCAGGAGTACGCCCTCGCGTACCCCGACGGGATCCGCTCGCTCACGCTGGCGTGCACCTACGCCGCGCCCGGCCCGTTCTGCTCGCGGATGTTCTCCATGTGGGCGGACATGGCGCCCGTGAACGGCGTTCCGTTCATCATGCGCGACGTCACGCTGTGGGCGTTCACGGTCCCGTTCTTCAACGAGCGCGAGGACGAGCTGCGCGAGTTCGAGGGGGAGATGGCTCAGCTCCCCATGGCGGTCGAGACGTACCTGGCGCAGCTCAGCTCGATCCAGACGCACGACACCCGCGACCGCGTCGGCGGGATCACCGCGCCGACGATGGTGCTGAGCGGCGAGGAGGACATCCTGATCCCGGTCAGCCTGTCGAAGGAGCTCCACTCGCTGATCCCCGGGGCCACCTGGAAGACCACCCGCGGCGGGCATGCCTGCTGCTGGGAGCACCCGGCCGAGTTCAACCAGGCGCTGCTCGAGTTCTGGGGTAGCCACTGATGCCCCGCGGGCGGGGCCCAACCCAAGGAGGAGACGTGCACACATCGTTCGACGGGGAGCGCCGCGCCGCCGAGGACCTGGCGCGGAGCTTCCTCACAGGCGCGATCAGCCGCCGCCAGCTCTTCGCCCGTGCCGGGAAGCTGAGCGCGGCCGCCGTCGCCACGTCGGCGCTCGGAGGCGTGCTCGCGGCGTGCGGCGGCAAGGGCGCCGGCGGCTCGACGACGGCCACCGGCGGCACGGCCCAGAAGGCCGGCGGCACACTCAAGGCGGCCCTCACCGGCGAGCCCGACAGCCTCGACCCGAACGTGTCGCAGATCTACACCGGCGCGCAGGTCTACGACAACATCTTCAGCAAGCTCATCGACATCGGCCCCGACCAGCAGTTCTACGGCGTCCTCGCCACGAAGTGGACGCAGAACGACGACACGACGTGGACGTTCGACCTCGTCCCGAACGCGACCTTCCACAACGGCGAGAAGTTCACCGCCGACGACGTCAAGTACACGTTCGAGCGGATCCTCGACCCGAAGACCGCGAGCGGCTACGCGCCGCTCTACACCGTGATCGACGGCATCGAGGTGGCGAGCCCGACGCAGGCGATCTTCCACCTGAAGAGTCCGTTCGGCCCGTTCCTCACGAACCTCGCCAACAACGGCGAGATCGTGAACCAGAAGGCGATCGAGAGCGGCAAGGACCCGGCGCGAAACCCGGTCGGCACCGGCCCGTTCCAGTTCGTGGAGTGGGCCCAGGGCGACCACGTGACGCTCAAGCGCTTCCCCGGCTACTTCAAGAAGGGGCGCCCGTTCCTGGACGGGGTCGAGTTCCGGTTCCTCCCGGTCGACCAGGGCCGGGTCGACGCGCTCGGCTCGGGCGAGCTCGACTGGTCGGACGCGATCCCGCTGCAGCAGCTCACCACGCTGAAGGCCGATCCGCGCTTCAACTACGTCACCTCCGCGCTGGCGGGCATCCCCGACTACCTGGCGATGAACGTCTCGAAGCCGCCGTTCGACAACAAGGCGCTGCGCCAGGCGGTCGCGTGGGCGCTCGACCGCGACGAGATCCGCACCGTCGCCTACTTCGGCGCCGGCGAGACCGGCTCCGAGGAGGTGCCGACCGGGTCGAAGTGGTACGACGGCCAGGATCCCTACCAGGCCGGGCCGGACCTCGACAAGGCGAAGTCGCTCATGCAGCAGGCCGGGCATGCCAACGGCCTCACCGTCGAGTACCTCGGCCTGCCGCAGTACCCCGAGCTGCTCAAGACCGGCGAGGTCGTCCAGCAGCAGCTGAAGCAGATCGGCATCAACATGCAGATCAAGCAGGTCGACGTCTCGGTCTGGTTTGACCACTTCAGCAAGGGCACGTACGAGATCACCTCGGCGTACCAGGAGCGCACGATCGACCCGGACAACTTCTACTCGCTCGTGCTCAAGACCGGCGCGCCGATCAACGCCACCCAGTACGCCAACCCGGCGTTCGACAAGCTCACCGACCAGGCGGCACGCGAGACCGATGAGGCGACGCGAAAGACGCTCTACCAGCAGCTGCGGCAGATCGTGTTCGACGACGTCCCGCTGATCTTCGCCCACTACGAGACCCTGAACTACCTCATGCGCAAGCAGGTCGTAGGCTCGACGATCAACCCGACGCTCGAGCTCAGGCTGGAGGACGTGTCGATGTCGTAGATCTCGACGTCCTCGCGAGGCTGGGGCGCGGGTCGCCAGGTCCCCGCGCCCCAACATCGCAGGCTCAGTCGAGGCCCACCCAGATTCCCTCGAGCTTCTGCCTGCGGGCCGCGCACGGATCGCGCACGGCGGTGAGCCGAAGCGTGACGCCAGGGCCGAACGACCACCGGTAGACGGCAAACGGCCCGCCGGGGTCGCAGTCGTAGCTGTCGAAGTGCCATCCCTGCTCGGTGACGCCCGTCCCCGCCGGGCCCCTTTCGGATCGGCGCCAGGATGCGAAGCGTCCCACCGTCGGCCTCGACCTCATATGCGGTCGCGTGCTCGATCGGGGCGCCGATCCACAGCACCCCCGGCGAGAGCACGTCGATCGCACGCGGCCACGGCGGGCCGCCGACCGGGCGGCCCCAGATCCCATATGGCAGGTTGGGCATGTGCTTCAGCGACCGCACGCGGAGCACGACCTCCTCCCGGGCCTGCGATCCGTCGACCGCGACGGCCTCGGTTGTGAACGTGTGCCGGGTGAACCGGGCCGCGTGAGCACCACTGTCGGCGATGTCCGCAAGCCATGACGTCACGAGGAACCCTCCGTCGCCGCCGTACGTGTACGGCTTCTCCGGGTCGATCCAGCTCAGCTTGCCGTCGACGTAGAAGCGCACCTCGCGGACGTCCTGCCGCTTGAACGACGGGTCAGCGACCCAGTGCACGTGCGCCGGCGCGACCCTGAGGCCGGCGAGCGACGACGTCACGTGGATGTGCTCTCGCGGGGTGCTCGGATGCACCGATGACGCCCCGCCGCTGCCCCCGAGACAGCCGGAGGCACCGAGAACGGCGAAGGCGCAGACCGCGGCCCAGCATCGACCAGCGCACGCCCGATGCATGGAGCAAGTATCGCCCTCGGCGAGCACCGCGGTCAACCGTCGAACGCCTGTGCCCACACGTCCGAGCACCGGGAGGTGTTGGAGCTCGGACGTGCGGGCGTTGTCCGCCATGTCCGTGGCGGTGGGATCGCGTCAGATGCCGCCGAGGTCGAGCCGGCGGCCGATTAGATATGGCACACCCGCCCCCGCCACGCGCCACACGTTGGCGTGCCCAAGGCGGCGCAGGATGCTGGCTGCCGCCGCCGCGCGGCTGCCGTCGGTGCAGGCGACCACGACGGGGACGCTCGGAAGGAGCGCGGCGGCCGACGCGACCGACCGTAGCGGAACATGGAGCGAGCCGGGCACGTGTCCGCGTACCCAGTCGTCGTCCTCGCGGGCATCGACCATGACCGCGCCGCCGAGGGCGAGGTCGCCGGAGACCTGTTCGGCGGCGACGGAGCGGAGGCAGCCGAGCTCGAAGCCGGCCGCGGCGTACACCTCGACCCCGCCCGCGAGCATGCCCAGGACAGGCCCGCAGCCGTCGCGCTCGATCGCCCACGCCATCGCGAGCGACTCGCCGTCCGACCCGGCGACAACGATCGCCGCAGCGCCGGTGCCGATCGCCGCGCGCACCCGCGCCGCGAACCCGCCGCCGGCCAGGGGGATGTTCACAGAGCCGGACACATGGCCCGCGTCGAAGTGCTCCGGCGCGCGACCGTCCACGACGATCGCCCCCTGCTCGACGGCCGTCCGCACCTCGGCCGGAGCGAGGCCGAACGGAACAGGACTTGCGGCTATCTCTATATTTTCAATCAACATTGTGGAGATAGTACCCCCGCCCGCGGAGTCGTGCGGCACTACCCTTGGGCGGATGCGCCGCGACCTCCACGCCGCGATCGCCGGGGCGGCAGCCGCGGCCGCCTGGATCGCAGTCGAGCCGGTCACGCGCCGACTGGCGCACGGGACGCACCGGGAGCTGCGGCTGATCTCGGGCCTGCTCGCGGGCGACCGTGGTGGCGACCGGCTGGGGCTCGCGGTCCACCTCGCGAACGGCGCGGCATTCGGCGTTGCGTTCCGTCGCCTCGGCGGGCACGGCGTGCGCCGGGCCATCCTCGCCGCCCAGGCCGAGAACGCGCTCCTCTGGCCCGGGATGGCGGTCGCCGACCGGATCCACCCGGACGTCCGCTCGGGTGCCTGGCCGAGGCTCTTTCCGGACCCGGGCACGATCGCGCAGGAGGTCGGCGGACACATGATCTTCGGCGTCGTGCTGGGCCTGCTGCTCCGCGACCCGGCCTGAACGATAAGGCGCCCTCGCCGCGCGTCGATCTACGCAGAGATGGCACACAACTCCCAGCCGGGCCCGTCGGACCGCCGGCTGATGGTGCGCAGCGCAGCCGCCATGTACGCCGGAGCCGCCTTCGTCGGCATCGTCGAGGGCTTCACGCCGGGCGGACCGGACTTCTCGACGGTGCCCGGATTCACCGCGCTCGGCCTCGTGCCGCTCATCCTGATCTTCGGACACCGCGTGCCGCGACGCGCCGTTTCAGGCCTCGGTCTGCTCGGCGTGGTCATGATCGCCGATGCCATCGCGACCACGCATGGATACGGCGACGGCGCCGTCCTCTACATGTGGCCGGCTCTCTGGGTCGCGCGGTTTCACGGCCGGAGGGCGACGATCCTGGTCGTCGTTGGGATCGGCGTCGCGCACGCTGTGGCGCTGACGGCGATGCCACCGGGGGTCGGGTATTTCGACCGCTGGCTCGACGTCATGGTGTCGGTCTGCATCGTGGCAGCGGTCGTCCGCGTGCTGACAGAACGCAACGACCATCTGGTCGCCAAGCTCGTCGCGGGGGCGCGCATCGATCCGCTCACGGGACTCCTGAACCGGCGCGGATTCGACGAGCGGCTGGAGGCCGAGCAGATCCGGGCCCGACGCAGCCCCCGGCCGCTGGCGATCGTCTCGTTCGACATCGATCACTTCAAGCGCATCAACGACGCCGCGGGCCACGAGGCCGGCGACCACGTGCTCACCCGCGTCGCCGCACTGCTGCGCGAGCACGCCCGGGCCGGCGACCTCGTCGCGCGCGTCGGCGGCGAGGAGTTCGTCGTCGTCCTGCCCCAGTCCGACGCCGCGGGGGGGACGGCCTTCGCAGAGCGGATCCGGATCTGTGTGACCACCGATCCGCCGGCCGGAGTTCCCGCCGCGACCGTGAGCGCGGGCGTCGCCGCCGCGCATGCGCCCTCCGCTCTCGCCGAGCTCCTGCGCGCCTCGGACGTCGCGCTCTACGAGGCCAAGCAGGCGGGACGAAACCGGGTGGTGGTGGCGTCCTCGCCGGCCGCCGCGCGACCCGCAGCCTGACGCCGCCGACCTAGACGCCGACCGGGTGCCAGACGGTCTTCATCTCGACCAGCGGCTCGATCTCCCACAGGCTCTCGCCCGCCGGCATGCCGCGCACGACCCGCTTGACGTTCCCGGCCGCCAGCCGCTCCAGCTCGGCGACGTCCCCGTTCGCCCCCGTCAGGTCGATCGCGTTCACATCGGCGTGGGCCGCGAGGACCGGGGCCAGCTCGGACTTGCGGCCCGTCAGAATGTTGAGCGCGCCGCCGGGCATGTCCGATGTCGCCACGGCCTCGGCGAGCTCGATCGCCGCCAGCGGGCTCGGCTCCGACGCCACCGCCACCACGGTGTTCCCGCTCACGAGCGCCGGAAGGACGCGCGAGACGATGCCCTCGAGCGGCGGCTCGTCGGGCGCCAGCGTGGCCACGACGCCGGTCGGCTCGGGGACGGTGAAATTGAAGTAGGGGCCCGCGACGGCGTTCGAGCCGCCCAGGACCTGCGCCAGCTTGTCGGCCCAGCCCGCGTACCAGACCACCCGGTCGATCGAGCGGTCGACCTCGTCGCGTCCGCCGCACACGGCCGCCAGGTCGCCGGCACGGGCCTCCATCATCTCGGCGAGCCGGTAGAGCACCTGGCCACGGTTGTAGGCGGTCATTCCCGACCAGCGCGCGAAGGCGCCGCGGGCCGCGCGGACGGCGTCGCGCGCGTCCTTGCGCGAGGCGAGGGCCACGTTCTGGCCGTCGGCCACGAACGTGCGCCCGGACTCGGAGCGCGGGAAGGCGCCGCCGATGAAGAGCTTGTAGGTCTTCCTGACCGGGAGCCTGCTCATCCGTCGAACCGCAGGTACGACTCGAGCCCGTGCCGGCCGCCTTCGCGGCCGAACCCGGACTCCTTGTAGCCGCCGAAGGGCGACGCGGGATCGAAGCGGTTGAACGTGTTGGCCCACACGACGCCCGCCCGCAACCGCTCGGTCATCCACAGGATGCGCGAGCCCTTCTCCGTCCACACCCCGGCGGAGAGGCCGTAGGCGGTGTTGTTGGCCTTGTCGACCGCCTCCGCCGGCGTCCGGAAGGTCATCACGGAGAGCACCGGTCCGAAGATCTCCTCCTGAGCGATCCGGAAGCTCTGGGCGACGTTCGTGAACACCGTCGGCGGGAACCAGTAGCCGCGGTCGGGCAGCTCGCACGCCGGCTGGAAGAGCTCGGCCCCCTCGGCCTCACCGCTTGCGACGAGCTCCGTGATCCGGTCGAGCTGGGCGCGCGAGTTGATGGCGCCGATGTCGGTGTTCTTATCGAGCGGGTCGCCGAGCCTGAGCGTCGCCAGCCGGTTTCGCAGCTTGCCGAGCAGCGGCTCGGCGATCGACTCCTGCACGAGGAGGCGCGAGCCCGCGCAGCACACGTGGCCCTGGTTGAAGTAGATCCCGTTCACGATGCCCTCGATCGCCTGGTCGAGCGCGCAGTCCTCGAAGACGACGTTGGCGGCCTTGCCGCCCAGCTCGAGCGTGTGCGGCACGCCGCGGCCGGCCAGCTCGCGCTGGATCGCCTTCCCGACCTCGGTCGAGCCGGTGAACGCAACCTTGTCGATGCCCGTGTGGCGCACGAGCTCGGCGCCGGTCGAGCCGTCGCCCGTGATGATGTTGACGGTGCCGGGCGGAAGCTCGGCCTGGCGGCAGACGTCGGCGAAGAGGAGCGCGGTGAGCGGCGTCGTCTCGGCCGGCTTCAGGACGACCGTGTTGCCGCACGCCAGCGCCGGCGCCACCTTCCATGCCAGCATGAGGAGCGGGAAGTTCCACGGGATGATCTGGGCGGCGACCCCGAGCGGCCGCGGGCGCCTGTTCGGGAAGGCGTACTCCAGCTTGTCGGCCCAGCCGGCGTGGTAGAAGAAGTGCGCGGCGGCCAGGGGCAGGTCGACGTCGCGCGACTCCTTGATCGGCTTGCCGCCGTCCAGCGACTCGGCGACAGCCAGCTCCCGGCTTCGCTCCTGGAGGATGCGGGCGATCCGGAAGAGGTACTTGGCCCGCTCGGCCGGGCGCAGCTCCGACCAGGCGCCGAAGCCCTCGCGGGCGGCGGCGACGGCGGCATCGACGTCCTCCGGCCCGGCCTGGGCCACCTTGGCCAGCGGCTCCTCCGTGGCCGGCGAAATCGACGTGAACCACTCGCCGGAGCGCGGCTCGACCGACTCGCCGCCGACGAAGAGGCCGTAGCGCTGCTCGAACGAGACGATCGCCCGCGACTCGGGCGCGGGCGCGTACGTCCACTCCAGCCCGCCTCCGTCGGTGCGTGGCTCCAGTTCCGCCATCTAGTCCACCGTGAAGCGGTCGGGGGACTCGTACACACCGGTCTTCTGCGAGCGGATCTGCATCAACACGTCGTTCAGAAGCGACGAGGCGCCGAACCGGAACCGCTGCGGCGTGAGCCAGTCGCGGCCCAGCGTCTCGTGCAGCACGCACAGGTACTGGATCGCCTGCTTCGAGTACCGGATCCCGCCCGCCGGCTTCATCCCGACGACCCGGCCCGTCTCGACGTGCACGTCGCGGACCGCCTCGAGCATGCAGAGCGTCACCGGCAGCGTTGCGGCCGGGCTGACCTTGCCCGTCGAGGTCTTGATGAAGTCGGCGCCGGCGGCCATCGCCAGGAGCGAGGCCCGGCGGACGGCGTCGTAGGTGCCGAGCTCGCCCGTCTCGAGGATCACCTTGAGATGGGCCGGCCGGCACGCCTCGCGCACCTTCACGATCTGGTCGAACACCTCGGCGTGCCGCCCAGAGAGAAACGCGCCGCGGTCGATCACCATGTCCACCTCGTCGGCGCCGAGTTCGACCGCGGCCCGGGCCTCGGCCACCTTGAGGGCGACCGGCGACTGTCCCGAGGGGAAGGCCGTTGCGACCGACGCCACGTGCACTCCGGAGCCGTTGAGGCGCCGCTTCGCCTCGGCGGCGAGCGTCGGATACACGCACACGGCCGCGACCGACGGCACGCTCGTGTCGACCGGGTCGGGACGCACCGCCTTCGCGCAGAGCGCCGCCACCTTGCCGGGTGTATCGGCGCCCTCGAGCGTCGTCAGGTCGATCATCCGCACGATCAGGTCGAGCGCCTCGAGCTTCGACCCGCGCTTGATCGAGCGCTTGGCGAGGTCGGCGGCGCGCGCCTCCAGCGCGACGGCGTCGACCGCGCCGATCCGGGTGAGGCGCGGCTCGAAGGGCTCGAACGGCTCGACCTGCCGGGCCGGCGACGTGGCCTGCTCCATGGCCCGGATGGTAGTGGATGACCCAAAGCGGCCAGGCCCCCGGCAGGCCCGGGCCCGTGGTTGTAGGATGGCCCCCGTTTTCTGACCAACCCATCTCGGGAGGCAATGTGAAGCGCTCACGAATCGTCGGGCTGGGAGCGCTCGCCGCGGTCGCGGCGGTCGCGCTTCTCGCCGCCGGCTGCGGCGGCGGCAGCTCGGGATCCTCGACACCGGCGGCCGGGTCCGGGGGCAGCGGCGGCAAGGTGTTCAAGATCGGGCTCGTCACCGACATCGGCGGGCTCGACGACAAGAGCTTCAACCACCTTGCCTTCGTGGGGATCCAGCGTGCGAAGTCGCAGCTCGGCGTCGACTTCAAGGTGCTCGAATCGCACCAGGAGTCGGAGTACGTCCCGAACCTGCAGACGCTGGCCGCGCAGCACTATGACCTGGTGATCGCCGTCGGGTTCCTCATGGACGGGGCGATCAAGAAGGTCGCCAAGGCCTTCCCCAGCGTGAACTTCGCCATCATCGACGACGCACCAACACCGGCACTGGCGAACGTGCAGGGCCTCCTGTTCAAGGAGCAGGAGTCGGGCTACCTGGCCGGCTACCTGGCGGCGCTCGAGTCGAAGACCGGGACCGTCTCGACGGTCGGCGGCCAGAAGATCCCGCCGGTCGATCACTACATCGCCGGGTTCCAGGCGGGGGCCAAGGCCGCCAACCCGAGCGTGAAGACGCTGAACGACTACTCGAACTCGTTCACCGACACGGCCAAGTGCAAGCAGCTCGCGCTGAACCAGATCTCGCAGGGCTCCGACGTGGTGTTCCAGGTCGCCGGCGGTTGCGGCCTGGGCGCACTCAGCGCGGCGAAGGAGAAGGGCGTCTGGGGGATCGGCGTCGACGCCGACCAGGCCTACCTGGGCGACTACATCCTGACGAGCGCCATCAAGAAGGTCGACGTGGCCGTGTTCGACACGATCAAGCAGGTCGTTGACGGCACGTTCCAGGGCGGCGGCATCACGACGTTCGACGCCACTAAGGGCGCGACCGGGCTTGGCACGATCAACTCGGCCGTCTCCCAGGCCGACGTCCAGAAGGTGAACGACCAGCTGGCGAAGCTCAAGTCGGGCTCCGTCACCCCGCCGGACACCGTTCCGTGATCGACCCGCCGGAGGGGCGGGCCTTCCGCCGCCCCTCCGGCTCCTGATTCACCATGCCCGACGCACCGCTGCTCGAGCTCCGCGGCATCACCAAGCGCTTCGGCGAGGTGGTCGCGAACGACAGCATCGACCTGGACGTCGGCCCGGGCGAGGTGCATGCCCTCCTGGGCGAGAACGGTGCGGGCAAGTCGACCCTGATGAACGTCCTCTATGGGCTGACCTCGCCGGACTCCGGCGAGATCCGGTTCGACGGCAAGCCGCTTCGCCTGCGCTCGCCGCATGATGCCATCGACGCCGGCATCGGAATGGTGCACCAGCACTTCATGCTGATCCCGGTGATGACGGTGACCGAGAACATCGTGCTCGCGGCCGAGCCGCACAACGGGCTCCTGCTCGACGTCAGAAAGGCGCAGGAGGACGTCCGCAGCCTGTCCGAGCGCTATGGCCTGGCGGTGCGGCCCGAGGCGCGGGTCGAGTCGATCGGCGTCGCCCAGCAGCAGCGCGTCGAGATCCTGAAGGCCCTCTACCGCAGCGCGCGGCTCCTCATCCTCGACGAGCCGACGGCCGTGCTCACGCCCCAGGAGACGCACGAGCTCTTCGACGTGATCCGGTCGCTGAAGGAGCAGGGCACGTCCATCATCTTCATCACCCACAAGCTGGGCGAGGTGCTCGAGGTGTCCGACCGGATCACCGTGCTCCGCCGCGGCAAGGCGGTCGCCACGGTCGCCACCGCCGGCAGCTCCGAGCGCGAGCTCGCCGAGCTCATGGTCGGCCGGCCCGTCCTTCTGCGGGTCGAGAAGGGGGCGGCACAGCCCGGCGAGGTCCTGCTCTCGGTTCGCGATCTCGTCGTCCACGACAGCCGCGGCCTGGAAGCCGTCCGCGGGGTGTCGTTCGAGGTGCGGGCCGGCGAGATCGTCGGGCTGGCCGGGGTCGACGGCAACGGCCAGAGCGAGCTGGTCGAGGCGATCACCGGCCTCCGGAAGCCGACGTCCGGCACCATCGTCGCCGAGGGCCACGAGCTCGCCGGCCATGGTGCCCGGGCAAGCTTCGAGGCCGGCATCGGCCACATCCCGGAAGACCGCCATCTCCGCGGGCTCGTGCTCGACTTCACGCTCGCCGAGAACCTCGGCCTGCGCGACGTCCGCCATCCGCCGGCGTCCAAATGGGGGTTCCTGCACCCGCGCGCCATCGCCGAGCGGGCCCGGCGCCTCCTGCGCGAATACGACGTGCGCGGAGGCGGGCCCGACACGCAGGCCGGGTCGCTCTCGGGCGGAAACCAGCAGAAGGTGGTCGTGGCCCGCGAGATGTCGGGGACGAGACGCGTCCTCGTGGCCGCGCAGCCGACGCGCGGGCTCGACGTCGGCGCGATCGAGTTCGTCCACCAGCGGCTGGTGGCTGTGCGCGAGCTGGGCGTCGCGATCCTGCTCGTGAGCCTGGAGCTCGAGGAGATCCTCTCGCTCTCCGACCGCATCCTGGTGATGTACGAGGGCCGGATCGTGGCCGAGCACACACCGGACGTGAGCGAGTCCGTCCTCGGCGTCGAGATGATGGGCGGCCGGAGCGCCACCGCGGTATGACCGAGCGCGTCAAGGCGTGGCTCCGCGCCAAGGCACCGGCCGTCCTGCTCCCCGTCGGCACCACGATCCTGGCGTTCGCGATCGGCGGCCTCGTCGTGGCGCTCACCGGCCACAACCCCATCGACGCCTACAAGGCGATCTTCGAGGGCACCGGCCTGAACTACCTCCTGCCGTGGACCTCTGCGGAGGACAAGGACTTCGCCGCGCTCAACCTCCAGCAGACGCTGATCCTGATGACGCCGCTCATGCTGACGGCGCTGGCGGTCGCCCTGCCGTTCAAATGCGGCATGTTCAACATCGGCGGGCAGGGCCAGTACGTGGTCGGGATCGTCGCCTCGATCATCGTGGGCACGCACTTCTCCGGCCTCTCGAAGCCGGTGCACCTCACGCTCGCCATCGGCGCCGCGGCACTCGCGGGGGCGGTATGGGGCGGCATCGCAGGCGCCATGAAGGCGGCCGTAGGCGCACACGAGGTCATCTCGACCATCATGCTGAACTGGATCGCGATCTACGGGGCGCAGTACCTGTTCGAGCTGAACGGCCCGCTCCAGGGGCCGCTGCGTGATGTGCCCCAGTCGTCCGAGGTGACGGACTCCGCCAAGCTGCCCGCGATCTGGGGCGTCCTCCAGCCGCTCCACGCCGGCATCTTCCTGGCCCTGGCGGCGCTCGTCGTCTACCACATCCTCATCAACGGCACGGTGTTCGGGTACGAGGTGCGGGCGGTCGGGCACAACCCCGAAGCCGCCCGCTACGGCGGCATCCCCGTATCACGGAGCTACGTCGCGGCACTCGCCATCGGGGGCGCCTTCGGCGGTCTGGCGGGCGCCTGCGACGTGCTCGGCTGGGAGTTCCACATCGTGACGAACGACATCGCGGTGAGCCAGATCGGCTTCATCGGGATCGCCGTGGCGCTCCTAGGCAGGAACAACGCGATCGGGATCGCGTTTTCGGCGCTGCTCTTCGCCGGGCTCCAGGTGGGAACGTCGCCACGGGCCCTCGACCCGACGATCTTCCCGCCCCAGCTCGCGGGCAACCTGGCGATCATCATCCAGGGCCTCATCATCCTCTTCGTCGGCGCGCAGCTCCTGCTCGTCTACGCCTGGCGTGCGCGCCGCCGGCGCCGGGACGAGCCGCGGCCGGCCGCGCTCGTGGAGCCGACCGGGGCGTGACGGCGCTCGACCGCATCCCGCGCGGCGCCCGCGGCGTTGCGATCCTGGGGATCGTCGTCGGCTTGGTCGGGCTCGAGCTGGCGCTGCCACCGCTTCAGATCGAGGCCGCCGCCGTCCCCGTCGTCCTCGGCCTGGCCGCGCTCGCCTGCGCCATCTGGGCGCTCTCGCGCGACGAGCGCAAGCTCGGCCTGTGGACACTCTTCGTCGCGGTCGCGGCGACCGCCTTCGCCATCTGGGTACAGGGCAAGAGCGACACGTCGACCTCGCTCGTCGTCAACTCGGGCCTGTTCGCGGCCATGCTGGTCTACGCGACGCCGCTTGCCTACGCGGCGCTCGGCGGGATCTTCTGCGAGCGCTCGGGGGTCGTGAACATCGGCCTCGAGGGGATGATGCTGACCGGCGCGTTTTTCGGCATCTGGGGCACCGTCTGGAGCGGCCGCTGGGAGATCGGGCTGGTCGCCGCGATGATCGCCGGGGCGGTCGTGGCGCTCGTGCATGCGGTCTTCTCCATCCATCTGCGATCGGATCAAATCGTGACTGGCACGGCGATCAACTTCCTCGCCCTCGGAATCACGGGCTACATGTTCATTGACATCTACGGCTCGAACGGCACGCCGGCCTCCATCGACTCGGTGCCCACCGTCCACCTGCCCGGAATCGCCTCGATCCCCGGCATCGGCGGCGTCTTCGGGTCGCTCAACCTGATGATCTGGATCGTGTTCGGCCTCCTGGTTGTGACGGAGGTCATCCTCTTCCGCACGCCGATCGGCCTCAGGATCCGGTCGGTGGGCGAGCACCCGCGCGCGGCCGACACCGTCGGCATCCCCGTCTACCGCGTCCGCTACGCGTGCGTCGTCCTGTCCGGCATCCTGGCGGCGCTGGGCGGCGCCTACCTCTCGGTCGGGTTCGTCGGCTCGTTCGGGCAGAACATGACGGCCGGGCGCGGGTTCATCGCCCTGGCGGCGGTCATCTTCGGCAAGTGGCGGCCGTACGGGGCGTTCGGCGCCTGCCTGCTCTTCGGATTCGCGAGCGCGCTCGCCGACCGGCTCCAGTCGGTCGCCGGCGTGTCCCCGAACCTGCTTGCAACGCTCCCGTACGTCCTCACGCTGATCGCCCTCGTCGGCCTGGTCGGCCGCTCGCGCCCGCCGGCCGCCGACGGGCTGCCCTACGTGAAGGGGTAGACGCGGCGGTGGTGGCCCGCATCGTCGACCTGATCGCGAAGAAGCGCGACGGCGGCGAGCTGTCGGCCGACGAGATCCGGGCGATGGTCGACCCGGACGTGCCCGACTACCAGCTCGCGGCGTTCCTGATGGCGGTCGTACTGCGCGGCCTCTCGGACCGCGAGACCGCCGACCTGCTCGATGCGATGGTCGACTCCGGCGAGCGGATCGACCTCTCGTCCGTCGGTCGCCCGGTGGCCGACAAGCACTCCACCGGCGGCGTGGGTGACAAGACGACGCTCGTGGTGGCGCCGATCGTCGCCGCCGCCGGCACGCCGGTCGCCAAGCTGTCGGGCCGCGGCCTGGGGCACACCGGCGGCACGCTCGACAAGCTGGAGTCGATCCCCGGCTTCCGGGTCGACCTCGCCATCCCCGAGCTGGTCGCGCAGGTGGCCCAGCACGGGATCGCCGTCGCCGCCCAGAGCGCCGACATCGTGCCGGCAGACAAGCGCCTCTACGCGCTTCGCGACGTCACCGCCACGGTGCAGTCGATCCCGCTGATCGCCACCAGCATCATGTCGAAGAAGATCGCGGCCGGCGCCTCGCGGCTCGTGCTCGACGTGAAGGTGGGCGAGGGCGCGTTCATGGAGGATCTCGACTCGGCCCGCGCGCTCTCGCAGGCGATGATGCGCCTCGGCGAGACGGCCGGCCTGCCCACGACCTGCATGCTCTCGTCGATGGACGAGCCGCTGGGGTGCGCCGTCGGGAACGCGCTCGAGGTGGCCGAGGCGGTGGCGACGCTGGAGGGCCGCGGCCCGGCCGACCTCACCGAGCTCTGCCTCGTCGCGGCCGGGCTCATGCTGGGCGACCGGGCGGCTGCCGAGGAGGCGCTGCGCTCCGGGCGGGCGCTCGACGCCTACCGGGAGTGGATCGGCGCGCAGGGAGGCGACCCGGAAGCGCCGCTCCCCTCGGCCCCGGACGTGACGGAGGTGCGCGCCGGCCGCTCCGGTGTCGTCGAGCGCTGCCATTCGCGCGGGATCGCCGACGCCGCAATGCGGCTC
>DATIDU010000078.1:0-6006 GCA_035456145.1 Gaiellales bacterium | reverse complement strand
CCTGGGTGTCATCCGAAGCGGCGGGCGCCGCGTCAGTCATCCGAGACGGCCACCGCCGCCGCGACCGTGGCCCGCCCGTTCGAGCCCATGCCGACCGACTGCTCGCGCTGGAGCTGCTTGCCCTCGGACTGGAGCGCCGGGGCGACCATCACCTCGGCTCGGTGGAACTCCGCAATGTCCGCATAGCCGGTGGTGGCCATCGAGGTGCGGAGCGCGCCCATCAGGTTGAAGGTGCCGTCGTTCTCCTGGGCCGGGCCGAGCAGGATCTCCTCGAGCGTTCCGTCCTGGTGCGTCGTGACGCGCGCGCCGCGCGGCAGCGAGGGATGGAACGTCGCCATGCCCCAGTGGAAGCCGCGGCCGGGGGCCTCCTCGGCGCGGGCAAGCGGCGAGCCGATCATCACGGCGTCGGCGCCCACGGCGATCGCCTTGGAGACGTCCCCGCCGGTGCGCATCCCGCCGTCGGCGATCACGTTGCAGTACTGGCCGGTCTCCATCATGTGCTGGCCGCGAGCGGCCGCCACGTCGGCGATCGCGGTGGCCTGCGGAACGCCGATCCCAAGGACGCCGCGGGTGGTGCAGGCGGCTCCGGGGCCGACCCCGACCAGGACGCCGACCGCCCCGGTCCGCATCAGGTGCAGCCCGGTGTTGTAGGAGGCACAGCCGCCGACGACGCACGGCACGTCGAGCGAGGCGATGAATTCCTTCAGGTTGAGCGGCTCGGTGTGGGTCGAGACGTGCTCGGCCGAGATCACGGTGCCCTGGATGACGAGGATGTCGAGGCCGGCCTCGAGGGCGGTCTCGTAGTGCTCGGTCACCTTCTGAGGGGTGAGGGAGCCACAGGCGACCACGCCCTCGGCCTTGATCTCCTCTACCCGCTGGGCGATCAGTTCCGGCTTCACGGGCTCGGCGTAAATCTCCTGCATGATCCGCGTGGCGACCGTCTTCGACGCCGCGGCGATCTCGTCGAGCTTCTCGTCGGCGTTCTCGTAGCGCGACCAGATGCCCTCCAGGTTGAGGACGGCCAGCCCGCCGAGCTTGCCGATCAGGGCCGCGGTCTTCGGGCTGACGACGCCGTCCATCGCGGAGGCGAGCAGCGGCAGCTCGAAGCGGTACGGGCCAAGCGTCCAGGTGATGTCGATGTCGTCGGGATCGCGCGTCCGCCTCGACGGGACGATCGCGATGTCATCGAAGCCGTATGCCCTGCGGCCCTTCTTGCCGCGGCCGATCTCTACTTCCATTGGCCCACCCTATGTTCGTTCGCGGACGAAAAAACCCCGCGCTGCGGGGCCGGAAATGCGGTGCTTGCGGCGATTCGGAGGTCCTTCACCAACGCCTCGCCAAGGATAACAGCGGTCAACCCGGCTTTTAGACCCTCGCCGCCGCCTCGAGCTCGCGCGCCTCGACGCCCGGCAGCAGCCGCTCGACCTCGTCCGGATCGATGCTCCCGGCGCCGAAGTGCTGGGTCGACTCCGCGCCGCAGGCCACCGCTAAGCGCAGGCACTCCTCCTGGGGCCGCTCGTCGTAGCGGGAGGCCACGAAGCCGGCCAGGAATGCGTCGCCGGATCCGACCGTGGCGACCGGCTCCACCTCCGGGGCGGTGACCTCGTAGGCATGACGCTGGTCGTCCCCGGCGAGCAGGGAGGCGACGCAGCCCTCGGGCCGCGTGATGACGGCGTTCGCCGCCCCGAGCTCCACCAGGCTGCGGAGCCCGTTGAGCAGGTCCTCGCGGTCGTTGAACTCGTGGCCGACGGCACCCTCGGCCTCGCGCAGGTTCGGGGTGACCGCCGCGGGCTCGGCGCGCAGCGAGGCGAGCAGCGGCTCACCCTCGGTGTCGACGATCGTCTCCACGCCGAGCGCCTTCAGCTCCTCGACCATTCGTGCCGAGAAGGCGGCCGGGACGGAGGGCGGCAGGCTGCCGGCGATCGCGCAGATGCGCGCGCCGCGGGCGAGGTAGAGGAGCTTCTCGAGGAACCGGTCGAGCTCCTCGCCGCTCACGTCGGGGCCGCGCTCGTTGATCTCGGTCTGCTCTCCGGAGGTCGGGTCGATCACCGCCAGGTTGGTTCGCGACTCGCCGGCGATCCAGGTGAAGTCCGTGAGGATCGACTCCTCCGCCAGGCGCTCCATCAGGCGCGCACCGGTGGGGCCGCCGGCGAGGCCGGTCGCGATCACCGGGCGCCCGAGCAGCTTGAGCGCACGCGCGACGTTGACCCCCTTGCCGCCGGCCACGGTGCTCGCCTCGACGGCACGGTGGCGGTTCCCCTGCCGGAAGCTCGGCACCGCAACGGTGCGATCGATCGCGGCGTTCAGCGTGACGGTCAGGATCATCCCGTTCCTCCCTCGCGCTCCATCCTCTGGCGCCTCCTGCGCATCCGCTCCTCGTGCATCCTTCGCCTCTCCTCGGGGGTCCTTTGTCGGGGCGAGCGCTGCCGCTCCTGGCGAGGCCCCGGGACCGGGTCCTCGGTGACCCGCGCCGCCCCGCGCCCTCTCATCAGGAATAACAGTCCTAGGAGTATCACGATCGCGGCGATTCCGATCAGAACGATCGGATCCAGGACGAACGATTCCACCTTGTCCAGCGTGCTGGCCGCGCTCACGGCATGTGCAGCCACGAGCGGGCTGACGGCGGCGCGCTTGCCGTCGACGCTGACCGTGACGGCGCCCAGGCGCTCGGCCTTGCGCACGTCCCCACTGACCTCGTCGGGTGCGCTCACCCGGGTCGCCACCCGCTGACCCTCGCGCACGATCACCGTGATCGGCCGCGCCGCGAGCAGGGGCAGGTGGTCACTTCGATAGTCGAGCTCGGGCGAGGCGAGCTCCTCGCCGCGGGTCACCTCCGCCACCGGGTGATAGAGCGAGAAGCCGTAGTCGAGGAGCTCCAGTGTGCTCTGGTCCCGCGCGTACTCGCTGGGAGTGCCGAGCACGGCTGAGATCAGGGTCGTCGAGCCGCGCGTGCCGGAGCCCACGAGCACATAGCCGGCGTCGAGCGTGTGCCCGGTCTTCACGCCGTTCACCCAGGGCGCCCGTCCGAGAAGCGTGTTACGGCTCGTCACCGTCCGCGGGTGATCGCCGGTGCTGAGCGTCGCGCTGGGCGTGTTCACGATCCTGGCGAAGAGCCGGTTGCGCAGGAGGATCGAGGCCAGCGTCACCAGGTCGTGGGCGCTCGAGTAGTTGTCGGGATCGTCGAGCCCGATCGGATTCGCGTAGCTCGTGTCGCTCAGCCCGAGCTTCTGAGCGGTCCGGTTCATCTCCCGGACGAAGGCGGGGACGGATCCGGAGACGGCGTCCGCCAGCGTCACGGCTGCATCGCCGGCGCTCGGCAGCAGCAGGCCGTAGAGCAGGTCACGCACCCGGATCCGCTCGCCGGCGCGGAGCCCCAGCGTGATCTCGGCCGGGTTGCTCGGGCGGTACGCCGGCGCGGTCACCATCTGATTGGGCCTGAGCTCGTGGAGCGCCAGGTACGCGGTCATCAGCTTGGTCGCGCTGGCGATCGGCAGGCGCTTGTCGGGGGCCTTGGCGGCCAGCACCGAGTCGTCCCTGGGGTCGATCAGGATCCAGGCCCTGGCGTCCACCTTCGGCGGAGCGGGAGTGCCGGCCGCCGCGCCCGGAACGCCCACCAGGAAGATCGCCAGGGCTATCGCCACCGCGGCGCGAATGCGCCCCTGCCTTGGTCGCGAGACCTGCACGGTCAGCGCAACGCTATTCGCTGGCCCTCGAGGAGGGCCTGCGGGTCCAGGTCGGGATTGAGTTGCAGCAGGGTGCTTTCGTCGATCCCCGTCTTGACCGAGATCTCGCCGAGCGTGTCGCCGGACCGGACGATCCAGACACCCTTGCGCACAGCCTTGCGCCCCACCTTGCTGATGTCCGGCTTGCCGCCGTTGTCGTTGCCGCCGTTGCCCGACCCGCCCGACGAGGTGACGACGACCACCACGACGAGCACCAGGGCCGCGATCAGCGCGAGCACCGCGAACGCGCGGACGAAATAGTTCGGCTTGTAATCCGGCATCCGCGGGCGGCGATGGTACTGCCAGCCTCAGATCGCGGCGGCAGGCGGCCGCTACGGCCCCAGTTCCCAGACGGCGTCCCGCAGCTCCGTCGCGGCCGTCCCGGGATCGTCGGCCCCGGCGATACTGCGTGAGGCGGCCACCAGGATCGACGCGGGGCGCCCCGGCGCGAGTGCGGGGCCGAGGTCCTCCGGTCTGCCGCCCTGGGCCCCCACCCCGGGGATCAGGAAGATCGAGTCGGGCATCAGCTCCCGCAGGCGCCCCATGTGCTGCGGGGCGGTCGCGCCGACGACCGCTCCGACCCCGGAGAGGCCGGACGCGCCGGCGAGCTCCGGCGCGCTCTCTGCAACCAGCGCGGCGAGCTCCTCGTGAAGTGGCCGGTCGCCGAGCAACTGATCCTGGAGCCGCCTCGCCCCCGGATTCGAGGTGCGCACGAGGAGAAAGACGCCGGCGCCGGCCGCCCGCGCCGACTGCACGAGCACATCGATCGCGTCGTCGCCGAGGAGCGGGTTGGCGGTGAACGCGTCGGCGCCCAGACCTGCGACGGTGCCCCAGGGCGTCTCCGTCTCCCCGACCAGCGCCTGCCCGTACGCCGCCGCGGTCACCGGGACATCCCCCCGCTTGCCGTCGGCGACCACCAGGAGCCCCGCGCGATGGGCCGCCCGGCTGACCTCGTCCAGCGCCCACCAGCCATGTTGGCCGAGGCGCTCGAAGCAGGCGAGCTGCGGCTTCACCGCGACACAGGCCGCCCCGGCTTCCTCGATCAGCCGGTTGCACTCCTCGTAGACGGCCACCGCCGCCCGCTCGGCGATGTCGCGGAGGTTCCCCTCCGCTGCCGCCTCCGGCGCGAGTGAGCCGGGGTCAGGATCAAGCCCGAGACAGATCTGGCTCCGGCGCTCCTCGACGAGCCCCGTCAGCCGGTCGGCGAAGGGCGCTGTCGGGGTCAGTCGCCGCCCTTGACCTTCTTCTTCAGCCCCGAGCCCGCCGAGAAGCGGGGCACCTTGCCGCCGGGGATGAAGATCCGCTCGCCCGTCCGCGGATTGACGCCCTGGCGGGGTCCGCGCTCTGCGACCGCGAACTTGCCGAAGCCCGTGAAGTTCACCTCGCCGCCACCCTGGAGGACTTCGGTGATCGCGTCGAGCACGGCGTCGACGGCCTGGCCCGCCTCCTTCTTGTTTCCGATTCTTGCGTCGCGCGCGAGCACGTCGAGGAACTCAGCCTTGGTCACGTCTTCGCCTCCTCGGGTTGGAGTGAGCGCCGAGCCTAACAGCGCTTACCGAGGCAACAGATCGCGGCCGCAGGCGGCCGCCCCCACAACCGCTCGGGGCTGCGCCCTTGATGCGAGGGTGCGCCGCAGGCGCAACCCGATCCAATGAAGCGGCGCGGCCCGGCGGCCGCTAGGAGCCGCCGATCGCCATCTCCGAGACGAGCAGCGGAGCGCTGTGAACCGAGCCCCCGAAGGGAACCCAGCGAGCGTCGGAACCGACCGCCTGCACGGCCGCGAGGGTGCTCAGGAGGTCCCCCGCGATCGTGAACTCGCGCAGCGGCTCGGCCAGCTCTCCTCCCCTGATCGCCTTGCCGGTGGCGCCCACCGAGTAGCGGCCGGTCACCGGGTTGACCCCCGAGTGGAGGCCGGCGACCTCGGTGACGTAGACACCGTCGCCGGCTCCCTCGAGCAGCTGCTCGAGGGAGAGCTCGCCCGGCTCGATCATCAGGTTCGAGGGGCTCACGGACGGCGGCGAGCGATAGGACGCGCGCGCGGCGTTGCCCGTGGACGTCGCGCCGCCGCGGCTGGCCGTGTAGCTGTCGTGCAGGTACGCGAGCAGCTTGCCCTCGCCGAGCAGCGGAGTGCGGCCGCGCGCCGTCCCCTCTCCGTCGAAGGGCGCACTGGCGAGACCGCCGGGATCCGTGCCGTCGTCGGCGATCCGCAGCGACCGGGAGGCGATCTCGTCACCGAGCCGCTCGGCGAACGGCGATCGCCCGCGCTGGACCTCGTCGGCGGAGA
>DATIDU010000077.1:0-14033 GCA_035456145.1 Gaiellales bacterium | reverse complement strand
TGCCCGCCGGGTTCGCGGGCGACCGCACGGGGTTCGTCGTCGTCGAGCTCGTGCCGATCGCCGCCGTCCTCGTGGGTTCGCTCGCGTTCGCGGGCCTCGGGCGGCGCGGCGAGCGCCGCGCCGCCGAGACCATCGCGGCCTAGATCGAAGCGGTGCGGCTGCTGTTCCCGGTCACGATCCGGTAGATCGCAAGCAGGATGACCGAGCCGAAGATCGCCGTCACCCATGTCGACACGTCGAAGAAGTTGTCGACGGGGTGGGCGTCGAAGAGCGCTGCGGCCACGAAGCCGCCGATCAGCGCTCCCGCCACGCCGATCGCGGTCGTGACGATGATGCCACCCGGGTCGTCGCCCGGCATGATCGCCTTGGCGATCGCGCCGGCCAGAAGCCCCAGGATCAGAAACGCGATGATTCCCATGAATCGCTCCCGTGGTCGATGAGCCCACTGTGTACCCGGATGGGCGGCCGGGCAATCCAGCCTCACTAGCGTTCCGCAGATGGCGGATGCGCGCGTGCTCTCGACGGTGCGGCTGAACCGGGCGCTGCTCGCCCGCCAGCTCCTGCTGCGCCGGCGCCGGATCGACCCGCTGGCCGCCGTCGAGCACCTCGTCGGGATCCAGTCACAATCGCCGCGGGCGGCGTACGTCGGCCTGTGGACGCGCGTCGCCGGCTTCCGTCCGGAGGCGCTTGAACGGCTGCTCCTCGACCGAGAGGTCGCCCGCGTGGCCCTGATGCGCTCCACCATCCACCTGGTCTCGGCCCGCGACTGCCTGCCGCTGCGCGAGCTCGCCCGCCCGGCGATCGAACGCCCGTCGCGGCATTCGGCCGCGCGCCGGGCCGCCGGTGTCGCCGACGAGGAGCTTGCGGCAGCCGGCAGGGCGCTCGTCGACGAGGAGCCGCGCACGTTCAGAGAGCTGGGCGCAGAGCTCCGGCGGCGCTGGCCGGGCTGCGACGCCGATGCGCTGGCGATGGGCGTCCGCGAGCTCGTGCCGCTCGTCCAGGTGCCGCCGCGCGGGCTCTGGAGCCGCGGCGGCGCGCCGGCCCACGTCGCGGCCGAGACCTGGCTCGGCGGTGTCCGCCCCGCTTCGCTCTCGATGGCCGGCCTCGTGCGCCGGTACCTGGCTGCGTACGGCCCCGCGAGCGTGGCGGACGCGCAGACCTTCATCGGCGTCGCCGGCCTGCGGCCCGTCTTCGAGGAGCTGCGCTCCGAGCTCGTGACGTTCCACGACGAGGCGGGCGGTGAGCTGTTCGACCTGCCGGACGCGCCCCGCCCCACGGCCCGCACCCGCGCCCCCGCCCGCTTCCTGCCCGAGTTCGACAACATCCTGCTCTCGCACGCCCGTCGCGAGCGCATCCTGCCGGCGGGGACGATGTCGGTCCTCTCGCTTGGAAACGGCCTGAAGCCGGCATTCCTGCTCGGCGGGTACGTGGCCGGCACGTGGAAGCTCACGACGCGTGGACGAACGGCCACGCTCGATGTGCGCCCGTTCGAGCGCCGCTCGCAGGCAGAGCGGCGCGAGCTGGAGGACGAGGGCCGGCGGCTCCTGGCGTTCGCCGCGCGTGGAGTCGAGCGCACCGAGCTCGTCGTTCGCTAGCCGCTTACCACCCGGCGCGCTTCTGCTCATGCCGGCACGGCAAGGACGGTCTGGCGTGCCTGCGTCTTCCAGGTGGGTCGGCGGATCTTCTACCGGCGCGGCCAGCAATCGGATAGGGTCAGGTGCGTGAGATGGGCCGCTCGACTCACCGCTTCGCTCGTCTGCCCGCTCGTCATGGCCGCGCTGGCCGGGTCGGCACACGCCTCCACCGTGCCGCAACCTCCCGGCGAGCCCGCCCCTGGGTACACCAGGCTCGGCGTCGGCTCCGAACATCCCACCAGGTTCGACACGCTCACACGCCATCATCATGACGTGTGGCTTCGCTTCGCCATGCTGGGCGGCTCGTGGAGCAAGTACCGCATGATCGCAAGCTGGATCAATGAGGCAGCCCATCAGCATCGGATTGCGATGATCACGCTGAGCGCGACCCCGGCGCTGACGCGCAAGCCGCTTTGGCCGCGCGCGATCGCCCGCGGCCGGGCCGACGCCTACTTCATCGACTACTCCCGGCAGGCCAACGGCACGGGTCAGGTGGTGTGGTTTCGACCGTGGCAGGAGATGAACGGCTACTGGTCGTCGATGTGTGCCTACAACGCGAACGGCACGCGCAGGGCGGGTCATTCGGCCAAGAACTTCCGCCGCGCGTTCCGACGGGCCGCGGTCATCCTGCGCGGCGGCACCAAGGCTCAGATCAACGCGAAGCTTGTCGCGGCGGGGCTTCCGAAACTCCAGTCGCGGCTGGGTACCGGAGGGATCGCCCCGAGTGGGAAGGTGGCGATCGTCTGGAACCCGCAGGGCGCGGGCGCGCCCAACGTGCGCGGAAACCAGCCAATCAACTACTACCCCGGCAAGCGGTACGTCGACTATGTCGCAGACGACCTGTACGAGATCGGCGGACGCGCCTACTGGAGGGGCATGCAGCCGCTCTACAACTACGGGAAGCCCTTCATTCTGGGCGAATACGCGCCGTGGGGGAACGACGATCCGGCGTTCGTGTCGAAGGTGCTGAGCTGGGCGCGGACGCACCCGCGCACGGCCGCGCTGGTCTATTTCCAGTTTTCACGGCCCGCGTTCCGGCTCTCGTCGAAGCCGCGCTCGCTCAAGGTGTACCGCACACTGGCCGGTCGCCGGGTGTTCGACACCACCATCTAGGAGCGGCGCCGCCTCGATGAGCAGGGGTGGCAGGACTTGAACCCGCGACCTACGGTTTTGGAGACCGCCGCTCTACCAACTGAGCTACACCCCTTCGAGGCTCGATTCTACCCGCGGTCGGCGATGCGGGCCTTGCGGAGCGCGAGGTAGCGGCCGGACTCGTCGCGGCCCACCCAGCCGTCGAGCTCGAGTCGGGAGAGCGCGGCGGCCAGCTCGTCGGCCGGTTTTCCGAGCCGCTCGACCAGCTCCTCGACGTGGGCCGGGCCTGTCGCAGCGGCCTCGACGAGCGCCGTGTCCTCGCCCGGCGGCGGCGCCTGCGACGGTGGATCCAGGCCGAGCCACGCTGCCAGGTCATCCTCGTCCTCCACCATCCCGGCGCCGGCCTTCAGAAGCCCGTTCGTGCCGGCCGCGGCCGGCGATCCGGCCCACCCGGGCACGGCCAGCACGTCGCGGCCCAGGTCGAGCGCGTGGTCGGCGGTGATGAGGGCGCCGGAGCGGGCGCGGGCCTCGACCACGAGAACGGCATCGGCGAGGGCGGCGATCAGCCGGTTCCGAGCGGGAAAGCGCCACGGCGCGGGCGGGGTTCCCGGCGGGTATTCCGAGAGCACGAGCCCCGTCTCGAGGATCCGGCGGTGAAGACCCGCGTTCGTGCGCGGATAGGCGACGTCGGGCCCGCAGCCCAGCACCGCGAGCGTCGGCTCGCCGGCATCGAGCGCCCCCTGGTGCCCGGCGGCGTCGACGCCGAGGGCGAGGCCGCTCACCACGCACACCCCGGAGCCCGCGGCAAAGGCGGCCAGCCGCCGCGCGAGCGCGAGCGCAGGGGCTCCCGCGCGGCGGGCACCGACGATCGCCAGCGCCCGGCCCGGAACGACCGGCGGGGGGCCGGCGCGGGCTCCTGCGGCGAAGACCGCCAGCGGCGGGTCGGCGAGCTCCCGCAGCGGCGCCGGGTACCCCGGATCCGAGCGGGCCAGGCAGACGATGCCGCGGCCGGCCAGCTCCGCCACGAACTCTGCGAGGTCGAGCCTGCGCGCCGCGACGAGCTCGCCGGCGAGGCCGGGCATGACGCCCAGGGCGTCGAGCCGGGATGCGGACGCCTGAAGGAGCCGCGCCGCACCGCGGGCGCGCCGGACGAGCGCGCCCGCGTCGACGCCCGCCCGCGCCGCGGCGGCAACCACCCGCAGCTCCGCCTCGGCACTCATCCCGCCGGCCCCCGGAACGAGAGCGCCTCGGCCATGTGCTCCTCGGCTGCCTGGTCGCAGCCGGCGAGCGCGGCGATCGTCCCTGCCACGCGGCGGGCGCGCTCCGCACCCCGCCCCGACAGGTGAAGGCGCATCACCGCCCTGTCGAGAAGCTCGACCGCTCCGGGCGAAAGCGGCGGAGGGCCGCCGGCGACGATCGCGTGAGCCGCCGTGACACGGCGGCCGACCTTCTCGGACGTCTCTCCCGGCTCCGCATGGGCCGCAGCCCGCGGCGCTTCGACGCGCAGGTCGAATCGGTCGAGCAGCGGCCCGCTGATGCGTCCGAGGTAGGCCGTGCGCCGAACCGACGTACAGGTGCACTCCCGATCCGGGTCGCCCGCCATGCCGCACGGACACGGGTTCATCGCGGCGACCACGATGCAGTCGGCGGGCAGGGTCACCGCACCGTGGGCACGCGCGAGGTGCACGCGCCGCTCCTCGAGCGGCATCCGCAGGCCCTCGAGCGCCGGCCTCGTGAATTCGGGGAGCTCATCCATGAATAGGACTCCGCGGTGCGCGAGGCTCACCTCGCCCGGTCGCAGACGCGCGTTTCCGATCAGCGCCGCCGCCGACGCGCTGTGATGGGGCGCGCGGAACGGACGAGTGCGCACCAGCGTTCCCGGCGCGAGCAGCCCGGCCGCCGAGTGGATGCGCGTGACCTCCAGCGTCTCGCGCGCGTCGAGCGGCGGCAGGATGCCGGGCAGGCGCCGGGCCAGCATCGTCTTCCCCGATCCGGGCGGGCCGGTCATGAGCAGGTTGTGGCGGCCCGCGGCGGCGATCTCCAGCGCCCGCCGGGCCCGTGGCTGGCCGCGAACGTCGGCCAGGTCGGGGCCACCGGCCTCGTCCACCACGGGCGGATCGGGCACGTCGGCGGGCTCAGCGCGGCCGTGGAGGATCTCGACGGCATGGCGCAGGTTGTGCGCGGCGATGATCTCGACGCCACCGCCCAGGCTCGCCTCGACGGCGCTCTCGGCGGCGACGATCAGCGCCTCAATGCCCGCCCGCCTGGCCGCCTCGGCCATCGCCAGGGCGCCCCGCACCGGCCGCAGGCGCCCGTCGAGGCCGAGCTCGGCCGCGGCGGCGACGCGGGCCACGCGCTCGACGGGCGCCTGGCGCGACACGGCGAGGACGGCAAGCGCGATCGCGAGGTCGAAGCCGGATCCCTCCTTGCGCTCCTGCGCCGGTGCCAGGTTGACGGTCAGGCGCGTGCCGGGGAACCGGTACTCGGCCGACGCGATGCCGCTTCGCACGCGCTGGCGGGCCTCCTGAACGGCCCGGTCGGCGAGTCCCACAACGACGAAGCTGGGCACACCGTCGACGAGATGCGCCTCCACCTCGACGCGCCGCGCCGTGATCCCCATGAGCCAGAACGTGAGCGCCCGAGCCACCACACGACCGAGCGTATTGAATGATGTGCAACACGGGCGTCACGACCCGTGACGATCCGCTCCCGGATGCGTTCAGAAGGCCGCGGGAACGTGCGTGACGCGCAGGCCGTCAACGGCGATGACGTCGAACCGCACCCTCTTCACGCCCGGGTGGGCCAGACGCAGCATCTCCCCCGCCTCGACCAGCCGGCGCTGCTTGCGCGGGTCGACGGCCTCGACCGGCGCGCCCCGGCTCCGGCTACGGCGCGCCTTCACCTCGCAGACGACGAGCGTGCGGCCGCGGCGGGCGACGACGTCGACCTCCCGCCCCGCAACTCGGACGTTCCGGCCCAGGATCCGGTATCCGCGCAGCCGCAGCCAGATCGCCGCCAGCGTCTCGGCCCGGCGGCCGTACTCAGAGGCCGAGATCGAGCTGCGCATAGGCGATCGCCTCGAACGACCGCCGGTGAAGCGGCGTCGGGCCGAGCGCCCGGACAGCGCGGGTGTGCTCGGGCGTGATGTAGCCGACGTGCTGCTCGAAGCCGAACCCCGGATAGCGCGGCGCGATGCGGCGCATGAACCGGTCTCGCGTCACCTTCGCCACGATCGACGCCGCTGCGATCGCCGCGCTTCTGCCGTCGCCGCCCACCACGGCCCGGTGCTGACGCGGACAGCCGGGGACCGGGAAGCCGTCGGTCAGGCAGACGTCCGGCTCCGGGTCAAGCGCGCAGAGCGCGGTGCCGAGCGCGTGCAGGTTCGAGCGGTGAAGGCCGCGGCGGTCGATCTCGGATGCCGGGACGACACAGACCGCGACCTGGGATGCGCACGACACGATGACCTCGAACAGCTCCTCGCGCCGGGCCTCGGTGTGGCGCTTGGAGTCGTCGAGAAGACCCAGCGGCGCGCACCGCGACCCGCGCAGGCGGTCGAGGTCGAGACAGACGGCAGCGGCGACCAGCGGGCCGGCGAGCGATCCGCGGCCGGCCTCGTCGGCGCCGGCGACAAGTCGCCCGCCGAGGCCGCGGTCGTGTGCCAGAAGCCGGCGTCCGGGCCGGCGGCGCGTTCGGCGAGGGGCGGCTACGGCCATGCCGCCACCCTATCGCGGCCTGCGGACGGGCGGGCACGGCCATGGCACACAAGTCCGTGCCGGAAGCGTGCCGAAGTCAGCGCGACTTCTCGCGCACCCGCGCGGCCTTGCCGACCTTGCCGCGGAGGTAGTACAGCTTCGCGCGGTTCACGTCGCCGATCGAGACGACGTCGACTTTCTCGATCTTCGGCGAGTGCACCGGGAACGTGCGCTCCACACCCACCCCGAACGACTGCTTGCGCACCGTGAACGTCTCGCGGACGCCGGCCCCCTGGCGCTTGATGCAGATGCCCTCGAACACCTGCACGCGCTGGCGCTGGCCCTCGATGACCTTGAAGTGCACGCGCAGCGTGTCGCCCGCCTTGAACTCGGGCAGTTCGCGCAGCTGGCGCCGTTCGATGTCTTCGATGACCGTCATGGCAGGGGAAAACCGGCGGAGGGGCGGGCGTATGCTAGCGGAGCCCGGACGAGCCTCACAACTGCGACCCGGCCCGCCTGTGCGACTGTTCCTCGCGCCAGCGCGCGACGTCGCCGTGGTCGCCGGAGAGGAGCACCGCGGGCACGGGCCACCCGCGGAACTCCTCCGGGCGGGTGTAGTGCGGGTACTCCGGTCGTCCGCCGAGCGCCTCCGAGAACGAATCCTCCATGTGGCTCTCGTCACGGCCGAGGGCGCCGGGGAGCTTGCGGGTGACCGCATCGACGACGGCCATCGCGGCCACCTCTCCGCCCGAGAGCACGTACGGCCCGATCGAGATCGCGTCGTTCGAGAGGTGGTCGTGCACGCGCTGGTCGAAGCCCTCGTAACGGCCGCAGAGGAGCGTGAGGCGCTCGAGCCCCGCGAGCTCGGTCACGACCTCGTCGCGGAGCTGGCGGCCCACCGGCGTCAGCACCGCGATCCTGCGCTCGCGGAGGACGCGCGCGACCGAGGCGGCGTAGATCCCCTCGAGGGCGGCGCAAACCACGTCGACGCGGATCACCATCCCCGCGCCGCCGCCGTACGGAGCATCGTCCACCTGCCGGTGCCGGCCCGGCGCGTGGTCGCGCAGGTCGTGCACCCCCAGGGAGAGCGAGCCCGCCGCGATCGCGTTTCTGATCGGGCGCGACTCGCGCATCCACTCAAACTGGCCGGGAAAGAGCGTGATGACGTCGAGCTCAAGCGTCACAGGAAGTCCTCCCGGATCGCCACGACGCGCTCGGAGACGTCGACGCGCAGGACGACGTCGTCGACGAACGGGATCAGGAGCGGCTCGGACGCGCCGCCCGCGCGCACGTCGAGGACATCGTTGCTCGGATAGGCCAGGACGCCGTGGATCGTGCCGAGCTCGCGCGACCCGGCGCGGACCGCGCATCCCACGAGGTCGACGTGGAAGTACTCGTCGGCGCCGGGGGCGGGAAGCGCGTCCCCAGGGACGGTGACGTCGGCTCCGCGCAGCTCCTCGGCCCGGTCGCGGTCGGCGGCGAGATCGAGGAGGACGATCGGCCGCTCCACGGTGCCCTTCCGGGCCACGATCACGGCGGGGCGGCCGCCGACCTCGACCCGGGTGCCCGGGTCGAGCGGCACGACGCCTCCATGTCCGTCGAGGTGAACCGAGCCGTCGAGGCCGTGCGGACGGCCGATCCGCCCGACCACGATCCGCTGCGGGCGCCAGGGGGTGTCAGCCGGCGATCTCGACATGCACGCGGCGGCCGGTCCTGACCGCCGACGCCCGGACGACCGTCCGCAGCGCACGGGCGACGTTGCCCTGCTTGCCGATCACCTTACCCACGTCGTCCTCCGCCACGTGAAGCTCGAGCACGACGTCCGCCCCGGCGTCGCTTCGCTCCACGCGGACGGACTCGGGATTGTCGACGAGCTCGCGCGCCAGATACGCGAGGAGCTCCTCCACTCGGCCCCCTTAGACCCCGGCGATGGTGAGGAGCTTCCGGACGGTCTCGGTCGGCTGCGCGCCGCGCGAGAGCCACTCGCGGGCCCGGTCAGCGTCGATCTCGATCAGCGACGGCTGGAGCTGGGGGTTGTACCGGCCGATCTCCTCGATCGTGCGGCCGTCGCGCGGGACGCGCGAGTCGGCGACGACGACCCGGTAGATCGGGTTCTTCTTGGAACCATGCCGCGCGAGGCGGATCTTGACTGACACTCGACCTCCGTCGGACGTTACGCGGCGGGAGTCTAGATGATGGTTGCGCCTGGGAACGCCGAAGGGCCGCCCGAGGGCGGCCCTTCTTGGCGAGGATCGAGCGTGAGCCCGAGGTCGATCAGTGGTACCCGTGGCCCTTTCCGGGCTTGTTGTTGCCCGGGCAGCCGGGGTGGTGCTTCGGACCCTTGCCGTACTGATCCTTGAACGGCGGCTTGTAGATATGTGGCGGGTGGAACGGGTTGAACCCGAAGAACCCGAAGTTCGCATACCCCACACCGCCAAACGCGCTCATCCCGATGAGCGAGCCCACGGTCAGCACGACGGCGAAACTCGCCCGGCGCCCACCGCCGGACCGAGCCCCGACCCTCCCGCAGATGGCGCTCTCGACGTCCCCGCCCAAGCGCGGCCGCCCGGAGCGCAGGGCCGCTTCGATCTGGCCGAGCTCGTCGTGGTTCGAGAATTCCATCCTGCGCTGCCTCCCCCTCCGCGTCTGTGCCGTACACAGATGATTACGGGCGAACGGTGCGAAACCCTTACACGCCGTCTGCGGACGCCCGCAGCGAGGGCCGGGCCTGCGGCGCCTCGGAGGGTGCGGTGTCGATCTCGTCCCGAAGCCGGCGCAGCGCCCGGTGCAGGGCGACCTCCACCGCGTTCGGGCTGAGATCGAGGATCTCGCCGATCTGCGCCGCGGTGAGATCGGCGCCGTAGCGGAGCGCGACCAGCTCCCGGTCGCGCTCGGCGAGCGTTGCGACGAGGGCCTGCATCGTCACGCGCTCGACCGACTCGTCCTCCAGCGCGCCCGCCGCCTGCATCTCGGGGACCTCGGCGACGGTGCGGCGATCCTCCGCGGCCCGCTCCGCGATCACCCGCCGCGCAATGCCCGTGAGCCAGGCGACCGGCGTGCCCTTGGAGGCGTCGTAGCTCTTCCGGTAGCGGAGCGCGCGGGCGAACGCCTCGCTCGTCACGTCCTCGGCGTCTGGTCCAGCGCCTATCCGGTAGGCCACGTAGGCATACACGCTCTGGGTCAGGCGCTCGGGATGCGCCAGCGGATCGGGGGTCCGACGTCCCACTCTTCGAGGCTACGCGGGAGAGGGCCGTTTGGGAAGTGCGAGAACGGACGCCTACCGCGTGCCGATTCCGGGGAATTGCGGCATCTTCCCCCGGCCGATCTGCCGCATCATCTTCTGCACCTGCTTGAACTGGCCCAGAAGCTGGTTCACCTGCTGGACGGACGAGCCGCTCCCGGCGGCGATCCGCTTGCGCCGGCTGCCGTCGATGATGCGCGGGTTTCGCCGCTCGGCCGCCGTCATCGAGAGGATGATCGCCTCGACGCGGTCGACCTGGCGCTCGTCGACCTTCAGGTTCTTCACCTGGCGGCCGACGCCCGGGAGCATTCCCAGGAGCCCCGCAAGGCCCTGGCCCGCGGTCATCTTGCGCACCTGCCGCAGCTGCTCCAGGAAGTCGTCGAGCGTGAACTCGGCCTTCCTGAGCTTCGCCTCCATCTCCTTCGCGTCGCGCTCGGAGATCTGCTCCTGAGCGCGCTCGATCAGTGACATGACGTCGCCCATCCCGAGAATGCGCGAGGCCATCCGGTCGGGATGGAACGGCTCGAGCTGGTCGAGCTTCTCGCCCACCGACACGTACTTGATCGGCTTGCCGGTGACCGAGCGCACCGCAAGGGCGGCGCCGCCGCGCGCGTCGCCGTCGAGCTTCGTCAGGATGACGCCGTCGTAGTCGACCGCCTCCGAGAACCGCTCGGCGACCGACACGGCGTCCTGGCCGGTCATCGAGTCGAGGACGAGCAGCACGTTGTGCGGCTTCACGGCGTCCTTGATCCGCACGAGCTGATCCATCAGCTCCTCGTCGACATGCAGCCGTCCGGCGGTGTCGACGATCACGACGTCGCGGCCCTGCGCCCGGGCCTGTTCGACCCCCCACGCGGCGACCTTCACGGGATCCGCATCGACCCCCTGGTCGAACACCGGGACCTGAAGCGACTTTCCGAGCGTCTGGAGCTGCTGCACCGCGGCCGGGCGCTGGAGGTCGCAGGCCACCATCGCCGGGGTCCGCTTCTGCTTCGCCAGGAGCCGCGCCAGCTTGCCGCACGCCGTGGTCTTGCCCGACCCCTGGAGGCCCGCCATCAGGATGACCGTCGGCGGCCGGTTCGAGAATGAGAGCCCCGAGCCGGCCGATCCCATGAGCGCGGTCAGCTCCTCGTGAACGATCTTCACGACCTGCTGGCCCGGCGTCAAGCTCTGCATCACGTCCGCGCCGAGCGCCCGCTCCTTCACCGCTGCGACGAACTGCCGGACGACGCCGAAGTTGACGTCGGCCTCGAGCAGCGCGAGGCGGATCTCGCGCATCGCGCGGTTGATGTCCTCCTCGCTCAGCCGCCCCTGACCGCGCAGCCCGTCCAGGGTCGCACCGAGCCGGTCGGAGAGGGAGTCGAACATCCGAGAAGCGTAGACCCTATGAGTCGGTCGAGAACAGTGCCTGCGCGAAGTCCCGCGCGTCGAACGGGCGCAGATCCTCGATCCCCTCGCCCACGCCGACCAGCTTCACGGGGATGCCGAGTTCATGGGCGATGGCGAGCACGATGCCGCCCTTCGCCGTCCCGTCGAGCTTCGTCAGCACGATCCCCGTCACGTCGACGGCCTCGGCGAAGAGGCGCGCCTGCTGAAGGCCGTTCTGGCCGGTCGTGGCGTCGATCGTCAGGAGCACCTCATGCGGGGCGCCGGCGAGGCGCTGGCCGATCACGCGGTGGATCTTCCGCAGCTCCTCCATGAGGTGGCCCTGCGTGTGCAGGCGGCCGGCCGTGTCGACGATCACGACGTCGCGCGACCGCGCCTCGGCCGCGGCGACGGCGTCGAAGGCCACCGCTGCGGGGTCGGCCCCCGACTGCGACCCGACGAAGTCGGCGCCGGCCCGCTCCGCCCAGGTCTCGAGCTGCTCGCCCGCGGCCGCCCGGAACGTGTCGGCGGCGCCGATCACGCACGTCCGGCCCGCCTCACGCAGATGCCAGGCGACCTTCCCGATCGTCGTCGTCTTGCCGGTGCCGTTGACGCCCGTCACGAGCAGCACGGACGGCGTGTGCGAGACGTCGATCCGGGGGTCGTCCTCCGGCGTCATCAGCTCGGCGATCACCTCCTCGAGCCGGGTCGTCAGCTGCTCGGCGGTCGTGAGCGTGCCCGCGCCGGCCTCGGCCTCCAGCCGCTCGATCACGGTGACGGTGGCCGGCACTCCGCAGTCGGCCTGGATCAGCGCCTCCTCGAGCCGCTCCCACACCGCGTCGTCGGACGGGTCGAGCACCGCCGCGGCGAGCTGCTGCGCCATCGCGCGGCGGCTGCGCGAGATCGAGTCGCGCAGGCGCCGGAAGACGCCGGAGCGCTCCTCCGGCTCGGACTCGGGAGGCGGCTCGTCGCCGCCGGTGCGGAACATCTCCTGCCAGGTGCGCGCCACGGGCCGGGATCGTACCGGCGGCCCGTGGGTCGGCCCGCCTTGGTACCGTCGCCGGGTGGCCGAGGTACGCCTGGACGAGCTCCGCGCGGCGGTCGCCGGGCGCCTCCGCGGCCTCGGGTTCGACGAACGCACGGCGACGCTGATCGGCGAGCACTACCTCGACGCCGAGCTGTGCGGCGCGGCGACCCACGGGCTTGAGCGGTTGCGGTGGCTGGCTGAGCAGGGCGGCTTCGACGCGGCGGCCCGCCCGGCCCAGATCGAACGCACCGACAGCGTGTCGCGCTGGGACGCAGCCGGCGCGGTCGGCTATGCCGCGCTCGCCGACGTGCTCGCCGCCGAGGCCAAGACGCCGCCCACAGGGGCCCGGTTCGTCGTAGTCGAGCGCTGCTTTCCCACGGGCCGGCTCGGCTGGTTTGCCGAACGGGTCGCAGGCGACGGCCTGGTCTGCCTCCTCACCGCGACGTCACCGCCCCGGATCGCGCATCCCGACGGCGGGCCGCCGATCCTTGCGACCAGTCCGCTCTGCCTCGCAGTTCCGGGCACTCCGCCCGCAGTGATCGACGTCTCGATGGGGCGGATCACCTACGGCGAGGTGCTCGCCGCAGCGGCCGCCGGCGAGGCGCTCCCACCCGGGTCAGGCGTCCGCCCGGACGGCTCGCCCGAGGACGACCCTGCGGAGATCCGCGCCGACCGGGCCGGGATCAGGCCGTTCGGCGGCGACCAGGCACACAAGGGGCTCGCGCTCGCGGCGCTGGTCGAGCTCCTCGTCGGGGCGGTGTCGGCCGGCCCGGGCCACGCGGCCGTCGCGCTCCTCGCCGCGCCCCGGTCCGACGCCGCCGGCCGGATCCGCGGACTGTTCGGCGGCCGGCGATTCCCCGGGGACGAGAGCAGCGCCAGGCGCGACGCCGCGCTCGCACGTGGCTCGGTCGCGGTGCCCGACGACCTGTGGGACTGGCTCAGGCGCTGATCGCGCGCGGCCCGTCGGCGGGCACGCGCCGCGAGAGGACGCGCGACTCGCCGTCGCCCGCCATCGTCACGCCGTAGAGCACGTCGGCGACCTCCATCGTTCGCCGCTGGTGGGTGACGACGATGAACTGCGCCCGGTCCTGGTAGGCGCGCAGCAGGTCGAGGAAGCGCTCGATGTTCGCGTCGTCGAGGGCGGCCTCGACCTCGTCGAGCAGGTAGAACGGCGACGGCTTCGTGAGGAGCAGGGAGAACAGGAAGGCGATCGCGGTCAGCGCCTTCTCGCCACCCGAGAGGAGCGACAGCGCCTCGATCTTCTTGCCGGCCGGGCGCACCTCGAGCTCGATGCCCGGCTCCGGCCGCTGCTGCGGCGCATCGGGCTCTTCGCCGTCCTCGGGCTCGGCGGACGGAGCGGCCGAGACGACGTCGTCCTCGGTGAGCCGCAGCCGGCCCGACCCGCCGGGGAAGAGCGTCGAGATGACCTCGCCGAAGTTCTTTGCCACCGCCGAGAACGTCTCGGCGAACCGGCGGTCGATGGTCTGGGTGAGGTCGCGGATCAGCCCGCGGAGCTCGCGCAGCGATCGCTCGAGGTCGGCGCACTGGTCGGAGAGCTCGTCGGCCCGGGCCCTGGCCTCCTCGTATTCCTCGGCGGCGAGTGGATTGACGGCGCCGAGGCTCTCGCGCCGGCGTTCGAGCCGCTCCAGGCGCGCCGCGGACGCCGCCGCCTCGTCGGGCAGAAGCGGCGCCGAGAGCTCGGGCAGCTCGATCGTGTACTCGGCCCGGAGCGCGGCACGGCGGCGCTCGATCTCGTCGATCCGCTCGCCGCTGCGCGCCAGCGCGACCTCGATCTCGGTCAGGACTGCGGCGACCTCGCGGGCGTGGGCCTGGCCTGCGGCCTCGTCGGCCGCGCAGGCGTGCAGCTCCGCAGAGAGCTCGGACGCCCGCCGCTCGATCTCGTCGATCCCCGCCCGGGCGGGAGCGCGCAGGCGCTCCGCAGCGGTGGAACCCGCCGTCGCGGTCGCGAGCGCCGCGCCCGC
>DATIDU010000076.1:0-10393 GCA_035456145.1 Gaiellales bacterium | reverse complement strand
GCCTTGGCCAGCATCTTCTCGGACGAGCCCGGTACGGCCAGGCAGCTGCGTCGCAGCTTCGAACGCTCTCCCATCCCTCGGGCAGTCTAGAGGGTGCCGATGCGGCGGATGGGCCAGTACCGCGCCCGGGCGACGCCGATGATGCCGCCGCGGGGCTCGAGCCCCCAGTCGCGGGAGTCGTCGGAGATCCCGCGGTTGTCGCCCATGAGCAGGTAGTAGCCCTTGGGGATCGTGGTGCGCTGGAGCGCGCGCCCCGCGACCTCCTGGTCGGCGCGCACGTACGGCTCGTTCAGGCTGAATTTGGGCTTCCCCGGGTCCTGCACCCAGATCTTGCCGTCCTGCGACCACACCGTCTCGCCGGGCAGCCCGATCACCCGCTTGATGAAGGTCGTGCCGGCAAGCCCGTCGCGCAGGCCGAGGTCGGGAGTCGTGCAGACGCCCATCCCGTCGGAGTGGCCGTCGGTGCAGTGGGGCGGATGGAAGACCACGATCTGGAAGCGGTGCGGGTCTCCGAAGTCGAGGCTCAGCCGGTCGGCCAGGACGCGGTCGCCGGGGAGCAGAGTCGGCACCATGCTCGGGGTCGGGACGCGGTAGGGCTTGATCACGAACGCCTGGGCGAGCCAGGCGATGGCCAGGGCGACCGCGAGCGTGACCGCGGTCTCGAGGACCGTGCGGACTCCCTTCGGCATCGACGCGAAAACGCTCATGAGCACGGGAGGTTATCGGCGGCCCAGGCCGCCGTCTGTAGGTGGACGGGGAGCGCCGGCGTGTTAACGCTGTGTTCGATTACGCGTGCTCCGGCTACAGCGCGGGTACCCTGGTGCCGATGGCCTTGTCGATGGCACGCCGCCTTGCCGTGTTCGCCGCCACCGTCGCCGTCGCGGCGGCCGTCGCCGTGCCCGCGGTGCAGGCCCGCACCGTCTACACGCTGACCGGCCACGGGTGGGGCCACGGGATCGGCCTCTCCCAGTACGGCGCGCTCGGGTACGCGCAGCACGGTTGGGCCTACGACGCGATCCTGGCCCACTACTTCTCGGGTACGACGCTCACGTCGCTCTCGAATCCGGTCCAGATGCGGATCCAGCTCGCGAGCGGGCACAGCTCCTACTCGATCTCGGGGGCCTCCAAGATCACGGTCGTCGACGAGGGCGGCACGAAGTCCAAGACGATCCCGGCCGGCTCCTACCGTGTCGAGAGGGGCACGTCCGGGCGCATGCGCGTCGTGGATGCGGCGTCGAACGCACGGGTCGTGAAGCACCTGACCGGCCCGGTCCGCCTGGGCGCCTCGAAGGCGCTTCGCGTCGACAGCACCGTCGGCATCGGTTGGGCGCACGACCACTGGCACGGCTACCTGCGGGTGATCCGGTCGGGCTCCTCGCTCATGCTCGTCGACGTCGTCCCGATCGAGTACTACCTCCGCGGCGTCGTGCCGAGCGAGATGCCGTCCTCCTGGCTCTCGGCGGCGCTTCGCGCGCAGGCGGTCGCCGCCCGTTCCTACGCGGTGGCGACCCGGCATCCCACGTCGGACTTCGACGCCTACGCCGACACGCGCAGCCAGGTCTACGGGCCGATCGAGCATGAGGCCGCGGCCTCGAACGCGGCCGTCGCGGCCTCCGCACACCGGGTGCTCTGGTACAACGGCGCCGTCGCGGTGGGCTTCTTCTCGTCGTCATCGGGTGGCTGGACGGCGTCGGAGCAGGCGGCGTGGGGGAGCGGCGGCGAGCCGTACCTCGTCCCGGTGCGCGACCGCTACGACGGCGCCCGGGGCCTGAACCCGAACCACACGTGGAGGCCCCGGGTCTTCACGCCGCGCGCCCTGGCCCGCGCCATCGGCGTCACCGGGAAGGTGCGGTCGGTCGACCTCACGATCGACGGCGCGTCTCAGCGCGTGACCCACGCGACCTTCCACACGGGCCTCAAGAACCACGGCTACAGCGGCCCCGGCGCCGAGGTGGCGCTCGGCCTGCGCTCGAACTACTTCCGGATCGTCGGCGTCTCGCTGAAGGGCCCGGCGCGCACGATCGCCGGCACCCGCTTCGCCCTCACGGGGCGCGTGTGGCCGAAGCCTCACCACCGCGTCGCGCTCCTCGTTCATGACGGGCCGGGCCAGCCATGGACGGCCGCGGCCGAGAAGCTCTCGCTCGCGGGCGACGGCACGTTCTCGCTGAGCATCCACCCGAAGCAGAACCGCGTGTACCGGGTGAGCGTCGCCGCCGGGGTCGCCTCGCCGCGCCAGACGATCGCGGTCGGCCCGGACCTCCAGCTCGTCCGCTCCGGCTCGACCGCCTTCCGGGCGACGATCTTCCCAATCCTGCCGGGTGCGACGCTCACCCTTCAGCGCCACCGGGCCGGCGGTTGGAAGGCCGTGGCGGACGCGACCGTCGGTGGCAAGGGCCACGCCCGCTTCGCGGTCGCCGGGACGGTCGGGCGCTGGCGTGTGGCCTTCCACGGCGATGCCAAGCACGCGGCGAGCCGCTCGCCCGTGCTCACGTCGCCGCACCTCTGGCGGGGGTAGGCTTCACGCTATGCCTGCGTTCGCGATCCGCCGCGTCGACGGCAGGTGGCGCGTCCGCGCCGCCGGTTGCTGCGATCCCGCGAGCCACCGGCGCGAGTACGAGCGGGCCTACATGGAGCAGGTGCTCGAGGAGGGCGGGAGCGTCGTCCGCCGCGAGGGCGACGTCGTCCACCTCGTCGACCGCCGCGGCCGGCCCTGCTCGGTCGATCTCGGAATGTAAGTAGCATTCGCGCCCGTCCGCGGGTAGGCCGCTCGGCGACCCGATTCGACCGTCCATCCCAACCCGCACGGGTCACCACGAGAGGGGCTCGCCACGAGCGATATCCGAGAACGACCACGGCCGCTGCGCGTGCTCGTGACGGCCTCTGGATCGCCCGGCGGCGGCCGGCTCGTGAAGTCGCTCCAGGACAACGGCGAGCGCGAGTTGCGCGTCGTCGGCACCGACATGAGCGCCCGCCGCGGCGGCCGGGCGATCTGCGACTCGTTCCACGTTGTGCCGCCGGGCTCGTCCGACGAGTTTCCCGGCCGGCTGGCCGAGCTCGCACGCCGCGAGGAGGTCGACGTCGTCTTCCCGCTCTCGTCCTTCGAGGTCTCGGCCGTGGCGCAGGCGGTCGACCTCTTCGACGTGCCGGTTCTCGTCGCCTCGCCCGAGGCCATCGCCGCCTGCAACGACAAGGCGCAGACGATGGAGCTGTGCGCCCGGCTGGGTGTGCCGATCCCCCGCTCGATCCCGGCGACCTCGCCTGAGGAGTTTCGGGCCGCCGCCGAGGAGCTCGGCTATCCGGATGTCGACGTCTGCATGAAGCCGACCGCGCTCAAGGGCTCGCGCGGGTTCCTCGTGATCTCCGCGAACCCGAACCGCCGCTGGCATATCCTCGAGGCCCGCCCCGGTCCGATCCCGCTCACCCTCGACGAGGCGCTGGCGGCGATCGGTGAGGACGACTTTCCACCGCTCCTCGTCATGGACTACCTGAAGGGGCCGGAGCACACCGTCGATGCGATCTGCCGCGGCGGCCGCCTCCTCGTCGGCCACGCCAAGACGCGGGAGGCGGTGCGGGCCGGGCTGGCGATGTACTTTGAGACCGCCGACGAGCCGGAGCTCGTCGAGCACTCCCGCGCGCTCTGCGCCGAGCTCGGCGTCGACTGGTTCGTGAACGTCCAGTTCCTCGACGGCCGCCTGCTTGAGATCAACCCCCGGATCTCGACGATCGTCTACCAGGAGGATTTCAACATGCCCTATCTCGCGGTGAAGCACGCGCTGGGCGAGATCTCCGAGGACGAGCTTTCGGCCCAGCAGTCGCGCGTGCGTATGACCCGGCGGGCCATCCGCTACTACGACCAGATCGAGTACGACGAGCCGTGAGGCCGTGCGCGCGCTGATCGTCTCGTATTACTTCCCGCCCGCCGGCGGCGGCGGTGTGCAGCGCGTCCTCAAGCTGTGCAAGCACCTGCCCGCCTTCGGCTGGGACGTGGACGTGCTCGCCCCCGACGACCCCAAGTGGGTGGCCCGCGACCCCGGCCTCGCGGCCGAGATCCCGCCGGCGACGGTCGTCCACCGGGCCCGCTACCGGGGCCCATCAGACGAGCGCCCGGTGGCCGACGTGCTGGCGGGTGCCCGCGGCATCCGCGGCGTCGCCACGCGGGCCGGGATCTACGGGCGTCAGCTCCTGCTCCCCGACCCCCGGGTCGTCTGGGTGCCCGACGCCGCCCGGGCCGCGGCGCGCATCGTGCGCGACCGGTCCGCCAACGTCGTTCTCACCACGTCGCCGCCGTCGTCGGCCCACATGGTCGGGAGCCTCGTGGCCCGCCGTACCGGTGTCCCCTGGGTCGCCGACCTGCGCGACTCGTGGCTCGCAAATCCGCATCGCCGCTACGAGAAGCGAAGCGTGCGGGCCAAGCGGGCGGTGCTCGAGGCGATGGCTCGGCGCACGTTCGCCCGCGTCGCGGCCATGACGACCGTCACCGACACGATCGCCGAGGAGGCGCGGGTGCTCGCGCCGCCGGGGACGCCGACCGCCGTCATCTCGAACGGCTGCGACTTCGACGAGTTCGCGGGCCTTCGCCACGAGCCGTCCGGGCGCCTGCGCATCCTCCACGCCGGCTTCTTCTTCGGCAATCGCAGCCCGCGGCCGTTCCTCGATGCGCTCAGCGGTCTCCTCGCCGATCGGCCCGAGCTGCGCGAGGTGATCGACGCCCGGTTCGTCGGCGGATTTCGCACCGCCGACCGCGAGTGGGCCGATGCGCTCGGGCTGGGCGCGTCGCTTCGGATCGACGGCTTCCTGCCTCACGACCAGGCGCTGGCCGCGATGAAGAACGCGGACGCGCTCCTGCTCCTGATCCCGCGGTCGGGCGGGCTCGGGACGAGCGTGCTCTCAGGCAAGCTCTTCGAGTACCTCGCCGCCGAGCGGCCGGTGCTGGCGCTCGTCCCACCCGAGGGGATCGCCGCCGATCTTCTGCGCTCCACCGGCTTCGCTCGCATCGCCGACCCCGACGACGTTCCGGGGATCCGCGCCCAGATCGAGGACCTGGTCGAGGCGTGGAAGGGCGGCGAGCTCGGCGACCGTCCGCTGCCGGCCGACGTGCGCGAGCGGCTCGACCGCCGCACGCGGGCGTCCGAGATGGCCGACGTCCTCCGGAGCGTCGCGTGAGCGCCGAGGCCAAGGTGCGGGTCGGGCTCGTCGGCTGCGGCTACTGGGGGCCGAAGGTGATCCGCGCCGCCGCGTCGCTTCCCGACGTCGAGGTGGCGGCGCTGGTCGACCTCCGCGAGGACCTGCGGGAGGTGCTCGGCCGCCACTATCCGCTCGCGCGGTCGACGGCGACCCTCGGCGAGGCGCTGGCGGGCGGGCCGCTCGATGCCGTCATCGTTGCGACCAATCCGGCGACGCACGTCGAGGTGGCGTCCGAGGCGATCGCGGGCGGCTGCCACGTGATGGTCGAGAAGCCGCTCGCGCTCAGCGCGGCCGCCTGCCGCGACCTGGGGGTAAAGGCGCGCGCGGCCGGCGTCATCCTCATGGCCGGGCACACGTTCCGGTTCAGCCCGCTCGTGAACCACGTGCGCTCGCTGGTCGAGAGCGGCGAGCTGGGCGAGATCTACTCGGTTGACTCCCAGCGGCTCAACCTGGGCCGCGTGCGCCGCGACGTCGACGCGATCTGGAACTTCGCGCCGCACGACATCTCGATCCTGAACTACTGGCTCGACGGCCATCCACGGGCGGTGCACTGCCACGCCTACGACTACCTCCAGCCGGGCATTCCCGACCTGGCGTTCCTGGTGCTCGAGTACGAGCACGCGGTCGCGCACGTCCACATCAGCTGGCTGCACCCGAGCAAGGTGCGGCGGATGACGGTGATCGGGAGCAAGAAGATGGTGGTCTACGACGACGTCGAGGGTCAGATCGTGGTTCACGATGCCGGCATCGACCGCGAGCACGTCGATCGCAGCTTCCCCGACTTCGAGACCTTCGGCGAGTTCAGGCTGATCCAGCGCGTCGGCGACATGCACATCCCGCGCATCCCGGTCGCCGAGCCACTCGCGCTCCAGTGCCGCCACTTCGTCGACTGCGTCAAGAACGGCACGGAGCCCGTCACCGACTTCGAGGACGCCGCTCGGGTCGTCGAGGTGCTGGAGGCCGCGAGCGCGTCGCACGCCAAGGGTGGCGCACGGGTCGAGATCGCGGATCTAGCATGAGCGGCGGTATGCAGGGCATCCCGCTCGTCGACCTGAAGGCGCAATACCGCGCGATCGGCCCCGACATCGAGGCGGCGATCGCGCGCGTGCTCGAGCGCCAGTCGTTCATCAACGCCGCCGAGACGCGGGCGTTCGAGGACGAGTTCGCCGCCTTCTGCGAGGCGCCGGAGGCGATCGGCGTCTCGAACGGCACAGCCGCCATCGAGCTCATCCTGAACGCGCTCGAGGTGGGGCCGGGCGACGAGGTGATCACGGTTTCGCACACGTTCATGGCGACCGTCGGGGCGATCCTGCGCACCGGGGCTACGCCGGTCCTGGTCGACGTCGATCCCGACACGTGGACGATGTCTCCAGAGCAGGCGAGGCTGGCCGTGACGCCGCGGACGAAGGCCATCCTGCCCGTCCACCTGTATGGCAACCCGGCCGATGTCCCCGCCATCGCCGTGGCCGCGCCGGGCATCCCGATCGTCGAGGATGCGGCCCAGGCCCACGGCGCCCGCTATCACGGCCGTGCCGTCGGAAGCGACGCGGTCGCCGCCTCCTACAGTTTCTATCCCGGAAAGACGCTCGGAGCCTACGGCGATGCCGGCGCCGTCACGACCGCCGATCCGGAACTCGCGCTGCGACTGCGCAGGCTGCGCGACCACGGGCGTTTCGGGGCCAAGTACGAGCATGTGTCGGTGGGGACGAACGCGCGGATGGCCGAGCTCCAGGCGGCGGTGCTCAGGACGAAGCTGGCGCACCTCGCCGAGTGGATCGCCGCTCGGCAGCGGCTGTGCGCCCGCTACGAGGAGCACCTCTCCGGGGCGGACGTGCGGCTCCAGCGGATCGAGGGTTGGGCCGAGCCGACCTGGCACCTCTACGTCCTTCTCCATCCGGAGCGCGACCGGCTGGCGGAGGGGCTCCGCGAGCGGGGCATCTCGACGGGCGTCCACTACCCGATTCCCGTGCACCGCCAGCCGGGGATGGCCGGCGTCGAGCATCGGGTGCAGGGAGGCGAGCTTCCCGTCACCGACGAGCTCGCCGCGACCTGCCTCTCGCTTCCGATCTACCCGGAGCTTGGCGACGACGGCGTCGACCGGGTGGCCGGCGCGGTGCACGACGTCCTCGCCGGCGCGCATGTCTGAGCCGGCCACGGCCGGGCGGCCGCTTCGGATCCTGGGCGTCGGCCGCGGCCGGTCGTTGATCTTCCTGCGCTGGGCCTGGGCGCTCGCCGAGCTCGGCCACGACGTCCACATCGTGAGCCCCGTCTTCCGCGACGACATGCCCGAGGAGCTCTCGATGCTCACCGTCCACGATCTGACGAAGCTGGGCCTGCGCACCCGCATCCCGGGCCTCCGAGAGCGCCAGTTCGGCCCGGCCATCCGCCGGCTGGCGGCCGAGATCGAGCCGGACGTGGTGCACGCGCACTACCTCCTGCCCTACGGCCACTGGGCTGCCGAGGCCGACGTCCACCCGCTCGTTATGAGCCCGTGGAACACCGACATCTTCACCTATGGCAAGGAGCGGGACCGCGGACGGAGGTGGGTGGCCCAGTCCATCGCGGCCGGCGACCGGTTCGTCGTCTCCTCGCTCGGCAACACCGAGGAGACGATCCGGCTCGGTGCCGACCCGGCCAAGATCGACCGGATCGTCTGGTACGTCGACCTGCGCCCGTTCGGGCCCGAGAACCGCGACCACGCCGCGCTGGCGGCCCGGTTCGGCTGGCCCGACGACTCCCTGATCGTGCTCTCGCTTCGCAACTACCGCGAGAACACGAACCTCGACGTCGTCCTGCGCGCGTTCGCGCGGGCGCATGCCGAGGAGCCGCGGGCGCGGCTCATCCTGGCGGCCCGCGAGGGGGTCATGACCGAGACGGTGCGCGGGTGGGTGTCAGACCTGGGGGTGGGCGACGCGGTCCGGATGCACTTCATCCCGCCGCCCGAGCTCCCGTTCTTCTGTGCGTCGTCCGACCTCGCGGTGTCGCTGGCCTCGACCGACGCCACCCCGGCGTCGATGCTCGAATGCATGGCATCGCGCCTGCCGCTCGTCATGGGCGACGCGATCACGATCGACGAGTGGATCACTCAGGGCGACGGCGGCGAGGTCGTGCAGTGCCGCGACGAGGACGCCGTGACGGCGGCGATCCTGAAGCTGATCCGCGATCCGGAGCTCCGCGCGGCGTACGGCGAGCGCAACCTGCGGGTGGTGGCGGAGCGGCTCCCCGAGCACCCGGGCGCCGCGCTTGAGCGGGTCTACCGCGGCATGCTCGCGCCCAACGGCAGCTAAGGGCGACGTTACCCCGGGGACAGTTCCTGAACCTTCTGCGTCACACATCCGTGAGAGTGCCGTAGCGGCGCCGGACAGCGCGCCGCCGCCGCGTATCTCAAAACGCGCACGACGGTGTCACGGGAAGCGTTCGGGGACTGTCCCCGGTGGCCACTCAGGCGTTCGCAGGCTACGCCTCGACCAGGATCACCAGGGTCTCGGGCAGCACGCCGTCGTACTCCATCGCCTCGGCCGCCGCCGGAGTCTGCATCGCCCCCATCACGGCATCCATATCGGGAACGTCCATGAGGACGGCAACTTGAGTCGGGTTCTGCGGGTCGACGAATGTTCGGATATTGGTGACGCCGAGGGGGCCGAAGAACTCCTCGCGCTTCGGCGACGCAAGCCAGTGCTTCGTGTCCTTCACGTGGTGATGGCCAATGACGGTGGGCATAGGGCTCCTTTGACGTCGCGGCTCAGGGTGCCGCGCTAGGGCGGCAGACCCTACAGGAGCTCGTCCGCCGGCACCTCGCGCAGCAGCCGCGCCGGCATGCCGACGACCACCATGCGAGCCGGCACGTCGGCGATGACGACGGCCCCGGCGCCGACGAACGCCTCCTCGCCGATCTCGACGCCGGGGAGGAGCACGGCCGCGCCGCCCACCCGCGCTCCGCGCCGCACGACCGGGCCCGCCTTCAGCGCGTGGCGCCGTTCCGTGCGCCCCATCAGGTTGTCGTTCGTCGTTACCACGCCGGGAGCGATGAAGACGTGCTCCTCGAGCACCGTGCCCGCCGTGATGTAGGCGTTCGTCTGGATCTTCGTGAACGCCCCGATCCGCACGTCGTTCTCGATGCAGACGCCGCGGCCGATCACGACGCCCTCGCCGACCGTCACTCGCTCGCGGACGGTCGCGAGGTCGCCGACGACGCATCCGTCGCCGAGCTCTGCCCCGGCCGCCAGGATGGCGCCGGCCGAGATGCGCACGTCACGGCCGAGGACGAGCCGGCCGACCTCGCCGGCGCTCGTCGAGCGGGCCGAGAGGACGGGGTGCTTGCCGAGCACCGCGTTGTCGCCGATCGCGCAGCCCTCGCCCACGACCGTTCCCTCGTGCACCGTGACGTTCGCGCCGAACCGAACCCCCGGGTCGATCTGGGCATCAGGCGCGACCACCAGGCCCGGCGCCTCGCGCTGCTCCCACATCATCGCGCCGCCGCGGCGAGCGAGACCGTCTCGCCGCCCGCCTCGAGCGAGCGCTGCATCGCCTCGAGCACCTCGACGACGCGCACCCCCTCCTCGACGCCGGTGCGGGGCTCCTCGCCCGTCCGGACGCACTCCAGGAAATGCTCGCACTCCAGCCTGAGCGGCTCGGTGGCGTCGATCCGCGGCGACCAGATGTCGCCGGCATGGGTCGAGATCGCACCCGCGGGCATCTGGATCTCGCCTTTGTCGTGCACGCTGACCTTGCCCTCGACCGCCATGTCGTCGAAGACGGCCATCTTGTTCGAGCCGATGACCGTCATCTTGCGGATCTTGTGCGGGTCGAGCCAGCTCAGGTGCAGGTGGCCGATCTGCCCGCCGGGGAAGTGGATGTAGCCGAAGACGACGTCCTGGACGTGGGGGCGGACGTAACACTCGCCGCGGGCCGACACCTCGTCGGGCTCGTCGCCGAGCAGGTGCAGCACCACCGAGACGTCGTGCACGCCGAGCGACCAGAGCGCGTTCTCGTCGGGCCGGATCGTGCCGAGGTTGACCCGCTCTCCGTACACGTAGCGGACGTCGCCCAGCTCGCCGGCGTCGATCAGCTCGCGCAGCTTGACGACGGCGGGGTGGTAGCGGAGCAGATGACCGACCATGAGCGTGCGGCCGGTACGGCCGACGACGTCGCGCAGGTCGCGCGCCTCGGCGGCGCTGAACGTCATCGGCTTCTCGACGAAGACGTGCTT